>NZ_JACUZZ010000003.1:0-332301 GCF_014851595.1 Rhizobium sp. RHZ01
CAACGACGACTTCCGATCCGCTGCGCCGCTCGCCGTAGTAGCGTCGCACCTGCCGACCATAAAATGCATGCCAGCGGTAATGGATCTCGACTTCTTCCCCGATATGGGCAGAATGTCCGGAAGATTGCAGTCCTTCGTCCAGGACCAGTTTTACCGGAAAACTCTGGGGCGTTCGGATCCAGCCGCTTTCCGTTGAAATCTTCGGCAGACCGGTGCTGGGATCGATCGAGCCTTGGGCGACGCCCAAGCCGACACTCTCGACCTTGGCCGGGAACAGCTTTCCGGGCAATACATCGAACAACACTTCGGCCCGATCGCCGGGGGTCACGTTCTCCAGGCTGTTTTCCTTGTACGCGGCGGTGATCCACACCGTATCGACGTCGATGAATGTCAGCGCTCCCTGGCCGACCGCCACCATGCCGCCCGCGGTCAGTTGAAGATTGGTCACGACACCTTTGCCCGGCGCTTCGATCGTGGTCCGACTGAGATCGAGTCTAGCCTTTTCCAATGCCGCAAGCGCCCCTCGCAGTTGGGGATTGTCGGCGCCCACCGGCCCCAGTTCCTGCTCGGCACGCTTTAGCTCGGCTTCGGCGGCGTCTACGGCTGCCTCTGCCTGATCGTAGCCCGACTGTGCCTGGTCGTATCTGGATTTGGGATAGACTCCCTGCTCAACCAGCAGCTTTGCCCGATTGGCCTGTTCGAGACTGAGGTCGCGAGAGGCCCGCGCCTCCACGAGCTTGGCCTGGGCAGTGTTGACGGCCTCCGTTGACGCACCGATGGACTGGCCTACGCTATCGAGCTGCGCCTCGGCCTCTGATACCGCAATCTGGTATTGATGGGGGTCGATGCGAAACAGCATTTGCTTGGGGGACACGCGCATGTTGTCGATCACGCCGACTTCAACGACCCGCCCGGCAACTTCCGGTGCGATGCTGATGACAAATGCCTGCACGGTGGCCTGCGACGACATTGGTGTTCGCCGCTCCATGAAGACGCCGAGCGTAAAGAGAAAAGCCGCCAGCAGCAGCACACTCAGCGCCACCCTTCGCAAAGGATTGCCGGGCTCCTTTTTTGGCTCAGGAACCTCGACCCCTTTGTTGGGCTCAAGGGCCGATTCCGCTGTCATTTGTTCCCTCCTTGTGCGCCAGGGGGCTCAGTCAGACTGGAATAATTGTCGGCTATTCTAATCCGTCGCACGACAACAAGCTATGGCTGTGGGCGGCGCAGGCAGGGGCGGCCTAAGTAGCCTCATCGAAACGGCGGCTAACCAGTTGAGCAGTGAGGACGACCGCCATAGGTTCCATACTTAGACTAGCTGCGGTCGACGCTGCCGCCTAAGTAGCGCTGCAGAGCGGCAGGCATGTTGAAGAAAAGCCGCTCGCGGCCGAGTTTGTCGGCGAGACCGGAGGCCCGAACGTAGTCGAGCACATCGGGATTCAATCCTGCCAGCCACACCGTGATGCCCTGTGCGGCAAGGCGCCGTTCGCTCTCAATCATCATCTGCATGGCGGAATACTCGATGTCAAAGACACCGCTCATGTCGAGCGCAAGCACATGCGGCTTATGCTTGGCGACCTGCGACTGGATCTGATCCGCAACCTGTTGAACGTTAGCGAAAAAGAGCCGGCCCTCCGGACGGAGGATCAGCAGGCCCTCGAACGTTTCATCGTCGGGATGGTCAGGTGACAGCGGCCGGAGCACATCAGTGCCCCGCTTGCGGCCAACAACGGAGACCTTCGGCTTGGCCGACTGACTGGCCAGGCCGACTAGCGAAAGGGCGATCGCGACCACGATGCCTTGAAGCGTGCCGAAGACAAGCACGCCCAGGAACGCCGCCAGCGCCCAGCGGAACTCCATCCGCCGAACCCTACGGATGGATGCAAATTCGGCGGGGGCGATTAGTCCGGCCGAGTAAATAATCACGATCGCGGCGAGCACGGCTTGCGGCAGCAAGCCCAACAGCGGGGCAAGAAACAGCATGGTGGCCGCCGCCGCCGCGGCGGTGACCAGAGAGGCCTTTTGCGATTGTCCACCAACGGCGCGAACCACCGCCGTCTGGGACGTGCCACCGCCCGCGGGCATGGAGCCAAAGAAAGCTCCGGCCAGATTGGCGGCTCCCGTTGCCAGAAGTTCCCGGTTGGGCTTGATGGACGGCTCTGTAGGGACCGCGAAGGCCCGTCCGGCGGCAATCGTTTCGGTAAAGCTCATTAGCGCGATGCCGAGCGCCCCGGGCAGAAGTTGCTCGATCAAGCCGGGACTAGGAAGAGTGATTGATGGGAGCGACCGCGGGATGAACCCCACAGTTGCAACGCCCAGGGCATTCAGGCCGGCGAGCCAGGAAACCAAGATGCCTGCGCCGACAATCACCAGCGGGGCCGGTGAATGGGGCCAGAGCCGCTCCATCGTCCACAATGCGATCAACGCCGCGGCTGCAATTGTCAGTGTGAGCAGCGACGTTGCCGGTACATGTTGCAGCACGCTGACGATATCGCGGAAAAAGCCTGCCTTAGCAATATGCACGCCGAGCAGTTTCGGCACCTGGTCCAGCACGATCACTAACCCTATGCCCGCTTTGAAGCCGGTCAACACAGGCGACGAAATGAAGTTAGCCACGAACCCCAGGCGAAGGACCGAGGCAGCGATCAGAAGGGCGCCGGTGAGTCCGGTGAGCGTTGCGACGGCGGTGATCAGCTTGCCGGGATCACCATCGGGAACGACGGTCCCAAGCTCGGTTCCAGCCAGGATTGCCAGCGTGGTCGTCGAGCTGACGCTCAGCACGCGTGACGTTCCGAGCAACGCATAGACGATCATCGGAACGAAAGCCGTATAGAGGCCGACGCTCACCGGCAGTCCGGCAACCGTGGCATAAGCCATCGCCTTGGGCAGGACAACCGCCGCTGCTGTAAGTCCGGCTACCACGTCGAGCCGAAGGCCCGCTGTCAATGAGGTACTGCCATGCGTTGTTTCGGGGGTCACTGGAATCTGCTCCGAGCAGGCAACTACCTCCTATCTATAGCATTTTACGCAGCAAGTTGACGATCCCAAAATCTCGTCGTTGCTTTTGGCGGCGCGGTAGTGGAGTAGAATCGCAAATTCAATATTCCCTGATCCATGCCCTACGCATTTCATCAGAAATTGCGACAGCGCCCAGGGCGCCGCTTTTGGCGTCTCATTGATGCTAAACAGCTCATGGTTTCCACCACACACATTTGGCTCTGCTTTGCGCTCCGAAATTTCAGGAAGGCAGCATGACGCCTGGCGAGGTCATGCGTCAGTGGGATTGGATCATTCTTTACTCTTTGAGAGGCCATCGAACACGTCACTATTCAGCCGTATCGCGAGCTCCTCGGCTTCGTTCTGTAACAGCTTGATCGACGTCGCACCAACATCCGCCGGGTAGCCGGTGTTGCGATCAATCACGGCAAACGTATCGTCTGGTCTGCGAGACACAAAAAATCGATCTTTGTAGGCGCTTGGCAAAGGGCACTCCATACCGAAAATCCTCGTACATTTAGGCACTCTGGCTAAATCTTGTTCTTGAGGTCCCGGACCGCTGATTGAAGGTCTTGGTGCTGCCGGGAACGCACAAAAACGCTCTTATGCAGGCGTTGGCTCCGCTTAAGCCACCGCGATGACCAGGCTCTTGTTCAGTCGAGTAGCACCCGTCAATGCCCGACGTGAGTTCTCGAACCCGCTCTTGCTCACTGAGAAGTTGATTTTGACGTCATGACTTCGCATTCCGCCACGGTTCACGCATGCTTTAGTAGCAAACGCCGCTCTTTGAGCAGCTCCAGAAATTGCCGTCAGAGTCGTAGCCCCGGGTGCGGCCCGTGTCGGCGTCGTAAGTTTGACGCCAGGTTGAGCCGGTGCCGAGGTTGGAACCTCTCATTGTCATGTCGCCATTGTCGTCGCGGTGGATACTGTAACGGTTGCCGCTTTGCCAGTCATAGCAGGTGGAGTCACCGTTGCCGTAGTCGGTGCACCCGGCATGGGCGAGGGAGGCCGCACCGAGGGCGAGGCCGAGCGAAATGGTTACCAGCTTTGTTCTGCGGTACATTAGAACTCTCTCTTGCAAGGTGATTACTTGGCTCCCTCTCAGGAGCCTTTTTGCTTGTGGGTAGCTCTTGCTTGATCGATTGCCGCCAAAGCGTCGGCAAGCGGCACTTTGCGGTCCGTTAATATACTTGCGGCCGCCCGGGGTTGGTTGGCCGAGCCAACAAACGCACCGTCGAAGTATACGTGAATGGTGTTGATGGTACGTCCGCTTCTGGCGAACTTGACCGGCACGATTTCGATTTTGTAGTTCATTGCAGGTTCTCCCGGGCGGCGGGGAACCAATCTCGCGACAGAACGAAGGCTTGATCCATGAAGGCGCAAAAGCTTTTCATGTCGGTGTGGTCGGGGGCGTGGCGATTCCAGAGTGCCGTCGCCGCTATCAGTGCTATCATTAGGGCATCGGCGGTGCCACGTTCGTTATACTCGCACATCTGATAGATCATCCTGATCACCGCAACCACGCCGCCGCGTGCATCATCGGCAGCAACGGAGAACTCCATTTCAAGGTCGGGTCTTTCGGTCATGACTGGAGCCACATTGTTTGAACGCGCCCCGAGGCGAAGCATGAGAGGAGCCAACCGGGGGCCTGGGGCCGCGGCGGAATGTGCGTGTGGGTGTTAGCCGTCCAGATATGGCAGCCGGTCACGCTGCTGCCTGACGCGTTGGGGCAATCCCGCTTCTCTTTGGCCACAGCGCGGACGGCGATCACGAGGATACCACGTTGAAGAGCGGCGGTTCTCATGCGTCCACCTCAAAGCCCAATTCTCTGGCAATACGGTCAAGGTAGTCCAGATAGCCAGGGAACAGCGGTTGCCATTCCTTCTCTGACCACACGATGCACTCGGCCGTCATGTCCAGCCGGTCGGCAAACAATGCGGTTGCAAAACCATCGTGCCGAGGCAAGCGAGTGGACATGCCGGTGGCAAGCAATTGTTCTACGGCTTTTGTGCCGCCCATGCTTTCACACATTTCGGCAAACCGGGTTGGATGACGCAGCCCCGCCGCTTTGTGTTCCTTGATGAACCGTAGCATGCGCTGGTGAAACTGAAGTTGGAGTCTCGTGTACGTCATCAATTCACTGCCGTGTCGCGGTTCGAGCAAAAGGCCGAGCTAATTGCGTTGGTAGCAATGGCAATGGAAATTGCGGTTTTCATGCTGCATCTCCCGAGCAAAACGCGTTGGCTACGGCAAATACCACGAGGGCGGCAGCGGCGTTGTGGCGGGTTTCTGGGTTCTTGCGTAGTGACTTCACCACGACATCCATGAGTTGGCCGCCCGTGACTTCATAACGGAGGCATTGACCCGCCCCTGTAATGTTCCCGGTTACTTCAAGGCCATCAATGACACCCTCAATGTAGCCGATGCAGAAGGCCTTCAGGGTGGATGCCTTGGAGGAGCAGTCCGCCAAGAGAGCGTTGCCGTTCTGATATGAACAGACACCGGCAAAGCAGGTGGACGCGGATAAAAGCGCGGCAGCAACCGCGAATGACAGCCTTATCATCTGTGGTGTTCCATACGAGCAGCCATCATCAAGACATGCAATGAAACCGGCAACCCGGTTTCGGCGTTCACGCTTTTCGTCTTGGCAAATAGGCGGTGTTTTGTTTCGTCGCTTGCGCTATCAAGCCAATTGTTTGTGGCAAACTGCCAAGGTCCTGAGTGGAGAGGGGCGCATGTCCTCACGGTCCCGCGAAAGCGAATGGGTCCGGCGCCAAGATTGGGGGGCTGTTAGCCGGGCGAGGGCGTGGCAAGGCGCCCCCACACGATGGCGCTCCGGAATCCTCCTGCGCACATCGCGACGCTGCTCATCGGCACTTATATCGGCATTTGGTCCACCCGGGTGAACGCGCTGACGCAGATCGATATTAATCGCCTTCGGCCCTTTTCCGGTCCGATCCGGCTCAGTGTCGAATGAGACTTTCTGCCCGTCACGCAGTGACTGAATACCGGAGGCCTGTAGCGCTGAGATGTGCACGAAAACATCCTTGGCCCCACCATCTGGAGTGATGAACCCAAAACCCTTGTCGCCGTTGAAGAATTCTACCCTACCCGTTGCCGTGCGCGTCAGAGGCGCAAGGCTTGTTCCTGGGGGCGGCCAGGCTACTGTCGTCCGTGTTCAAAAGTTTGATATTCAGCCGGGTTCGACGTCCCAACCGAATACCGCCGTTGCGTTAACCGCATCTGGCAGCAACGGGATGTGGACCCGCTTGCCGAACTCGCGCCTGACACCCAGGATTTTCTCAACGAGGATCCGAGTGTAAATGCCCGCGCCGCTTGAATATATTCGCCACCCTCCATCCACGGAAATATGACCGGTCCGGAGCTCCTCCCATTCAGCGGAAGCGAGGTAGCGGTCGGTGAAGGCGGGGTCACTACTGCTGAAATAAGTGTTTCGCTGGCGCAGCGACGCCTGTGGCAGGCGGTCGGCAAGCGAAATTGGATTGGCGAGTGCAAGGCCGTTCCACACGCCTTCGGCGTCCCCATTCAATGCCAGCGCTTCGCAATAACGAAGATGCGCATGCATATACATCAGCCCGATCTCGCGACCAAAGAATGCAGATGATTCCGCACGGCGAAAGAGCTTCTCGGTTCCCCCCGAGTATCGCACAGGCTTTTCTATGAGCCGGGCACCGTCGGGAAACAGCAATTTCTCCTTAATCACCGTCAAATGGCGTTCGCTCTGCTCGGGGGTAAACAGACCACCGAGGATCGACTGCGTCATCGAGATCAATGAGTAATGGAGACCTGTGCGCCGATCTTCTGGATGGAGCAGCAACTCGATGTCCCCACCTGGATCGAAGATACCGTAGCCAGCGACTACATTATCGCGGATCAAATGATCGTTGAAATCCTGGCGCATCGCAGCGGCCGTTCTCCGCAGGTCGGCCGCTCCCGCTGAACGTCCAACTCCGTCAAGGATGACTGCATACCGCGCCACCTGCTCGTACAATAGTGCGACCGTCCAGCTACTTACCATCCAGTCACGAAGGTGCGGATCGGCGGGCTGAAGGGAATCGTTCCAGTCCCCTTCGCCATAGCGAATTAAGTTCGTTCCAAGGATGAAGCGTTCTTGTACAGTCTGGAGCAGTTTTTCAACATGGCTGAAGATTGCTGCCTCTTCCTGGGTTTGCTCCAAGGTGTCGTCGGATCGCCAGGGCACGGCGACGTCCAGGATCGCAACGTCGCCTGTCGCCTCGATGAAATCGCAAAGAGCCTTTAGAGGCCAAACCACGATATCGCCATGGCTTTCCCCCGCGCGGATATTCGAATACGGCGGGAGCATGAACCATTGAGGCCAGTCGCCACGGTCCCGGAACTGCTCACTAAACAAAATCCGGAGGATCTCTCGAACCTCGTCGTCATGTTCAAAGGCTAAAAGCAGCTCTACTGGGCCTTGGCAAACATCGCGGGTTCCCCAGGCCGCGCCCGTAAATTGCTCAAGCCCATGCGGGACACTTGCATGAACGATTGCGTCATGGGCGAGCCAGGGAAGGAACGTCGCTTGGGCCAAAAGATCAGGCCCGTCTCCCTGTATCACAATATTCCGCGTCACGTGGTTCCAGAACGCAGAGGCGGGGGTAAGCATATCCGAAAGGTCGACACCGGCCTCGTAGCGCTCGGCGAGATCTTCGCCCTGTTCCTGACTAACGATTGATCCGGTCACTGCGAAACGGAAGACGTCTGTCTCCCGAACCACAAGGACCACAAATGGCCCTCCACGCGCAATGCGGTCGGTATACAGGAGTTCGTCCCCGCCAATATTCTCAAGAACGTCGGGCATCGACGTGACTAGATAGTAGGCGGCGTCTGGGTACTTTTGTGCCCATAGGCCATTAACGTCGGGGCGGAACGTCACGCGCTTACGTTTGAAGTTAATATCGATAAAACCTTCACTCTCAAATTCGCGATCGCCTAGTGTGAGATTTCCGACGACAAGAAAACGGCAGGGAGTGCCCTCGGTCGTTATTTCCCACTGCATTGCCGGTTCCTTTCCGGACACGGCTGCTGTGATGGTAACGGTGCGCCCTGATAGTTGATAGAGCCACCTGCAATAACTCAGTCCCATCTCGAAGGCAGACGGAACACCCAAGAGTTGCCAGCCATCACCTTTGTCAACGAGGATCCTTAGGCCATTTGCTATCGTCAGATTGTAGGGGTCGCGCGAAACCGAGAAGAGTTTGTGAAATGAGGTGTTTCCGATTGTTAGCTGTGCGGCAAAGATTCCTTGCATCCAACAGGTCGCGGCAAGAGTGCTATCATCCGGAAGCATATTCTGGCCACTCCGCATGATCTCGCCGTGGCGTCTGATGGAGATAAGCTCCTTGCCTCGTAGAACAACATGGCGGTTGTGCCGACCATCCTGCACGAAGAAGGAGAGAAGCTGCCCATCAATTCGCTCCTCAAGGTGTCGCTCAGGGTAGAGCGCCTCCACCATCTCATTGTCGAGTGCTAGCGATGCCGTTTCTGACACGTCCTGGAGCAAACTGCGCGAGACACCTGCTACAGCGACCTTGGTGTCCAAGGAACTGGCTCCCAAATGCTCAATGCCGTCCAGTTTTGCGAGGTCCTTTTCGCTTGAAGGTTCGGGGTGATCAGGAATGAACAGACCGAAGAATGTTGTTTCTGAGTTTGCTCCTGGTCCTATGGAAAGCAGCGTAGATTGGATGCTTGGACACGCTAATTCATGCTGTCGACGGAACGCGGGGAGGTTGTTGCCGAAATCCGGGACCATTGCGGTGTGGCAAGGTTGCCTTGGAAATACAAGTTGGATCGCGTCGGTCGCGTAAGCCGCAGCTCCGGTGATACAACCATGAGCAAGCCAGGGATTGCGGTCGCCCGGCTGTTTGAGGTTTTGGCGGTTCATTACCACGGGACCGAACACTGGATGATCGACAATCGTGTGGTCGATGTACTGGGAGGCGTAGGCTTCGCTTCCCATCAAGAAGCCATGGTCTCCAATCCCGATGTCCTGTAGAAGGACCAGGTCCGCCTCGACAGGGCTCCGAGAGAGATTTTCCAGCGTTACCCGCCAGAACCATTTCGCCTCGGTTGGGTGCAGCTCAAGCTGAACAGAATGTCGGATCTCGCTCGATTGCCCCTTCCAGAAGAAGGTATCTCCTTGGCCGAAGGAAACCTTTGCTCGCGACCCTACGATCTCGAATACTCCTCCGTTCGGACCACCGATCCTTAGATAGAGCCTGCCAATCCCTCCGTAGACCGGCGATCCCAACATCTGATTGACCATGATCGCCCCAAACTCATCATGATATTCGATCGCAAACAGCGTTCCATTCGGCAGGAATGAGATGGTGAGACCACTTTCGTTGCACAGGCTTAAGAGACCCAGTCGCTCGCGACGAGGGATCTGAAACCTACGGTGTATTGCAGAAGTCATGGCCAATAACCTCCTATTTCCACCCATTTAGAATCGAGTATTAAGAGGTTGTGCGCCGAGCCCATCATACGGCTAGCGAGAATCGGTTACTCCTGAACAAGTCCCTGCGTTGGGCTCTGCTCTTGATGTTGAGGGCAGCATGATGGCACGCTCGTTCCACTCCGGCAAGGTCACCGGGAGGCCGCTGATACCTCGAATTGCGTTTGTTGGCGGCAGTGCGAGAACGCAGCTGCGCCCGCGGTCGAGTCGATCTCCGGCACTACGCGGGGCCTACTATAGCAGCTCTAACACGGGGCTCACCATGCGTGCCCGCCGAAATTCTGATGGGCTCTTGCCAAGCCAACGGCGGCACGCATGGCTGAATGAGCTTGGTTGATGAAAGCCCAGCAACCACGCGATCTGCGAGGCTTGAAGATTTTCCTCAAGGTAGCGCAACGCTAGCTCGCGCCGGTGCTGGTCAAGGATCTCTCCGAAACTCAATCCCTCGGTCGCCAACCGCCTAGCAAAAGTTCGCTCACTAAGACCAAGCCGCTTTGCAACGGTCCTTGTTGTCGCTTCGGCATGGGGTGAAAGAGGGGCTATTGTGTTCTCCACGACGGTTCGAAACGGGCTGACATTGGTCGAGCGGACCGTCATGGCCTCATCTAACGATGTGTGGCGAATGGAGCACTCAGAGGCACCCGGCTTGGTTGCGCGTTGACCAAGAGGGCTTCAGCCAATCATTTATCAAGAACACTATCAGCTGCGGCCGATAGCCAGGCCGCGATCAACACTCGAGCGGCGCAGTAGAACCGACGCAAGCGAGAACTCAGTCCGGTTCCATAATGCATGTTATGCCACTTTCTGCTAAGTAGCTGAAATAAAAAGATAATATTACCTGACGCGAAGCGCAATCGAAGCGGAACCAAAATCGACCGACCGCTCGACAAAGCGGCGGCGCTTCCGAGTGCGCTGCTTATTCAGCGGTCTTGGGAAATGTCTCAGCACTATCTAACTGCTGGATCTGGCACGGTTGCTAGCCGTCCTTGCCGTGTTCTTTCATCTGCGACTTTTCCGGTGCACCGGTACGGCCGAACTGAGCGCGTTGGGTGATGTTTCGGCGATAAGTCGGCATTGGAACAGACCGTTTATTCGAGGCCGTCAGACCCAAGTTCCCTTCATGGATTGTTGGCGCTCCGTCTGCGACCGCGATGAGAGGTGTCTAACCTTAGTACGGCTTCGCCTCGGTCGATCCCCCCAACGGCAGTCGCGTGTTCTTACTCCTTCCCGTTTCGCCGTCATTCCTCGCCTACTAACAAACATGCGACTGCCGCCCTCCGTTTCATTTCGGCCAAATAGGTGCGGTCCGATCGTCCACGGACTCGTGACTGTCATCGAGGCCGCGATGGGCGCGGCCGGAAACAACGAAAGGAACTTAGAATGGCAACCATCGGCACCTTCACCTCCACCGAGAACGGATTTACGGGTTCGATCCGCACTCTCGCCCTCAATCTCAAGGCTCGCATCTCCCGGGTCGAGACCCCCTCCGAAAAGGGCCCTCACTTCCGCATCTATGCTGGAAATGTCGAGTTGGGCGCTGCTTGGCAAAAGACCTCCGAGCAGGGCCGCGATTACCTCTCCGTCAAACTTGACGACCCGAGCTTTGCTGCCCCGATTTACGCGACACTCGCCGAAGTCGAAGGCGGAGGAAGCCTCCAGCTTATCTGGTCCCGCCCGAACCGGGACTAGCGAGTGACCCGGCTCCGCCACAAGGCGGAGCCGGTTTCCAGCCTTTGCTGCGAACAGAGGGAGTATAGCTGCCCAATAAAGCTTGATCGGTTGTCAGCTCCCCGACAATGCGCGGTTTTCCCGATTGTGCGGAGCCTGTTGAAATAGGCTTCCCACTCGCCGGCGTCATCGGAATTGATGCGATCCCCTGCCCCATCTATCGTGTCACTGGCAGCGGTTGTCGTCCTTCACGAACTTCAGGAGACGAAACGATGGCCAATCTTATCGAACAGCAGATCGAAGAACTGCGCGCCGAACTCCGCAATGCAGGTTGGGCTGCTGGGCGTCGTCAAATCGTAGCCGAGCTCGAGATTGCCAGAGCAGAGCTTGCCGTCGCCATGGCCGAACAGTTAGATATCGTGCAAGTCGAGCCACCACCCTTAGGGCGCTCACTTTCGTCTCGAGCGCGACCCGGTGCACCTTTGCTGCGGATCTCGTTTCATCGCGATTAGGGATAATGCCTCCCGCGCGTCGTGCTTAAAGCTGGCAGTCAGAATTCTGACGCGAGGTCCTTTGCTCTTCAGTCGTCTTCAGGATGAGCGACGCCCACTGGCGACCGTGGCGTACCCTCTCTTTCGCTTAAGCCGGATCAGATCCAGAAAGAGCACCACCGCATCGTGCTCTCGCTCGAAATGGTGGGTCATTGTCTGTCCTTTGGCGCCTATACGTCCCCATCGACGGGTGAGGCAAACGTCACCAAACAGAGTCGCGTCAATCGACATGGCATAAAAGCGAGCCATGTTGCGGGTCGGATCGGTGCGCTCGATGTAGAGTTTGTAGGGTTGCGAGATCATGCACACAGAATCGCGCTTTGGAGATTCCGGGTCCAACGACAGTTTTGAATCGGTTCCGGCTCACCGATTCATTTCAGTGATGTCGCAATGCGACGCGGGCTAGTTCGAGCTCACATTCAGGGTCCGCCCGACGCGACTGAAAAGCGGCTCGTCCGAACGCATTGCCGCATGTCCTCACGTCGGAACCAGATGGCGCGGCCGCAGCGAAGCGGTGGCTTGCCGGTGGTAAAGATGATCTGCTCGTCGGCTCGCATGCAAAGAACTTCGTGCGGCTGAATCAGTGGCCGCGGCGCCAGTTGCTTCGACCGCGTGCGCGATGATCCGCGCGACTGGGAGGTCAAGCTGACTTGATCGATCTCTACCGTGGTCATGCCGCAGCGATGTGAGATGTAATCTGCCGTTTCAGGATCATTAATCGCCGCAAAGGAAAGCCAACTTGCGCTTTCAAACCACTTGCTTGATGCATCACGGCCACCGTAGGTTTCACGCATCTGACCAATCGATTGGTAGATCATCATCAGGGTGATGCCGTACTTGCGACCAGCGTCTCGCGCCGTCTCCAGAATTCGCATGTACCCAAGGCGTGCCACTTCATCAAGAAGGAAAAGCGCGCGCGTATTCATCCTGCCATCCCGATTGTAGATGGCGTTCAGGAACGTGCCGATGATGACGCGCGCCAGCCCGGAATGCATTTCGAGCGTCTTGAGATTGATGTTGATGAAAACGTCCGTGTCGCCGTCGGCAATCGCATCTGTCATAAAGCTCGATCCGGATACCAGCGCAGCGTAGTTTGGGTAGGAAAGCCAATGCGTCTCTTTGATTGCATTCGCATAGACACCGCTGAAGGTTTCCGGTGTCATGTTCACGAAAGAGGCCACGTTCTCCTTCACGAAATCGGATTTGGAGTTGTCGTGAATCTCCTTCAATCGCTGGCGCAGTTTCGGCTCCGGTTCCGCTAAGTTGCTGCGTACCTGGCGAAGGGTCTGTTCTTCGCTCTTCGTATGGCCGGACAGGCAGACATCGGCAATAATTGCGGTGAGGAGCTGAAGTGCCGAAGCACGAAAGAAGTCATCGCGCACTCCCTGTGCTCGCCCATTTTCGCTCATGATCCAAGATGCGACCGAGGCTACGTCTTCCTCTTTGGTGCCACCGAAACGTCCGATCCAGTCGAGGACATTGATCCCGATGTCTGGGTGCTTTGGATCGAGGACAAGAATGTCCCTGCCAGCCTTTCGACGATGTTCGATCACGATAGGCGCAACCTCGTTCGATGAATCAAGCACGACAAGCGCTCCGCCCCATTTGAGCGCGGTTGGAATGGTGATTGAAGTCGTCTTAAAACCACCGGACCCTGCAAAGGCGATGCCGTGGGAAGATCCGAACGATCCATCGAAGCAGAGCAGCGGCGACTTGCCGCCAACGCCCCAGGTCTCAGGATCGTCAACGCGAAATGGATGTGAAGCAACGTCGTCACGATCGACGCGGTAACACTCTCCAATCACGATGCCCCCGCTATTCGGGAAAAGCTGTGCCGCCTCCTGCATCGTCATCCAGTCGGCCTCCCCATGGAGGGCGCGTTTGCCCATAACACGCCTTGGCTCGGCGCGCGGGAATGCCGCATTTCCGAGAAGCGCAACCCGCAGCGCAAAACATCCAGTCATCAGTGCAGTCACCGCCCCAGCTACCGTCCCTGTCTCAAGATCGGCAACCATGCTGCTGCCCCTGGGCAATTGGTTTGCAAAAACAGAAAGCAGGATTACCTCGCGGGCAAATGCCATCAGGAATGTGGCGGCGGCTCCGGCAACGACGCCCCAGGCAGCAGAACGAATGTTGACCGAGCCGCCTGCGGCGAAGAGGACGATCACCCCGGCGCCTCCGCTTGCGACGAAGGGCGCGGCAATGCCTAGATGCTTGAGCGCGGCCTTGGCCGCATCGGTGTTGCCGAACGTTGCCAGCCATTGCTCGATGCCAGTGGTGCCAACGGTAACACCAATCATCAACATGATCGGTATGAAAAGGAGCACCACCCTATTTGCTGTCATGGCGGAATGCCTCGTTGCCGATGGCCATCAGTCGCGCTCGCTCGCCATCGTCGATCCCGAGACGGCGATTGAGATCGATCAGAGCGCCGAGAAGAAGTGCGCGCTTCTCGTAGCGAAGGCCCGCCTTGACAATCAGGCCCCCGAGTTCGATCTTGTCGCGTGTATCCTTCTTCCGCGCTTGCGAGTTTCTTGCGCGCTGCATCCGATCAATCCTCGCCAGTGCTGTCTTGATCTGCTCCAGGTCGGTTCGACGCGCTTTGCGGGGTTCTGCTTGCCCCGCTTTTGTCCTTTTCTGTCGACGCGGGTCTCGTCCCGCAAAATCGTTTGACGAGACCTTCGAATGCCGTCTGAAGGTCAGATTCCTCGATTTCCATGTCGCCTAGCCCAGCCTTGAGAGCGACGCGACCGATGCGCTCGGCCTCCCGCGTTTCGGCTTGCTTCAACTGCTCCTGGAGACGGACGATTTCTTCGCGAATTCTTGCAGACGGTTTCTTCATTCCCGATCGGCCCTTTCATGCGGTTTCGACTTCCTCAAGCAGGAAGGTCCCGCAGATTGGCGAGACGATCTACTGACAGAAATGCGAGTTGGCGCAGCCAACACCTTTGAGCATGATCCCGACCGTTCCGAAGGAGCGGATCCGAAGGGCGCAATTATACGTCGCTGACGCGACGCTCTGCGCTTGGCCTTTTCGGGCCGCCGCTCCTGACGAGCTTATTGAATTCGATTGCTCGAAGGAGCTGGTTTCACAGTGACCGTCCCGCATTTTTCAGTCACGATCGTTGCCCGCGGGTCCGGCCGCAGCGCAGTGCTGTCGGCTGCCTACCGCCATTGCACCAAGATGGAATATGAGCGGGAAGCCCGGACGATCGACTACAGCCGGAAGCAGGGTCTGCTTCATGAGGAGTTTGTCATTCCAGTCGACGCGCCGGGGTGGTTACGCGAAATCATTGCCGACCGCTCGGTTTCATCTGCGTCGGAAGCCTTCTGGAACAAGGTCGAGGATTTCGAGAAGCGCTCTGACGCACAGCTTGCCAAGGACGTGACGATCGCCTTGCCGATCGAACTCTCGGCTAAGCAGAATATCGAGCTTGTCCGCGATTTTGTGGAAAGGCATGTCATCTCCAAGGGCATGGTGGCCGATTGGGTCTTCCACGATGCGCCTGGCAATCCGCATGTCCATTTGATGACCACATTGCGGCCGCTGACGGAAGACGGTTTCGGTGCCAAGAAAGTGCCCGTGCTCGGAGCGGACGGCAATCCGCTCCGCAACGACAGCGGCAAGATCGTCTATGAGCTTTGGGCTGGAAGACTGGATGATTTCAATGTCTTTCGCGACGGCTGGTTTGCCTGCCAGAATCGGCATCTGGCAGTTGCCGGTCTCGACATCCGCATCGATGGCCGTTCCTTCGAAAAGCAGGGTATCGAGCTGACCCCGACTATCCATCTCGGTGTCGGCGCCAAGGCAATCGAACGGAAGGCGGAAGGCTCGGGCGAACAGGTCTCGCTCGAGCGGCTGGAATTGCAAGATGAGCGCCGGGCCGAGAATGCGCGACGAATTCAGCGCAATCCGGGGATCGTACTTGACCTGATTGCGCGGGAAAAGAGCGTCTTCGATGAGCGCGATGTCGCCAAGTTCCTGCATCGCTATATCGACGACGCAATCCTTTTCCAAAGCCTTCTTGCTCGCATCCTGCAGAGCCCCGCGACCCTGCGTCTCGATCGGGAGAGGATCGACTTCGCCACAGGTCAATGTACCCCGGACAAGTACACAACCCGCGAGTTGATCCGGCTGGAAGCCGAAATGGTCAATCGAGCAATCTGGTTGTCGAAGCGATCGTCGCACAAGGTTCAAAAGACAGTGCTCGGCGCGACCTTTGCGCGCAATGATCGCCTGTCCGATGAACAGACGAGCGCAATCGAACATGTCGCCGGTGGCGAAGGTATCGCGGCAGTGATCGGTCGGGCCGGTGCTGGCAAGACCACAATGATGAGGGCCGCTCGACAGGCATGGGAAACAGCCGGATATCGCGTCGTTGGCGGTGCCCTTGCCGGCAAGGCAGCGGAAGGTCTCGAGAAGGAAGCAGGCATCATCTCCCGCACTCTTTCGTCGTGGGGGCTCCGTTGGAGCCAAGGCCGCGATCAGCTCGACGACAAGACGATTTTCGTTCTCGATGAGGCGGGCATGGTCTCGTCGCGGCAGATGGCGCTGTTCGTTGAAACAGTCACCAAAGCCGGCGCAAAACTCGTTCTCGTCGGCGATCCGGAACAGTTGCAGCCGATCGAGGCGGGCGCGGCCTTCCGAGCGATTGCCAATCGTATCGGCTATGCCGAACTCGACACGATATATCGCCAGCGCAAACAATGGATGCGTGACGCCTCGCGCGATCTTGCGCATGGCAACATCGGCAAGGCGGTCGAAGCCTATCGGTCGAATGGAAGGATGATCAGCGCCGAGCTGAAGATTGAAGCGGTCTCAAACCTCATTGCGGATTGGAGCCGCGACTATGATCCAGCCAGGTCTTCCCTGATCCTTGCTCATTTGCGTCGTGATGTCCGGACGCTGAACGAGCTAGCGCGTGCCAAGCTCATTGAACGGGGCGTCATCGATGGTGGGTCTACCTTCAAGACAGCCGATGGAGATCGCAACTTCGCGGCCGGCGACCAGATCGTTTTCCTCAAGAACGAGGGATCACTTGGTGTCAAGAACGGCATGCTTGCCAAGGTCGTTGAAGCGGGGCCCGGCCGCATCGTTGCCGTCATCGGCGAAGGCGAGCGTCGCCGCCAGGTCGCGGTCGAGCAGCGCTTCTACAACAACGTCGACTACGGCTATGCCACTACGGTGCACAAAGCCCAGGGCGCTACTGTCGATCGAGTCAAGTTGCTGGCATCTCTTTCCCTCGACCGTCACCTCACCTATGTCGCCATGACCCGGCACCGCGAGGATCTCAGCGTCTATTATGGCCGCCGGTCCTTCACAAAGGCTGGAGGCCTCATCGAATTGCTTTCTCGCACGAACGTCAAGGAAACGACGCTCGACTATGCGCAAGGCAGCCCCTACCGACAGGCGCTCCGCTTTGCTGACGCACGCGGTCTTCATGCCGTCAATGTCGCCCGAACGCTTGTTCGTGACCGGCTCGCTTGGACAGTCAGGCAGAAGCACAACCTCATCACGCTCGCGTCGCGCCTGGCCGCTGTCGGATCCCGACTCGGCCTGGTCGGGCCGGCGATGAAATACCACGCAATCAAGGAGGCAGAGCCCATGGTTTCCGGGATCACCACTTTTTCGAGGTCGATCGGGCAGGTCGTCGAGGACAGGCTCGCGGCCGACCCGGGTTTAAAAAAGCTATGGGAAGATGTCTTCGTTCGGTTCCACCTCGTCTATGCCCAACCTGAGGCCGCATTCAAGGCCATCGATGTCGCTGCGATACTGGCTGACCGGACGAGGGCGTCAGCGACACTGCTCAAGATCGCCGAAGAGCCGAGTAGCTTCGGTGCCCTCAAAGGCAAGACGGGTTTGTTCGCCAGCAAATCCGACGAGCAAGATCGGGACACGGCGGTCGTCAATGTCACTGCGCTGGCGCGCAGTCTGGGCCGCTATCTTGAAATTCGCGCCAATGCAAAACGAGAGTATGAGACAGAGGAGTGCGCCGCCCGCCAGAAGAGCGCGATCAATATTCCCGCTCTTTCTCCGAACGCCAGATCGGCGCTCGAGCAGGTTCGCGATTCGATCGACCGCAGTGACTTGCACGCAGTCCTCGAGCACGGGCTCGCCGACGAGAGGGTGAGGCTGGAGCTTGAGGGGTTTGCAAAGGCTGTTGCGGAGCGCTTCGGGGAACGGACTTTCCTAGGGGTTTCGGCAAGGGACTCGAGCGGGCAAACCTATCGATCCCTCACGACCGGGATGAACTCTCTGCAGAAGGCAGAAATGAAGACGGCCTGGAATTTTCTGCGCGCGGCTCAGCAATTGTCCGCCCAAGAGCGATCGACATCCTCTCTGAAGCACTCCGAGGCCTTGCGGCAAACGATCAGGAAGGGGCTTTCACTGAAATGACCTTTTTGCACGATCAGCGCCGGCAAACATCGCGAATTTGGCGTCGCGTGAGTCTGCCTGTCGCACTTATTGCAGCTCTCTTCGCTCTCATCGTGACCGGAGGCGCGCTTGGGTATCGGATCAATCTAACGCCGAGCGAACCTCTCGGGATCTGGCGAATTCAAATGCCGGAAGGACCCTACAAGATTGGCGATCTGGTCTTTGTCTGTCCGCCGCCGACGCCCACCATGCGAGAAGCGTTTGACCGCGGTTACCTTCGATCGGGGATCTGTCCCGGTGGCTATGCGCCGCTCATCAAAACCATCGTTGCGATGTCATCACAAAGGATCGAAATTGACCGCTTGGTTAGGATCGACGGCCTTGCATTGCCGCATTCCGCACCGGCCCAGCTGGACGGCAAAGGTCGGAGCTTGAGGCGATTCAGCGGAGGAACGGTACCGACGGGCTACGTGTTTCTTCACTCTGGTTTCATAGGGTCCTTCGACTCTCGCTACTTTGGTCCAGTGCCTGCCTCCGGGGTGCTCGGCCTGGCAAAGGCGGTCCTCACCTATGCGCCGTGAACTGGTCCGCAACAGTGTCCTGTTGGGCGCGGCACTAGCGGCTGGCTGGATCGGTTGGTGCGGAAATCCCCTCGCCCTTCCTGTGTCTGCCGCCTTTCCGTTTATCTGGTCCGTGGCGCGCAACCGGCCAAGTGCCGCCATGGCATCGGCGACCTATTTTCTTGCGGCATCTCGAGGTTTGCCGCATGGCGCAGTCGCCTTCTATGGTTCAAATCTCTTGTCCGGTCTGTTGCTCTGGTTGATAGCGTCGGCGGCCTTCGTCAGCGTCCACGCCGTCCTGTGGACCGAGAGATCGGGATGGCGTCTTGCAATCCGTTATCTCTTGGTCATGTTTTTGATGGCAGTGCCGCCCTTTGGAATTTTGGGCTGGGCTCACCCGATCACCGCCGCCGGAGTTCTGTTTCCCGGCCGGGGGTGGGTCGGTCTTGGCACAATGGCAGCCGGCCTCTTGATCATGACGACCAGGCTTCGGCCGGCTGCAGCCATAGCCATTATTGGCTTGTGGCTCTGGTCCGCCGCACAGTGGACGACGCAGCACCTACCCTCTTCGTGGTATGGTGTCGAGCTTACACTTGGAGCGTCGCTCGGCCGAACCAGCAATCTCGAACGGCAGCGTGGCCTTGTTGCAACGGCGCGGGCGGCAAGGCGCGGCAAAGGCGCCGTGGTTGTGTTGCCAGAGAGTGCGATCGGCTTCTGGACACCAACGGTCGAACGGCTATGGCTGCGTGAATTGCGAGCAAGCGGGTTGACGGTCGTCGCAGGCGCATCCGTGGTCGACGAGATCGGTTACGACAATGTGCTCTTGGAACTTTCGGAGTTCGGGGCGCGAATTATCTACCGCGAGCGTATGCCGGTCCCCGGTTCGATGTGGCAGCCCTGGCAGTCACTGATTGATGGCGGCGGCGGCGCACGTGCGTATTTCTTCTCCAATCCCGTCGCCGAAATCGCAGGCAAACGGGTTGCGCCGGTGATTTGCTACGAGCAACTCATCGTCTGGCCGGTCGTTCAGTCCATGCTTTACGACCCTGATATCATCGTCGCCGTTGGGAACGGCTGGTGGACAGGCAGCACGTCTATCGTGCCCATCCAGCGTGCCAGTGTCGAGGCTTGGTCGCGTCTCTTCCACAAGCCGCTTGTCTTCTCTGTCAACACGTAGTTCCGGGAGCCCTTCATGCTTGATCCTGCCCTCATAACAAAATGTGCCGATCCCTCCTTGAAGCCGGCGATCGTCGAGCAGTTCGTCAAAGCCGCAGGCTCTTCCGATCCCCTTGCTGTCACCGTGAGAGCGGGAGGGCGATTGGTCCTCGTGCCGAAGGCTGGAACACCCGAGCAAGCAATGGAAATCGTCAAGCAGAATGTCGGACATTCAGTCGTGCGCGTCGGCCTCACGCAGTTTCCTGCAGGTGTTGGCGTAAAAGACATTTCGGAAGTGACGTCAGGTCTTGTCGATCCGTGCGTGAACCTGCGCCTGGGAACGAGAATGTTCGCAAAGATTCTTCGCATTGTCAGCAAATGGTACGGAAACCCCGAAAGCGCTGAAGTTTTCCCGCAAGTGTTCGAGGATGCCATCGATGCGTGGATAACGGGCGAGTTCGAGGCTCAAAGCGTATTTCAGGCCGAAGATCCCAGTGGATCGATCGCAGGTCAAGGCGAACTGGACGATCCAAATGGGAGGTATCCAGGAAAGCCCGAAAGCGCCTCATCGAGCTCGTCCGAACCACCCGGTGAAAACGAACTCGGCCGCGCAGGCATGCGGATCGATTTATCTCGAATCCTTCGCCAGTAGGTCACGTGCGAAAGTCTTGACGACCC
This sequence comes from Rhizobium sp. RHZ01, assembly GCF_014851595.1. NCBI lineage: Bacteria > Pseudomonadati > Pseudomonadota > Alphaproteobacteria > Hyphomicrobiales > Rhizobiaceae > Rhizobium > Rhizobium sp. RHZ01. The sequence continues at coordinate 20,479 of NZ_JACUZZ010000003.1, forward strand.
AATCCGTACGGCGATTCACCTGCCCTTCGAACACAACCGTCGCAGGCGGCGCTAGTTTAGACGGGCGCTTCTAGCGGCAGGAATAGATGGAAAAATCATGTGGTCATTGACTGGAGAAAGGTTGATCACGTCCTGAATTCGAAAGCGATATCTGGCGCCGCAGGCGTCGGCATAGAGATACCTTCCTCTAAGGTGGAGGCTTGCCACCAGAAGATCACGTTGATCATCACGGTCAATTACCGACAATACAAACATTCGAGTCTTTATCCGCTTCAATGAAAATTAGTTTGAATAGAGTTTAGTTAAAGTATTGATAAAATAATGTAGCATATAAAATTCCATATGCGTCTGGCGTGCAGAAAAATAGCGTAAATAGTACTTACCTATGATTCTTCTGTCGGGCTCCTTCCTCCCGAACCCACCTCGTCGTCACCATGCCCGCTTTCCTTTGAACAGAGGTCCACGGGGCAACTACACGTTCACTTTGGCTTTTCCGCTTTCACTCGACGTCGGCGTGCGTCCGACCATACGGCTAACGACCAGTACCAGAATTGCTGCAGCAGCCAGGCAGGCCGCGAGGAAGAACATCGGGGCAATGGTGCTGCCGGTCGAATCCTTTATCCACGGTACGACGTTCTGCGCGATAAATCCGCCCAGGTTTCCGACAGAATTGATTGCCGCCAGACCTGCGGCTGCACCCGCCCCTCGAAGGAATCGTGACGGTAGGCTCCAAAAAACAGGTTGCCCGGCAAAGATGCCCGCTGCCGCAACACAGAGAAAGGCAAACTGAAGCAGATGGTTCGGAATCACGGCGGACAGAACCAGGCAAACGGCGCCAACAACCGCTGGTACCACGATATAGGGCGTCTTCGACGAGGCTCTGTCTGCGGCTGACGGGACCGCATAGAGCGCGATTGCAACCAGCACCCATGGGATGATGTTGAGAAAGCCGTTGGCCGTATTGCCGACCCCAAAGCTCTTGACGATGGTCGGAAGCCAATAGCTGAGACCGTATGCCGCTAGGGGAAACCCGATATAGCAGATCGCCATCAAGAGAACCCGCGGATTGACGAGCGCCTTGAAGCCATCGCTGGCGGTCGCCTCCATGCCAGCGTTCTCCAAAGCAAGGCGGTCCTTCAGCCAGGTCTTTTCCTCGGAATTCAGAAACGTCGCACTTTCAGGCCGATCTGAGAGGTAGATCAATGTAACGAAGCCCGCGACAACAGCGGGAATTCCCGTCACCAGGAAGACCCACTGCCAGCCTGCATGACCATAGAGACCATCCAGATCGAGCAACATACCGCCCAGTGGCGCGCCGACGGCATTCGCGAGAGCGCTGAAAATCATGAACAAGCCGACCATCCTTCCGCGATAGGCGGACGGATACCAGAGAGTCAGCAGATACAGGACACCGGGAAAGAAGCCCGCTTCGCATGCGCCCAGCAAAAAACGGAGGATGTAGAACATCGTCGCATTCTGCGTGTAGGCGAGCGCTATCGTAACCGCACCCCACGACACCAGGATTCGCGCGAACCATTTGCTGGCCCCAAACCGGTCCAATAGAAGATTGCTTGGTACTTCAAATATGAAATAGCCGATGAAAAACAGCGAGGCGCCAAGACCGTAGGTGTATTCACTCATGCCGAGGGCGTCGACCATGTCTAGCTTGGCGAAACTGACATTCTGGCGGTCGATGTATGCGATTAGGTAGAGGATGCCGAGAAACGGCATTAGTCGCCATGTAATTCTGGAAATGAGTTCTTTTTCGACGATCACGGTCATTGCCCTCCGTATGCAATCCAATGACTGAGATAGGGCGTTAGTGCACTAATCAACCTGCACGTGAGTTCGCGCGAACTGAACTGAAGTTCGCTTCGATGAACTCAAAGGAGGTAAACGACCCCGTCCCCGGTGCTACGGGCAGGTTCGGGGCGATCAACGTCGAGAGAGGGGTATGATGCCCTTAATCGAATATTCGACGCGATGGCGAAAGAAATTGGCCTGGTCTGTCGCTTCACGCCAAGCTGCATGACTGTATTGCCCCCCGAATGCGATCCGATCTATCGCCCACGAGCAAGCCAGGATACCGAACAGGAAGAGTAAGCCGCGCATGCGGATACATTAGTCGCCTTCTATTTAGAAATGCCTAACGCAGGCTCAGCCCAGCGTCTGGGATTGGTGAGCTTTGCAAATCCTGCATTGCACGACCGGCGGCCATAGCCGAAATCCCGATCGATCCTCCCGGTTGGATCTATAGAGAAATTCTGACGACAGCCTCCATGACCTTACCAGGCCGCGCGTAGCGTTGCGCCACTGATGGGGTCAACGCCATGACCCGACGCTGCTTCTTCGCGGAACGAAAAGCGCATTGTCGCAGCATTCGGCGTAATATGAGTCTCGTTAGCCACGAACGAGCGGCATCGGAATTCTCGCTTAACCCGGCCTTGGACCTGTGCTTTTCTATGCGGGTATCCGGCCGGGAGCTGACAGGGCCGACTGTCGGGGGAATGGAGGGGAAGCTTTGGAGCGAAGGCTAGCCGCAATCCTAGTTGCCGATGTCGTCGGTTTTTCACGACTTGTCGAAGCCGATGAACGCAATACGCTTGCGGTTCTGATAAATTTACAGACCTCGGTGTTTCGTCCACTGATTGCAAGACATGCCGGCCGGCTGGTCAAATTGATGGGCGATGGGCTGATCGCCGAGTTCAGCTCGGTGGTTGAGGCTGTCTCGTGTGCAATCGCGATCCAGAACACACTGGCGAATGAACAGGAGCCGGCCGGTTCCGCAAACAGGATCATCCTTCGCATAGGCATCAATCTCGGTGATGTCGTGGTGGACGGTGACGACCTGCTCGGGGATGGTGTCAACGTTGCGGCCCGACTGGAGCAGTTGTGCCAGCCGGGTGATCTTCTGATTTCGGGGGCAGCCTACGAACAGCTCGCTGGAAAGGTTGACGCGAATTTCGACTACGCTGGTGAGCAGCACCTCAAGAACATCGCGCGGCCGATCAAGGCATACCATTTGCCACTCAGCGGGTCTGCCTACGCTTCACCCGAAACTCCAAAATCGACCGGGCCTGCCATTGCCGTACTTCCATTTGAGAACATGTCCGGTGATCCGGAGCAGGCTTACTTCAGCGACGGAATAACTGAAGACATCATCACGGAATTGGCACGGTTCACCGAGCTTATGGTAATAGCGAGAACCTCGTCATTTGCGCTACGCGGCCGAATGCTCGATTTGCGCGAGGTCGGCAGGACGCTCAGCGCGGGCTATGTCGTAGAAGGGAGTGTAAGGCGCGCTGGTAACCGTGTTCGAATTACGGTTCAGCTCGTCGAGACAGCGAGCGGGACGCACCTATGGGCAGATCGATATGACCGATCCCTTGACGATATTTTTTCCACTCAGGAGGAGATTGCGCAGAGCATCGTCGCCATGGTCGCACAACGCGTCATAGACGACAACGAATTGACGTCACGACGCCGTCGCCCGGAAGACATGCGGGCATATGATCTCTTTCTGCAGGGCAACCGCCTCTCTGACGACTTCAGGCCAGGAGCGCAGGAACGCGCGGAGGCGCTTTTTGAGCGTGCCGCTAAAATTGATCCGACGTTTGCCAGAGCCCATACAGGCCTCGCCTACATATACCTCAACCGCGCGTCGGACGGTGCTATTGGCATTCCAAGACAAGAGGATGAGAACAGGATCAAAGCACTGCGTTCAGCCGAGATGGCTTTTGCCCTCGATCCGAGCGATCCACGGGTTCAGTCCACACTGGGATACATTTGCTTGACGTGGCGAGACTTTAAACGAGCTGAACATCATCTTGGCCTGGCGAAGTCGATGAACCCCAACGATGCCACCATCCTAATAATGTGGGCATGGATGCAAGGAGGCATTGGGCGGGCTGAGGAGGGCTTGGCCGGCGCGGAGATCGCGTATCGACTGAACCCGTTATATCCCAGTTGGTACAACTATTATAAATCCCGCCTCCTCTTCCAAACGGAGCGATACGGCGAGGCGGCCGTCCTTCTCGAACAGCGAACATTCGCCACGCCGGAAAGGGAGCCGCGAGACATGGCGTGGCGCGCGGCCGCCTACGCTCACCTCAACCGGATCGAGGATGCAGAGAAATGCGGCCGGGTCTTCCTCGATGCTGTCAGCAGGCGATGGTGCGGAGATGCGACCGCGGGTCCGGTTGATTATGTAAACTGGCTTGTAGATGTCTCATACCTCAGAGAAGAAAAGGACGTTGATCGGCTACGCCAAGGATTGAGGCTTGCGGGTCTACCCGCGTGAGGGGCGACACGCGAACCCGCTGCCATGCCATCAATGAAAGTTCCTCGCCTTCACCCTCAAGGTATCGATATGCAGGTCCGGGACGAAAATGTCCCTCGGCTTGGCCGCCGCCGTATCACGTGAGTCTGGGCTGCCTGGCGAACCATGCGCAAATTCATCGCCCCTACCTGTCGGCAACTTGAAGTCCAGATCGCGATCAGTCAGCTCGCCTAATTCACCGGACAGGTCGAAAAGCTGCTGTGCGACAAGATGTGCGACCTCTCCCTCGCGCTGAACGCGGCCGTTTATCGCCATCATCGACGATCCGAGGACGATCCGACGCCGGCGTTCGAACAGGCTTGGCCAGACGACGAGATTGGCCGGCCCAGTCTCATCCTCGATGGTGATGAACATCACGCCTTTCGCCGAGCCAGGCTTTTGTCTTACAAGGACGAGACCTGCCGTCATCAACCATCGACCGTCACGAGCGTTCATGGCTTCGGCACAAGTGACGATGCGGCGTGCCGCCAGCTCCTTTCTGAGGAAGGCAATCGGATGGTCGCGCAGTGTTAGTCCGACATGACTGTAATCTGCGACAACGTTATGACCCGCGGTCATCTGTCGGAGTGCGACCTCAGGCTCCTGCTGCTCGGTGATCGCACGTGCTTCACGTTCGGAAGCGGCGGCGAACAGAGGAAGAGGTTCGTCACGCAGGGCCTTGATGGCCCAGATCGCATCCCGGCGCTGGAGCTTCAGCGACGGCAGGAAGGCATCGGCTTCGGCAAGTTGTACAAGCGCTTCCGTTGGGACATGCGATCGCCGCCAAACATCGTCGACCGTTTCGAAGGATGCGTTCATCCTGGCAGCGACGATCCGGGCAGAATCGGCTACGGCCAGTCCCTTCACCAAGCGCATTCCGAGGCGGACCGCATGGCGATTGGATCTTTCGATACGCTCGAGCGTACAATCCCAGCGCGACTGGTTGATGCAGACGGGCCGGACTTCAATTCCATGGGCACGCGCATCCTGGACGATCTGGGCAGGCGCGTAGAAGCCCATCGGCTGCGAGTTCAGCAGAGCGGCGCAGAAGATGTCGGGGAAATGGCGCTTTACATAGTTCGAGGCATAGGCGATCAGCGCGAAGGAGGCAGCATGGCTTTCCGGGAAGCCGTATGAACCGAATCCTTCGAGCTGGCTGAACGTCTTCTCCGCAAACTCGGCCGAGTATCCATTCTTGATCATCCCCGAGACCAGCTTCTCCTTGAAGCGACTGACGCCGCCGGTGAACTTGAATGTGGCCATCGACTTGCGAAGCTGGTCGGCTTCGCCGCCGGTAAAGCCAGCGCAGACCATCGCCACCTTCATGGCTGACTCCTGGAAGAGTGGCACCCCCAGCGTCTTTCCAAGAACAGCTTCCAGTTCCGGTGTCGGGTACTCGACAGGCTCCTTGCCCTCCCGGCGTCGGAGGTAGGGGTGGACCATGTCGCCCTGAATCGGACCCGGGCGGACGATAGCCACTTGGATGACAAGATCGTAGAAGGTCCTCGGCTTCATGCGCGGAAGCATGGCCATCTGTGCACGTGACTCGATCTGGAATGTTCCGAGTGTGTCCGCCTTGCGGATCATCGCATAGGTGGCCTTGTCTTCCTGGGGGATTCCCGCGAGGTCGAGGTCCTCGCCTTTGTGCTCGCGAAGCAGATCGAAGGCCTTGGACATGCAGGTCAACATGCCGAGCGCCAGAACATCGACTTTCATGAACTTTAGAGCCTCGATGTCGTCCTTGTCCCATTCGATCACCTGACGGTCGGCCATGGATGCCGGCTCGATGGGAACGAGATCGTCGAGTCGGTCATGGGTCAGCACGAAGCCGCCCGGATGCTGACCGAGATGACGGGGCGCGCCCATCAGTTGCTGGGCGAGCTTGAGCGTCAAAGCAAGCCGCCGGTCCTCAGGATTAAGGCCCTGTTCCCGCAGGCTCCGGTCGCTTGCCAGTTCATCCGACCAAGACCACATGCCTGCCGATAGCGCCTTGATGATATCCTCCGGCAACCCGAGCGCCTTGCCGACGTCGCGGATTGCGCCCTTGGCTCGGTATCGCGTTACGGTCGAACAGAGGGCCGCCTTGTCGTGACCGTAGGTCGTGTAAATCCACTGGATGATCTCCTCGCGGCGCTCGTGTTCGAAGTCGACGTCGATATCTGGCGGTTCGTCACGCTCTTGGCTCACAAAACGCTCGAATAGGAGATCATTGGTCTCGGGATCGATCGAGGTGATCCCCAGAATGTAGCAGACGGCCGAATTTGCCGCCGATCCCCTGCCCTGGCAAAGAATACCCTTTGAGCGCGCGAAACGAACGATGCTGAACACTGTCAGAAAGTACGGCGCGTACTTCATCGTGCGGATCAGGTCCAGTTCGTGTTTTATGGTCCTGAGAACTTTCTGGGGCAAGCCTTCCGGATATCGGATTGGGATGCATTCGCGGACGTAATGCTCGAGCGACTGCTGCGCGTCCATGCCCATTACGACCGCTTCTTCGGGATATTGGTAGCTCAGCTCTTCAAGAGAAAACCCGCAGCGTTCGACAATCTCCATCGTCCGCGCCAGCGCCTCGCGGTAGCGTGGCAACAGGCGCTCCATCTCCTCGGGCGGCTTGAGGTACCTGTCGGCATGCCGTTCGCGCTCGAAGCCGACCTCATCGATCGTGGTGTTTTTGCGAATGCAAGTGACGACATCCTGCAACTGGCGGCGGCCGGGCTCGTGGAACAGGACATCATTGGTGACGACGGTTTTCACACGGTGACGCGCAGCCATCTTCGAAATCTCGTGAAGCCGCATCTGGTCGTTCGGTCGACGCCTCAGGCAGAGAGACACATAGGCCCGATTGCCGAATACCTCTGCCACCTTGCGAAGCTGGGCAGCGCAGTTCGCGTCCGGCAAATCGGGTAACAGGATGGCCAAAAGTCCTTCTGAATAAGCAACGACATCATCGAGCCCCAGGATGCACTTGCCCTTTCCGCCCCGGCTCTTGCCAAGTGTGAGCAGCCTGGTCAGCCGCGAATACGCGTTGCGATTGGTTGGATAGACAAGGATCGACATCCCGTCCTGCAGATCGAGCCGACATCCGACAACAAGGCGCAAGCCTGTCGCGCGCGATGCCTCGAGTGCCCGGACAATCCCGGCAAGGCTGTTGCGGTCAGCAACGCCGATCGCCTCGATGCCAAGTGCCTTTGCGGTGGCAAACAGCTCGTCGGCGCTGCTTGCGCCACGCAAGAAACTGAAATGGGTCGTGACTTGGAGCTCGGCGTATCTCATCCGAATATTCCGTGCATGAACCATCGATGGGATCCTGTCTCGGAGTCGACCCCGTCACCCGACCTGAATATCCAAAAACGCTCGCCGCCTTCGTCCTCGACGACAAAGTAGTCGCGCACTGCCTCTAGTTCACTGTCGCGCGTCCACCACTCGCCGAAAACGCGTTCAGGACCATCAGCGCGTTTGACCTTTCGTCGTTTGCCACGCCAAGTGATACTTGCAGGCGGATGATCAGGCAGGAGTGCGATCGCTTCGATCTGCTCTGGGCCGGCGAGCAATCGCACAGGCCGGGGCCAATGGTGCGCCCACGTTTCCGCGACATCTGGAGCGGCAGCCGCGATCCGCAGTACACTGCGCTCGGGAACATCTGAGGCGACCGGCGCGACCCGGTAGACCCGTTGCCCTCTATTGCCAAACACGTCGATCAGCGGCGTGATGTCATCGTCCTGCTCCTCTATCAGGTCAGAGGATCGCTGCTCCTGCTCAAGCGGCTGTGTCATAATCGCCGCCAATGTCATCTTCTCGATTCCGAACCCCGGTTCGATTTTTTCAGTACGATCTCGAAAGAGCTTCGACAGCCAGGCAACGTCGCGAGCAGGTTTGGCGGTTCCTGCACGGATTGCCTGGCGTGTACCGTCAACTTTCTCAACAATGAGATCGGTTCGCCGCACGCCAAGACCCTTGCGCTCCAGTTCGGCGACGAGCTGCACAACGAGGCGAGCAACATATTTGTTAATGGTTTCCGCGGCACCGATCGGCTCGGCAAAGACCCTGCTGACCTCTATAAGCTCAGGTACCCGGATCGGATCAATCGGCTCGGCGACCCGACCAAAAATCTGATCCAGGCGACGTCCAAGTTCCGGACCGAAGCGAAGGGTCAGCGGTGCTCGGGGTGTTGTTGATAACTCCCCAATCGACTTGAAACCGAGAATATTGAGATCGCTAACGATCTTGGCCGGAAGCCTGAGCAATGAAAGAGGAAGGTGTTCGACGGCCCCGACCGTCTGTCCAATCGGAACTATGACCGTCCCCGTTCGGATCGCGCGAGCACAAGCGTGTGCCGCTCCCCACGTGTCGGCCACAGCAACCCGCGCTGTCAGTCCTTTCCCATGGAACCGGTTGGCTATTCCGGTCAACATCGGCAGCTCCCCACCCTGAAGATGGTCAGCACCTTCCGTGTCCATAACAATGCCATCGGGCTCATCAACAGCGACGATTGGAGAATACTGGCTGAGTGCCCAAAGCGTGATCCTTGCGAGAGCTGCTGCGTCGGCCGCCGGATCGGCGTCGATCAGCATCAAGCCCCTGAATATGGCCTGGGCTTTTGCCGCCGCCATCCCAACACGGACTCCCGCTTTCTTTGCTGCAGCGTCGGCCGCCGAGACCCATCGCTTTGGGCCGCTCTTTGCGATTACGGCAACGGGTTGCTCAACGGGAATAGAAGGGTCGTTGCGACGTATTCGATCCGTCGCCAACTCCGGCAGATAGATGGATACGACCCTGGACATCACACGCTCCTACGAAAAACTCAGCGCACTCAGCCGCTTTCACCCGCATCAGTTCCAGAAACCATCTCGGCCTTCCCACACCCGGAACGGAAGCTCCTCCGACGGCACGACGCTCACACGCCACCTGGTCGTTGCCGCGGACGGTTGGCCGAAGTCGGAGGCCCCCGTCTGTCGCCGCCAGCGTCGAACGACCAGACCCATGGTTCCCGTTTTTTCGGCGGCAAGCTGCAGCCTGCGGGAGGCTGTCATCGGTAGTCGGACAAGTTCGGCGACGACCGCTCCGAGACCGCCGAACGATAGGGCCTCCTCCATGGAAGCAAGCACGTCTTCCTCCTTGTCGGCCCCGACGAAGACGACGCCGTCCGGCTGAAGGCCAGCCTGAGCCAAAGCCGGAAGGAAGAGGTCCGGCCCTTGGTACGCGCTGCTATCCCAGCGGCAAACAAAGCGGCTGCCGCGCCGTCGACGGTTCCCGATCCACCACCGGCGAACTCATGCACGGATCCGAAAGACAGCCCGCCTCCCGGCAGATGTTCATGGATCTCGCGAACATCGAAGGCCAGAAGCTGATTGCGGCGAACAAGGACACCTTCAAGGCGCGCGATAGGCTCTGTAAGCTCGGTGATGACAGGGTTTGCGCCTGGCTGCGCCATTCTGTGGCCTTCGTCAATTCAAGGGTTCCATCTCGTTCAAAAGCGAGTATGTTCTACATTTGTTCCTTTCTGGAATGTGAGTCAACGGGGCGCTTTTCGGGTGGATAGTGAACCAACAGTCCATCCACAGCGGCGCAGGGCTTCGATCTCTGAGGGAATTCAAGGTGCTAGCAAAGAGCGGTCCACAGGGCGTACGATATCTTTCGGATGAGAAAAAATTCCTGCTGTGAGCCGGCTCTGCGTGACTATCGAGGAGCCATCATCGTTATCGCATGCGATGTCTGTCAGCGGGCGACCGCTCTCGGCTGGAAGGCCCTTGTCAGACAGTGCGGGGCCAGCCTGTCCTTTCCGGCAACTTCGACGGCGGCTGACTGTTGGCTGTTTGCGACTGAACGGCGCGGATGGCGTCGACCGTTGTCAGGCTCGGTTTCCCTGTTTAGCTCCTGTTATGGAAACACTCGATGAATGATCCCGCCGCAAATCTATCAATCGAGCGCCACCGCAAGATCGTCCATATCGACATGGACGCCTTCTACGCGTCCGTCGAGCAGCGCGATAACCCGGAGCTTCGTGGACGACCGGTCGCAGTCGGCGGTTCGGAGGCGCGCGGCGTGGTGGCGGCCGCCAGTTACGAGGCGCGTAAGTTCGGCGTCCATTCGGCAATGCCTTCAGTGACGGCAAAGCGCAAATGCCCCAACCTGATCTTCGTGAAGCCGCGCTTTGACGTCTACAAGGCTGTTTCAGCTCAGATCAGGGAAATCTTTGCCGAATACACCCCAATGATCGAACCGCTGTCGCTCGACGAGGCCTATCTCGATGTTACGGAGAACCTGAAGGGAATGGAGATCGCGACGGAGATAGCGCTTGAAATCAGGGCCAAGATCAAGGCGACGACCAACCTCAACTCATCTGCAGGAATCTCCTACAACAAGTTCCTGGCCAAAATGGCGAGTGACCTCAACAAACCAAATGGCCAGGCCGTCATTACGCCGAAGAATGGACCAGCCTTTGTGGCTGCGCTCCCTGTCGAGAAGTTTCACGGCATCGGCCCAGCGACTGCGGAGAAGATGCATCGTTTCGGTATCGAAACTGGAGCCGATCTAAGAGAGAGGGATCTCGAGTTTCTGGTTCGGCATTTCGGCAAGTCCGGGCCGTATTTTTACGGCATCGCGCGTGGGATCGATGATCGTCAGGTAAAGCCAAACAGGGTCCGAAAATCTATCGGAGCGGAAGACACGTTCACTGTGGATATTCACACCTACGAGCCTGCCCTGGAAGGATTGAAGCCCCTGATTGCGAAGGTCTGGCAGTACTGCGAGGCAAATCGGATTACCGGCAAGACCGTGACGCTCAAGGTTAAGTACGCCGACTTCATGCAGATCACCCGCGCAAGGACGATTGGCCATGGTTTCCGATCGAAAGAGGAAATCGAGGAATCCATTTGCGTGCTGCTGGGAGCCGTCTTTCCTATCAGCAAGGGGATACGGCTGCTCGGCGTGACAATCTCCTCGCTCGAGCATCTGGCCGACACGTGCGTTGAACAACTGGCCCTGCGTCTATGATGGGCAGCGGCTTGAAAATCAGTTTCGCCCCCGCGTCGCTACCACGCGGTACGAGCCGTACCCAACGCGAACGAATTCATCGACTGTACGTGGGCGACGTGCGGTTTCACCGTCACAACGCAGTTCCCCGGGTAGCTAAGCTTATGCTGGGCAAGGTGTTTCAGCAATTCCACAACATTACGCTTCTCAGTAAGCGGAAACGAAAAAGTCATCCAAATTCCTCCATACGGCACGTTTCGGGCGCCATTTAGGACTTGGTTTCTTTCGCTCCGCAACATGAAATGTTTAGTAATAAAATTAAAATCGATTAGTTTTTTCGCTTAATTTTTTAAAATCGATTTAAAATCGTCTAGCTCATCGTCCACACCACGGTCGCGGCGTCTGTGGGCACTTCGCTTCACTACAGACGAAGGGTACAGCGAGCCCCTCGCCTAGTGCGATCTCGATGTCTCTTTTGAGGTTGGTTGCTGTTTCCATCGTTCACCAATGCCGATTGATGGAGTTTAGCCAGCTAAGGGATCGATCCTTTCAGCGGCAGATCGACTTATAGTCAGTCATGTGTAAAGCAGCGCGCATCCAACCACAATGCGGACGCTGAACGAATTTGGCCCCTCTCGCTACGCAGGCTGGAAAGGCCCTGACGTCTCCCTCGAGTGGAGTTTCATCGCGCTCATCAAATCGAAAAGAAAAAAAGGGGCCACGCAAAAATACCGTGGCCCATAAGTTGTGAAGGTCGAAAACCTCCAGAGGGGAACAGCTGCTGCGCGGAACTGGGAGGAGAAGCCGCTATATGCATCAGCTGTCACCGTTATGATCGTTTTTTGACCAATTGGAAAACATTTTTTGTGCAATGCAGCCATGCAAATGTGGATACTTGCAGCAAACCGCGCCGGTACCTCCGCGCTGTTCCTCCATTGGTCGTTCCGTTTCGCTGAGTTCAGCGCCTTAATGACCGGACCTTTGTCCGACACAACTTCGTTTCGACGCCTAGCCGCTTCGTGGTGCCTTGAAAGTCCGGGCCAAATGGCTGACCTTCGGTCCCCAGAAAAGGGAGGCGACTAGCGCATGTGTAATCTCTACCGCATGGATGATCGCGACTGGGTCAACAAATGGGCGCAGGACGTTGAGAGCCTGATCAACCTGATGCCCGCCTATCAGATCAACCCGGATCAATGGGCACCCGTCATCCGAAACACCTCCGACGGTAGGAAACAGCTCGCGAACTGCCGATGGGGCCTGCCCTCTCCGATCTACTTGCAGAGGAAGGCAGCCGAAACCCGCGCTGAAAAGCTTCGAAATAAGGGCCTTCCAGTGGACATGGACGAACTCTTACGGATGGAGCCGGACGGCGGCGTTACCAACATTCGCAACTTGACTTTACCCCATTGGAAACGATGGTTCGGCCTTGAACACCGATGTCTCGTGCCCGTGACGGCCTTTGCTGAGCCAGACCCGGCAAGCAAGGAAGAAGGCGGCAGGACACCAAACGCGTGGTTTTCTGCCAGACCCGACAAGGCGGTCATGTTCTTCGCTGGCCTCTGGGTGAGACAATGGAAGAGCGTCCGCAAGGTCAAGGATGGGCTGACGACGGATGATCTCTACGCAATTCTGACAACCGAGCCGAACGACATCGTTCGGAATGTGCACGAGAAGGCGATGCCGGTCCTTCTGCAGACTGCTGAGGAGATCGAAATCTGGATGCGCGCACACTGGGAGGAAGCCAGACACCTGGCCCGGCCGCTACCAAACGACCGCATCGCCATCACGTCACGGGAGCCCTACGGGTCCACGATTGTAAACAAGGCTGGCGAGCCGCTTCCCGAACCGATGGTGCTTTAGAAGAACTCCGATCTCGGGAGACAGTGACCACTTCATAATGTGTTGGAGCGCGTCTCATATGCAGGTGCTGCGCAAGTTAGATTCGGAAGTAGAACCAACGTCTAATTGTCCCGCGGCGAAAATGGAGCAGGAATACCAACCTGGTCCGTGCGCTAGGGAGCGGACACGCGGACATCGATCTCGATAAGTTGTCGTCGGCAACGCACTGCCGACGAGAATACTAACGCTCTGGGAGGAGCCGATGAGTGCATCAGCATTTGCGCGGCATGCCAACTTAATCCAAGAGGCGATCGGCTCGAACGCGGCGGCCAGGTCCGCACTTGTCGCATCCTGGTGCAGATCGGCAGACCTTCACCGGCTCGACCCCGCCGAAAGCAATCGAACGAAACGACTGACGGATTCGGAGTTGCGCTTTGCTCGCCAGAAAATCGAACCGCTGATCCGGGCCGCCTCCATTAGCCTTGATCGACTGTACCGCGCGGTTGGGGGCATTGGCTGCTGTGTTCTTCTCGCCGACCGCGACGGCATCCCGGTTGAGCGGCGTGGCGCCATCGCCGACGACGAGACATTCAGGGAATGGGGACTTTGGACGGGAACTGTCTGGAGCGAAGAAAGCGAGGGGACAAACGGAATCGGCACGTGCTTGGTAGAGCAGCGCGCTTTGACCATCCACCGAGATCAACATTTTTACTCCCGCAATACCCTTCTGTCCTGCACGACCGCGCCGATTTTCGATCACGAGGGCAAGCTCGCCGCCGCGTTGGACGTGTCCTCTTGCCGCGCGGATTTGACGGAGGGCTTCGTCAATTTAATCACAATGGCCGTTGGCGACGCGGCGCGAAGGATCGAGGCGGAGAACTTTCGTATCGCCTTTCCTGAAGCACGCATTATTGTCGCTTCGACAAACGAAAAGATGCCAAACCCTCTTCTCGCCGTCGACAGCAATGATTTGGTGATCGGCGCGACCCGATCTGCGCGCATCGCATTCGGAATCACGTCGGAATCGCTGATGAGGTCCCTTCCAGCCGCTGATCTTCTGGGAGATGAACCTGGCTATGCCGGAAATTTGCGGCAGGCCGAGCGCACCGTCCTGGAGCGCACGCTCGCCAGTACCGGCGGCAATGTAACGGCGGCGGCCGAAATCCTCGGGATTTCACGGGCCACGCTTTACCGAAAGCTCGGCAAATTTGGTCTGCGGGGCGCCCAATAGGAATTTTGCAGGGCACAGTGTCTCAACCTTGAGACACTGTGCCCTGCCGAACTGCCGCGCGCGGGCTGACATTCCGTCGAAAGCGAAAAACACTCCCACAAGGCGTCGCGCAGGGCGGCGCGTTTTGGGAGGAAAGCATGAACAAGGTCGAATTCCGTCGCACGGCCAAGGTGCCGTTTGCCAAGAAGTACGACAATTTCATCGGCGGCAAGTGGACGCCCGCGAAATCAGGCAGGTACTTCGACAACACCTCTCCGGTCAACGGCCGGGTCCTTTGCGAGATCGCCCGTTCGGAAGTTGTGGATGTCGAGGCCGCTCTTGACGCGGCCCATGGCGCCAAGGACGCCTGGGGCAAAACCAGCGCCGCAGAGCGGGCGCGGCTGCTCAACCGCATAGCCGACAAAATGGAAGAGAACCTCGGCACACTGGCGCTCGCGGAAACCTGGGACAACGGCAAGCCGATCCGTGAGTCAACCGCGGCCGACATTCCGCTCGCCATCGATCATTTCCGCTATTTCGCCGGAGCCATCCGCGCGCAGGAAGGTTCAATCGCCCAGATCGACGACGATACGGTCGCCTACCATTTCCACGAGCCTCTGGGGGTCGTCGGCCAGATCATTCCCTGGAACTTCCCGATCCTGATGGCCGTGTGGAAGCTGGCACCTGCACTGGCTGCCGGCAATTGCGTCGTGCTCAAACCTGCCGAACAGACGCCGGCATCGATCCATGTGCTGCTCGAACTGATCAGCGACATCCTGCCGCCAGGTGTTCTCAACGTCGTCAATGGATTTGGCCTCGAGGCAGGCAAGCCGCTCGCCTCGAACCCGAGGATCGCCAAGATTGCGTTTACCGGGGAGACGACCACCGGACGCTTGATCATGCAGTACGCCGCGCAGAACCTGATCCCCGTCACGCTGGAGCTCGGCGGGAAGAGCCCGAACATCTTCTTCTCGGATGTGGCAGACGAAGACGACGATTTCTTCGATAAGGCAATTGAAGGCTTCGTCATGTTCGCCCTTAATCAGGGCGAGGTCTGCACGTGCCCCAGCCGCGCCTTGGTTCACGAGAAGATTTATGACCGCTTCATGGAAAGGGCATTGAAAAGGGTCGAAGCGATTGTTCAAGGTGATCCGCTCGACCCTGCGACAATGATCGGAGCCCAGGCCTCCAGCGAGCAGTTGGAGAAAATTCTCGCCTACCTCGACATCGGAAAGAAGGAAGGCGCTGAGGTCCTGATCGGGGGTGAACGCAACGAACTCGCCGGAGACCTCGCCGGCGGTTTCTACGTCAAACCGACTGTCTTCAGGGGCACGAACAAAATGCGCGTCTTTCAGGAGGAGATATTCGGGCCCGTGGTTTCCGTCGCAACGTTCAAGGACGATACCGAGGCGCTTTCAATCGCAAACGACACCTTGTACGGCCTCGGTGCCGGCGTGTGGACCCGAGACGGCACGCGCGCCTATCGGTTTGGCCGCGCAATCCAGGCAGGCCGCGTCTGGACCAATTGCTATCATGCCTATCCCGCGCACGCGGCCTTCGGCGGCTACAAACAGTCCGGCATCGGGCGCGAGACCCATAAGATGATGCTCGACCACTACCAGCAGACGAAGAACATGTTGGTGAGCTACAGCCCGAAAAAGCTTGGCTTCTTCTGATAACCTCCCAAGCGCATGCGGTGTGGCCATCCCGGCCACACCGCCCCATCCCCGGAGGTCACCATGCAGGACAAAGTCTTTCTCGGAAGAGTAAGGGCGACGCCGGCGGCGATAACGCTTCTGGACGAAATCATCACCGACCATGGACCCGTCCTGTTTCACCAGTCAGGTGGCTGTTGCGACGGATCTTCGCCCATGTGTTATCCCCGTGATGATTTCATGGTCGGCGATCACGATGTCCTTCTCGGCACCGTTGGTGACACGCCGGTCTACATCAGCGCATCCCAATATGAGGCCTGGAAGCACACTGAATTGACCATCGACGTCGTCCCGGGCCGGGGCGGGATGTTCTCCCTCGACAATGGCCGCGAGCAGCGCTTCCTGATCCGCTCCGCGATTTGCGAGGTGTCATCCCAACCGCTTCCGTAGAGACTACGGGCTCCGAATTGCGATGCTTCAGCTGCTGAGCCGGATCAAAGGCATCACCGGACAAATGGCAGGTAGGCTTCTGCGGGGCGGCAACACAGTGGTGTGCAAGGGCCTTGCGATCACACGTGCAGGTTACGATTGAAGTCGTTCTTGAAGAAGGAGCTGGCCAATCGACGACGTCGATGTGGAACAATTGCCACACTGGCGCACGAACACGGTCTGCTGCAGGAAGAATGGCGAGCGTTTGCTTTTCCTTTTTTAGGAATGTCCCATAGCCTGCATGTGCCCAAATGGGCGGAAACGTCGCCAATGCCTGTCGAAGGCAATAGCAGAGCATTGGCGGCGTTTCGTTCGGTTGGCATTCTGTTCGCATTTGAGCGGTTTCGATCGGCGCGGATCCTATTTTCGCAGCGTCGCCAGATAGTGCTCCAATGCCTTGATCGCCTTGTCGCGGTCCGCGCCTTTCAGTGCCGAGCCGATATCCCACTGCAGATCGCCCTCGCTGTTCGAAATCACATCCTTCATCGAGTCTTGGGCGGTTCGAGCGCCGATCACACGGTAGGTCTTGATGGGATAGGCGAAGCCCTTGACGGTCAACGGAGGCAGTTCCTCGGCCTCGATTTCGTCCTTGACCAAAGCGTAGGTCTCGCCCGCCAGCAATATGCCGCCGAGGTCGGCATGGCTCTGCAGTCTCGAAGCGAGGTTCACCTCGCCGCCGATGATGGTATAGTCCATCCGATCCTCGCTGCCGAAATTGCCCACGGTGCAATAGCCTGTATTGATGCCGATGCGCAGATGGAACGGCAGGGCAAAGCCGGCTCCTGCCCATTCCCCGCGTAACTCCTGCATCCTGTTCTGCATGGCGATCGCCATTCTGACGCAGGCGACAGCGTCTTCCCTGGTGCCCCTGGTTTCGGGATCGCCGAAGAACACCAGGATTGCATCGCCGATGAACTTGTCGATTGTCGCGCCGTATGTCAGAGCCAGCTTCGCCATCTCGGTCAGATAGTGATTGAGCAGATCAGTCAGTTCTTCGGACTCGAGCTTGTCGGTCGTCGCCGTGAAGTCGGCGATGTCGGAGAAGAAGACTGTCAGCTTCTTGCGGGTGGACGAAATCTCGACGTTCTGCTTACCGGAGAAGATCGAGGCGAAGACCTGTGGCGAAAGATATTTCGACAGCTTGCTCGAGACCGCTTCCAGCGCCCGGTTCTGCTCACCGATCCGTCGGCTCGCCTCCTCCGCCTCGCTCTTGGCAGCTTCCGTGGCCGTGTGCAGCCGCGCGTTTTCCAGCGCAATCGAGGCAAGTTGCCCGAAACGCTTGAGAAGCTCTACCTCTTCGGCGCCGAACTCGAGGGCCGAGGCGTCGTCGTAGGCGATGCCGAGGACACCGACCACCCTGTTGTCGGATTTGAGTGGCACGGCCATGATCGCCCTGATTGTCACATCGAGCTGGGCGGCGGCGGCCGCCCTCCCCGGCCAGGTCGGGTATTCGTTGATGACAAGCGCCTCGCGCGTATGCCAGACCGTCCCCGCCACGCCCTCCTTGCTCTCCAGTTGCTGACCCGCGGCCTGTCCCGCATAGACACCGACGCCGACCATGCGCTGAAGCGTCTCTCCGGCTTCGTCGACAAGATAGACGTATCCATGTTGCGTGCCGAGCAGACCTGCGGCGCGCGTCGTCAAATCCGACAGAAGTCCGGTCAGGTCCAATCTCGCAATCAGGCCGAGCGACGTATCGTGAAGGGCGCCTAGATATTCGCTCTGCCGGCGAAACTGCAATGCCAGCTGCTCCTGTTCCCTGCGGCGGTTCTCGAGGTCGCCGAGATTGGAGCCCAACTGCGCCGTCATGTCGTTGAACGTTGTCGCCAGCGTGCCGATCTCATCGCCCGATTCCACCTTCGCGCGCGCGGCAA
The DNA here is from genome assembly GCF_014851595.1 of Rhizobium sp. RHZ01. NCBI lineage: Bacteria > Pseudomonadati > Pseudomonadota > Alphaproteobacteria > Hyphomicrobiales > Rhizobiaceae > Rhizobium > Rhizobium sp. RHZ01. Next base: position 38,836 of record NZ_JACUZZ010000003.1, read on the forward strand.
GATCGCCTTGGCGAACCCGGTCGGCAACGCCCGTCAAGCGCTGGATCGGCCCGGCGATGCTTTCCCGGAAGATCAGTCCCAGGATCAGGCCGAGAATGGCGGCGGCCACACCACCCAGGAGGATAATGCGCTGGGCCTTCTGGAGCTGGTCGCGGCCGCCACCGAGATCCGCCTGCAGCCGTTGCTGCTCCTCATTGGCGATCTCGTCCAGAATTCCAAGCATGCCTTCGGCAAGGGGGACGGCCTGCGTGCGGAAGATATAGAGATCCTCACGTGCGTGTTCGCCTTCGACTGCTGTAAACATCTGCGCGGGAAACTGCAGGAAGACTGCCCGAGTCTTCGACAGCTTGTCGATCAATATTTCCTGGTTCGGCGTCAGCGCGACGGTTGCGTCGGTGATGCTCTTCCAAGCTGCATCGTTGATGGTGAGGTTAGCCTCGTATTCGTATTTGAAGCCGTCTCGCCTGGTGGTCACATAGCCCCGCAGCCCTGCAACCATCGCATAGAAGGAGCTCTGGAAGGACGCGAGGTCGGCCAGATAGGCCATGTTCTCGGGCGTCGCGTCTCGCTTCTGCTGCGCCAGGATCAGCGCCGTTGCCGTCCCGACAATCGTGGCGATCATCGGGTTTGCATCCGTCACCAGCAGCTTGAGGGCGGGTTCGCGTCGAAGCTGGTCATTGCGTAACTCGAAGAGCTGATCCGTCAGCGGCTGCCAGGAGGCAAGCTTTTCGTGGAGCTCCCCCATCCGCTGTTCGACGTCTGCGGCCGGGTCTGGCCGCGGAGCTGTTCTCTCCTGGAGCAGACGTTCAAGCGACTGCATGTCCCCGAGAAATGCGGCTTTCGCCGAAGCGTAATTGTCGCGGTAGCTCTCCTCGCCGAGCGCAAGATAGCCGCGAACGGCGCTCAGCATCCGTAGCAAGTCGGCTTGTGCCCGCGCCGAGGCGACCGCGCTCGGGGCGCTCAGGTTGGTCGTTCTGTTGATGCTTCTGACTGCATCGAGGCTGCCCAGATAGTTCAAGCCGACAACGAGCAGCGTCAGCGCCGCCAGAATGCCAAATCCGACCGTGAGCTTGCCGCCGATGTTCAGGTTTCTGAGAACGGGTGAAGCTGCGCGGACGAGCGCATACAGTGGGGCGACATAGAATGGGCGATTTCTTGCGACCACAGGCTCCTCGTGCTCCATGCCTTCAGCTTCGGCCCCTCATGGCTTGCGCCGCCAGTCCGCGATGTTCCACGTCTCGGAATCCCATGGCGTGGGATTGAATCCGACGATGTCGTTGCGAAGGCCGGGGACGTTTGCCCACTCGACAATGGGAATGACCGCGGAGTGAGCAATCAGCAAGTCGTTCATCGCCACGAACAGGCCAATCCGCTTTTCCGGATCGATCTCCGTTTCCGATGCATGGAACAGCGCATCGTACTTGTCGCTGCAATAGCGGGACTCGTTCAGCCCCGACCAGTTGTTGCTTTTCTGAGCGGCCTGCGCGCAGGTCCACTTGACCATATAGCTTCCCGGATCGGGGCTCTTGTTGCCGGTCGCGAATTCCTCAAGATCCGCGTAAAAATGCTGGCTGGTATTAAGGATATCCGGCGAAGGCGAGAAGAAGACACTCGAATCGATCTGCTTGTCCTCGACCCTGATGCCGATCGCCGCCAGATCGGCGCCGATGATCGCCTGGGTCTTCTGGCGGACCGGGTTGACCGAGGTCTGGAAAAGAAGGGTCAAGGGAACGCCGTTCCTGTCGCGGATGCCGTCGCCGTTCGTGTCGCGCCAGCCTGCCTCGTCCAAAAGCGCGCGAGCCTTGTCGGGATCGAATTCCCAGGTGGTGTTGGGAGAATTATAGAGAACAGGGGCGACCAGGAGGTTTGCCGTTGGCCGGCCAGTCCTCCCGTAAAGCGCGGCGATCTTGTTGCGGTCGACAGCTTTCGCCAAGGCGAGCCTCACCTTGGCATCGGCAAGGATCGGGTTGGGGAACTGCAGGCTCGCGCGCTCGCCATCCGATGTCTCACGGTTCGGATCGGTGAAATTCAGCATGAGGCGCTCGACGTAGGAGCTAAAGTAGAGCGCCACCTTGCCTATCTGCTTCGCCTCAAGCTCCTGCAATTCGGCATCGCCGATCTGCAGGTTCCACGCGTAGTCGACGACGCCGGTGCCGAGCACGGCCTTGGCGGCCGTCTTCGCATCGCCGCCACCCTGCAAGGTCACTTCGTCAAATCCCAAACGCGCCCGGTCGCGGTATTCAGGATTGGGCTCGTAGATGATCTTGACGGTGTTGACGACATCGTCGCCGATCAGCAGGACGTCCTCCGTACGGAACTCCTTGAGGCGATACGGCCCGGTCCCGACGGGGGCCAGGTTGGGAGGCGCATCGACCGCGGCCTTGTTGTTGTAGGGAGCGAATATATGCTCTGGCAGGATTGTTCCCTGTATACCGACGAAGGGGAGCGCCCAGGCGGGATCGACATCCTTGAACGTTACCTTGACGGTCAGGTCGTCGAGTGCTTCGACCTTGTCGACCGACTTGTAGGTTCCGATACTTGAGGAGCCCACATCCGGATTGGTGATGTAGGCATAGGTGAACACAACGTCCTTGGCGGTGAAGGGGACGCCGTCCGACCATTTGACGTTCGGCTTCAGCTTCCAGGTGACCGACCGCCCGTCGCCCGCGACCTGGCCGTTCGTCAAGGAGGGGATTTCCTCAGCTAGAAACGGTACCAGATGTCCCTCGGCGTCGAAACTCGCCAGCGGTTCATAGACCACGCGGCTCGCAGTCTGATCCTTTACGCCGGGGGCAAGATGCGGGTTGAGGATGCTGGGTGCCTGCCAGAAGAGGAGCCTCAGTGTGCGATCAGCCGAATGGGCAGGGTGTGAGACAACCGCAAACAGCAGGGTTATCACCAGAACGAAAAAGCGTTGCGCTCTACCCATATTTGCACGTGCCTCCGTCATTTGCGATGCCAACCGGCGATGTTCCATGTTTCGGAATCCCAAGGCGTCGGGTCGAAGCCCTCAAGGGAGTTGCTTATTCCGCTGACATCGGCCCAGTGAACCAGAGGAATTGCCGCGAAATCCGAAACGAGCAGATCGTCCATCTTCACGAAGATCTGCCGGCGCTTGGCCGGATCGACCTCGACGGCCGACGCCCGATAAAGCGTGTCGTAATCCTTGTTGCAGTAGCGGGCCCAGTTTGACCCGGACCAGTTATTGGCCTTTTGCGCCGCTTCGCCGCAGGTCCAACCGATCATATAGCTGCCGGGATCGGGGCTCTTGTTGCCGTAGGCATATTCTTCCATGTCGGCGTAGAAATGCCGCCGAGAGTTGGTGCTGTCGGGCCCGGAGCCCAGAAAGATGCTGGAGTCGATCATCTTGTTTTCGACCTTGACCCCGATCGCCTCCAGGTCTGCCTTGACGATCTCCTGGGTCTGCTGGCGAACGGAATTGACGGTTGTCTGAAACAGGAAACGCAGCGGCACGCCGTTCTTGTCGCGCACACCGTCGCCGTCGCTGTCTTTCCACCCTGCCGACTCGAGGATCGACTTGGCCTTGTCGGGATCGAACGCCCATTCGCTATTCGGCGAATTGAAGATTGCCGGGGCGACCAGAATGTTGCTGGTCGCACGGCCCGTGCGGCCATAGAGCGTCGCGATCTTCTGTCGGTCGATAGCAAGTGCGAGTGCGGCGCGTACATTGCTGTCGGACAATGTGGGATGCGGATATTGCAGACTCGACCGTTCCCCGTCGGCGGTTTCTCGGTTGGGGTCGGTGAAGTTCAGCATGATGCGCTCGACATAGGAGCCCCAGGAGACCGTCGCCTTGCCGACGCCGTCCTTTTCGAGCTCCTTGAGCACGACATCGTCGACCTGGAGGTTCCAGGCATAGTCGACCACGCCTTCCTTCAGCACCGCCTTGGCCGCGACCGAAGCGTCGCCGCCGCCCTGGAGCGTCACCGCATCGAAGGTCAGCTCATCCGCGTTGCGATAATACGGATTGCGCTCGAAGATGGCCTTCACGGTGTTGACGACATCCTCACCTATGACAAGCACATCCTCAGTTTGAAACGCCTTCAGGCGGTACGGGCCTGTGCCTATGGGGGCCAGATTCACGGCTGCCGTCACCGCATCCTTGTTGTTGTAAGGGGCAAACACATGCTCGGGCAGGATCATACCCTGCACGCCGACAAACGGCAGCGCCCAGGCCGGATTGACGTCCTTGAACGTGATCCGCACGGTGTCGTCGTCGACCGCAACGACCTTGTCGATTGTCTTGTAAGAGCCGACACTCGCCGAGCCGACATCCGGGTTTGTGATATAATTGTAGGTGAAGAGCACATCTTTGGCTGTGAAGGGCTGGCCGTCGGACCATTTGAGACCGTGCTTGAGCTTCCAGACGACTGAACGGCCGTCGGCACTCACGCCGCCATTCTCGAGCGTCGGAATGTCCGCGGCGAGGAAGGGAACGAGATGTCCCTCGCGGTCGAAGCTGGCGAGAGGCTCATAGACGATCCGGCTGGCTGTCTGGTCCTTGATGCCCGGAGCCAAGTGAGGATTGAGCGTGCTTGGAGCCTGCCATAACAGCAATTTCAACGTCTTGTCGGCCGACATGGCGTGTCGTGGGACAATCACGATCGACAGGAAGAGAATAGTCAGCAAAAGGAAGCGCGCTGTCTCCAGGAACGCTCCGCGTTGCAACCGGCACCGAGCTTCTCTCCGCATCGCACTCCCCCACGATGGTATTGCCCGACGGCGGCAGGACCCGCTGCGCGTCAGTATCCTAGAAGTCCATCAAATTCCTTGCATGCGTCTCGGCAAATCCATGTTGATCTCATCATGAACAGTTGGCAATACCCAGGGTGGTAGAGCGAGAAAGCCTAAAGCCTGTCGAAATTGGACGCTTTTCGACATTACTCGACGAACAGGATTGCCAGGCTGACAGAGGCTTCGCCTTATCCTAGCTGAGGCAGGCAAAGACTTCTGCGAACCGCGCGGCCCTGGGCGCAGTGTCTGCAACGGGCCTGAGAGCGGTCAATGCGTGACGTGTCGTTCCGGCGCTCCAACCGCCATGCCCAGGTCGCGCCAGACACCACGTCGCCAATACCGCGCATTTTAGCAATCTGACATACGAACAGATAAACCCTAGCGTGTTAAACGCTGGAAGACTTTAGGAGTGAGACATGAAGTTTCCAATGGTGGTAGCTTTGAGTTCGGCAGCGGCATTCTTGGGAACCGGCGGCTACGCCGTGTTGCCCAATTTTGTGACCGCTCCGATCCAGCGTTCGTTTGCTGCACCGACGCAGCCGATGATCATAGACAACGGAGTGATCGTGCAACGAGGCACGGCCTGCAACATCAAGGGCAACGTCAGCATCGAATCTGGCGACCGCATCTATCACGTACCGGGCCAGCACTATTACGAGGCCACAAAGATATCGCCGCAATATGGCGAGCGCTGGTTCTGTTCCGAGCAAGAAGCGCGTGAAGCTGGTTGGCGAAAGGCCAAATACTAATCCCGCCGAGTGAAAATTCGTTGCGACTTGGAAATTGACCTCGACCCCCGCGTCTTCGCCGATGGTGCGTTTCCCTCACTCGCAAGCGGAGCGATGGATCCTATAGCTATGAACGTCAGCGCTGTCACTGTTAAATCATTGTTCCAGTCGTGACGGCTTTTGCGCCACGTGTAGACCATGTTGATCTGGAAGCATGTTGCTGGCATAGAAGCCGATACGGGAATGGTGTCTCCCTATAACCGCGCTGTTGCTGATGACGCCTGCTGATCAACGCCCCATTTGGGCGAGCAGGAGGCGTGCGTGGGATATCTCATTGTATTTATCGGATCAGGGCTCGGCGGCATGCTTCGCTACGCAGTGGGCATGCTTTCAATTCGTGTCTTCGGGACGAATTTTCCGTACGGAACGCTCGGCATAAATGTTTTGGGTTCTGCCCTCATGGGCATTGTCGTAGGTGTTTTCACAACGTCCAACTTAACGTCGCAGGACACCAAGTTGTTTTTGACCACTGGCGTCATTGGTGGTTTCACCACGTTTTCGACGTTCTCACTTGATGCAGCGGTCCTGTGGGAGCGCGGCCAGCATTTGGCTGCTGCGGGGTATGTCGTGGCAAGTGTCATTGTATCGCTTATGGCTCTGATACTGACCATGATGGTCGTCCGGCGACATCTATGAAGGTCGGCCTTTGGGGCCGATGAACGAACCCGCTGCGCGGGATGGCGCGTGGGTTGAGGTAGAGGGCACGAGGCGGGCGTCGGCAGCCCGATGTCGGGAAATACTTTGAGGAAATTCGGCACTTTGCCAAGGACCATTCTATGTCCTGATGAGTGTTGGCCAACGCGTCGGGTCGCCTCGCTTCACCTTGAGCCGGGCGGGCGGGTAATCCGACGCATGCTGGACGTTCGGCCGCACTCGGCCGAACGCACGCGCCGACGCCTCCCTTCGGAAGTTCGAAATCTTTGGTTTCAGTCCCATCATTTCAGCTATAAAATGGGAGATATCGCTCAAAGGGGATTCAAGACCCATGCCCACAGAGAAGGAGGGCCGTGCGCCTGTTGCGCTGGAACAGCGCGACGTAGGCGCCGACCAGCGGATGTTCTCGCCTTCCGTTGCGCGAAATTCGGCGCCGATCCTCGCGGTCCTAAGACGTGTCCTTCCAACACATGGCACCGTGCTGGAGATTGGTTGCGGGACCGGCGAGCACGCTGTGTGTTTTGCGGGAGCAATGCCCAACCTCACCTGGCAGCCGAGCGATCCGGATGCCGACGCCCGCGCCAGCACGTCCAGCTGGATCAAATTCGCAGGGCTGAAGAATGTGCTGGCACCGCGGGATATTGATGTGTGCTCAGGACAATGGGGCGTCGAACAAACGGGGCATTTTGACGCCATCGTGTCGATCAATATGATCCATATCGCGCCATGGGCGGCAAGCTTAGGATTGTTCGCAGGAGCTGGCCGCTTGCTTCGCGCTGGTGGGCTTCTTGTTCTCTACGGCCCATTCATGCGCGACGGCGCACACAACGCCCCCTCCAATGCTGCTTTCGACGTGGCTCTAAAGGAGCGAAACCCATCCTGGGGTGTGCGTGATATCGCTGATCTTCAACACGTGGGTGAGGCCGCCGGACTTAATCTCCGCGAGACGATCGAGATGCCGACCAACAATATGTTGCTGGTTTTCTCCACCGGCAGTGCCTGAACGACAATCGTCACAGACCCGGAGATGGCCGGACCACAAAGGTGCCAACGGTGCTGCCCCTGCGACAAAATGGGAGGACGCGCCATGTCCACGCTCCTCTTCAGCAAGAATAGTGTGCTGCGTTCATCCCTTGAGCCCACTTCCGATAGCGGTTATCTACAGGCTCACAGGAGGCTGCATCCTCCAAGCGGCAATCGCAGAGTTTATTCAACGTCACCACTGAAGCGGTAACAGTTTCCGGGATTTGCTGCCACGCTCGAGGCACTGCAGCTAGAAATCACAACGTCGGATACAACTCGCTGCTGCTCGATGCTCAATATTGTCAGTGGGCGTCCAACTGCCCAAAACGTCGCCACACGTCTCCATTCTCCACACTCAAAAAACGTCGGTTGCCGAGGCAAAGGCTAGTTTTCAACGTACTGCGAGGGAAAGATAATGTCCTGATCGACCAGAACATTGAATTTGTAGCCAGGCCTGATCCGAACTGTCGGCTGAACGTTCAGATTCTTGGAAATGGTTTGCTCGGCCACCCGACCGAAGGTTTCCGCAAAGTTTCGTCGCACAGCATCTGAGGCAGTGTCCTGTGTCGCAAGCGTTGAACTCTCGGGTATCGCCATATCGATCCCGGTCCCTAGCAGAGCGATAAGAACCGCCGACCCAAAGGTAGGCCATAGGTGACGATCGGTTTTGTCTTTGAACCCGCCGTATCCCTCCGCGTCCGTGCCCGCCATGCCGCCGAGCTGCAGCGTTGACCCATTCGGAAAACTGATGTCGGTCCACACAACGAGGACGCGTTGCTGGCCGAACGAGACCTTGGAATCGTAGCGTCCGAACAGCTTGGCGCCTTGCGGGATGAGAAGGCGGTAACCGGTTGCGCTGTCGTAGACATTTGCGCTGACCTGAGCAATTGCCCTCCCGGGCAGGTCGGAATTGAGACCGGTGATGAGAGTTGCCGGTATCACAGAACCGCGCTTTAGCTCATATGGCGAGAGCTGCGGCACGACCTGCTTTGAGAGGTAACCAAGGTCCTTGATGTCCTGATTGAAAAAAGCCTCCTTCGAGACCTGACCGCTCGGATCAAAATTCTGGCTGATCAGGCCCGACTTCATCGCCGCCGCGTAAAGATCGGATGCGCCACTTGTGCCGTCGTTAAGGCTCTGCGGATCACCGGTTTTGGTGCCTGTGGAAGTTTGCCTAGCATCGGAAATATCCACTTTCAACGGAGAGTCATAGGCGGTCACGCGAGCCTGGAGGCGTGCCATGCGCTGTCTTTGTGCCTCGCGCAAGAACTGTTCGTCCTGTTCGCGCTTTAGCCGCGTCCTCCACTCCTCCTCAGATTCAAGTCGAAGTCGCCGCTCTTGTCGGTCAATCGGTTCGTGTTCGGCAACCGGCTGCTTGACGGGCTCCTTCTCGATTGCCCGCGGCGTTGGCTGGAATATTTCCTGCCTTTCCGGCTCGCCGATGATGCCGTCGGAAATACCTTTCTTCAGCTGGTCTCCGAAATTCGTTGCCGGCGTGTTCGACGTGGTGTCGAAATCACTCCCACCATTGAATGTTGCCCCACGCCAGGAAAGTCCGACCACCACGACACCGAGGAACAGCACGGTGATGACAATGGCAATGACGATCGGCAGGCGATTGAGGCGGCGCATAGCTCGCTGATCGACCGCGTGGCTCGTGGCGCCAAGCTGAAGCGACTGGACCATTGTTGTCTCTCTTACTGTCGTTGCATGATGGAGAGCGGACTTGCGGGCGTGGCGCCCGCGGGTGTCGTCGCGTAAGCGCGGCCAAGCGCGATCGACGGTGTCATCAGGCGTGCAAGGACCTCACCATTGAGGCTATCGATCGAGTAGGTGAGTTGGATTGGCTTTTGGTTCTTGCCGACTCTCCCGTCCGTGATGACGACAAAACCCCATCCCCTCAGTGCTGCCTCAAGCGCGCTTGCATAGTCCGAGCCGTCCGCATCCATCTTGATGGGTGTCCTCACCGGTCTGTCGATCTGCTCGGCAAACTGGCTTGCCATATCGCCTGCGATGGCATTCGCGGCGACTGGCCCGACGGCGGCTCCCGATGCCGAATGGGTGTCAATCGGTCCGCCAGCCGCCTGGCATCCAGAAAAGAGGCTGCACGTGATAAGCAAGCAGGGGGCCAATTTGTGCATTGATCAGCCTCCGCGCCGAATAGTAATTCTCTGCTGGTGCCAACCGACGCCCGATACAAGGATTGCTTCGTCGAGCGCATAATCGACGACCATGATGTCGTTCTTCATGCGATAGTTGACGATCCGGTTCTGTCCACCGGAAACGACAAAGAGTACAGGGGCGTCTTGACCCGCGATCGACTTTGGAAACTGGATGTAGGTCTTGGCCCCGTCGGAATAAACGCGCATTGGTTTCCACGCCGCCGAACCGCTGAGCGAATAGGAAAAACTCAGCCTCTCAGGGGCTGCGCCAAGGTTGCTTCCAGTTTCCAGTCGCGCATTGATGTCGGCGAGCTTGGTCGGAACGTCTTCCGGATACTCGAAACCGACGCGCGCCATATACTGGCTTGGGTGCGATTTGAGCTGGATATGATAGGTCCGGCGGGACGTCGTGACGACCATCGACGTCAACAGGCCAGGCTCCGACGGCTTGACGACAAGATGGATCGCCTGCCCACTGGTTGCACCTGATGTCGCAGGCTCGACTTTCCATCGGACAGTATCGCCGACGAGGACGTCGCGTACGATTTCGCCCCCCTGAAGCTCGATGTCGCAAACCTGCAGTGGAGAACAGACGACCGAGGGCTGGGCTTCGCCAAAGAGAAACATGACCTTCCCGTCCGGACCCGTTGCAACAAGGGCCGGCGTTCCTCGCCACTTCCTCGAGACGTCCGTCGCCTTGACCTCATTTGGCGTCATGCCTTGCGCAAGCGAAGCGCCTGCGAAGACGAGTCCGATCATGCAGCCGAAGGCTGCCATCAGTTCTGTTTTGTACATTCGGAAACTCCCCTGCCCTTAAAGCTGTGCGGTCCAGTCGAAATCCCGAACGTAAAGGCCGATCGGGTTAACGCGGATGATTGCCTCATCCTGTGGTGCGGTCAGTGCAACCGTTGCGATCCCGCGAAAACGGCGCGTGCCGGTTTCTTTGCCCTTGCGGTCCCTCTCGTACTCCGTCCAGTCGATCTGATAGGTTTGCTGCGAGAGTGCCACGATGTTGTTCACCTCGATGGCAACCGTCGATGTCTTGGCCTTCTCGAACGGCGAATTGCCGCGAAACCAACCGTTTACCTTCTGCGTCGAGGGGTCGGAAGTCCGTAGAAGGGCATAGGTGCGATCGATATACTGCTTCTGCACCACGGCATCCGGCGTAATCGACCGGAAGCTGGTTACAAAATTGCCAAGTGCCGCCCTGACCACGCGTGCGTCGGCATACTCGATCTGCTCCGGGAAACCTGCCGTGACCGAGGTGCCAAGTTTATCCACCTCGACGATGTAAGGGACCAGCCTGACCTGGGTGCTGAGGTACAAAGCATACCCAAAGCCCGTCACTGCCATGGCGAGAGCGAGGATCCCGACGGTCCGCCATGCAGCAGCGGCCTTGACGTAAGAGCCGTAGCGCTCGGACCATTCCTGCCTGGCGACAAGGTACGGGTTTTCGGAAGGCCGGTTTGCTGCCATTCGATTTCTCTCCTAAGGATCACGGTTTATCGCTGCGTTCGGGAGGTGGCTTAAGGCCAGCGCGACCGCTCAAGCTGGCATCGAGTTTGGCATTGGCAAGGCCGAGGATCGAGCCGGCATAGGCACCGGGCGAGCCGATCGCCTTTTCCTTCGCTGCCGATGCGACTGCTTTGCCGGCGGAGCTGATGCCAGCACCGATGCCGCGCGCGGCAGCCCCGGCAAGCGAGGACCCGGCGGCGCGAGCTTCCTTTGCAGCAGCAAAGCCTGCGATGATAGCGCCCGTACCTAGAAAGAAGCCTGCCAAGGCGACCGAAGCAGCCTGACCGCCGTGTCGAATGACCTCCATACCGCCCGTAACCGAGGCTCCCTGCACGACACCCTGTATGATGTTCGGCACGTACATTGCGATAATGAAGACAACGACAGCTATGCCGGCGATCGCGAGCGCAGTTTGGAAGTGATTGCCATAGTCCGGGTCATCGGCCAGTCCGATCAAGACCTCGGACCCGATGTGCGAGATCATGACAAGTGCCATGAGTTTCATCCCGACAGAGAACGCGTATACGAGATATCGTATGGCGAAGTCTTTGGTGAAGGATGACCCTCCAAGACCGAGCATGATCATGCCTGCGAGCAAGCCGAGGTACATCTCAACCATCACGGACACAAATATCGCAGCGACCAAAGAGAAAGCAATGACGCTCACCACCATCGCAAAAGCCGCTGAGATGGATGCCTGAGCCTGTTGGACCGAAGATCAGCGTGTGACCGACGTCGTCGACATGAAGGTTCAGCCGAAAGGACGTCGAGCCGCTGGCGACTTGCATCAGCGGTGGAGAGTTTTGTGCGTAGAACGGGCACGGTGCCGTCGGGTTGCCAGACCACACGGAGTTAAGAGGAATGAGATCTGCGAGATTACTGGTGTTGATAAGCGGTTCACGGATGTTGCAGTACCAGTTGCCGGGTAGGCTGCCGAGATAGGCGTCCGTTGCATTCAGCGTTTCGATCCTCGCTCCAAAGCCCTCTGCCTGCACCAGCCGGCGGATTGCCTCGGCCTTTTCTTGCAACGCCTCGCTGTTTCCGTCGAAGAGGACGACAACCGGCGTGTAGTATCCGTAGGCGACAAGCCGGGATGAGGCATGTGCGATCGCGTCCTCCGTTTCGGCCACCATGGCCATAGCGTCCTGATCTATGGAGCGGCTTTGCGTCTGAAACAGCTGATCGAAAAAGGGTCGTACCTTCTGTTGCCATTTCTTCCGCGTGCGCTCGAGCTTCTGGCGTGCTTCTTCCGCGTCCAGGACAATGAAGCGCGATGACCACCTGTAGGTCAGCGGCATCAGATCGAGGGAGTTCAAGATCCCCGGCCAGCTTTCGGCGGGCAAACCGTCGATCGCAACCACACCGAGAAATCGGTTTTCAACCTTCGGCGTCAGTCCATGTTCAAGCTGTGCCGTTACAAGCCAGTCAAGATACATGGGCACATCCGGCAAGCGGACGGGATAATTGTCACCCGTGATGCAGAAGCGGATGAATTGCAGAAGTTCGTCGTATCGGGCAACCGTCGTCCCACCCCGGTCGCTTGTCTCACGTGTTTCCATGCGTCGGATAGAGAGCGTGTTGGCAAGATACTGTTCGACCTCTCGCACCGCATTCTTGAAAATGGCAAGCACTGTATCCGCGTAAGACCTCTTGCGGCTTTCTTCGTCAGAGTAGATGTACCTGCTGAGCGCAGACTTCTTAGCCTCAAGTGGCCGATGGGTCAGGATCACTGCGTGCTTGCTTTCAAAATGCCCCTGTTCCCGTACGAAATGCGCTCGGCGCTCGGCATCGATTGCTCGCGTGACAGCGTCGGGAAAATGGCAGCGGTCCTCGGAGGGGTAGTCGACGGTCGGAACACGGATCGCTTCGACCTGGATCATCCACCCACTGCCAAGTCGCGACAGAACTGCGTTGATCTGTCGCGAAAGCTCATTGCGCTCGAGATCGGTCGCACTTTCTGAATCAGGTCCGGCAAAGTACCAGCCAGCCATAAGGCTCCCGTCCTTGAGGAGTAGCACGCCGTTGTCGACAAGGCCTGCATAGGGAACAAGATCTGCAAAAGAGGGATCCGTGATCCTGAATGCTCTCAAAGCAACCATGGCCCACCTCCTCAGTATTTGCGCCACGGCGAGGTGGTTGGTTTGTAGAAAGGCTTGTATGAAATGTGCCTGATATAGACCTGACGCATGAGCGGATCCGACTTCGCCAACATGCGTAGCAGGCCGATGACGACAATCCACACCGCGACGCCGAACACTACGGAGTACACAGTCAAGACCACGAAGATGAGAATGGCTGCTGCCAAGCCAGTAATCAGCACCAGTTCGCGGTCAGCGCCCATCAGAAAATTTGGGCGAGACAATGCCCGATGGATGCGGTTTCGTTGCAAGCCGGACAGGGATTCAGCCATTTGCTTTCTCCTCTCGTTCCAACACCTTCGATGATGAGCGTTGATCATCGATCCATCCGATCGATGCGCCTGTTGCGTCGAATAGAGCGACAATCCGGGTAGCGCCAAGGAGGATACCGGCCACAAGGACCACGTACACCATACGTCGCGCGAAATCGTTGAGTTCGCCGCCGAAAATCAGCATCCCCCCTGCGATCGCGACGGCAGCCAGCGCAATGTAACCGGCGACGGGGCCCGTGATCGATTGTTGGATCCGTTCGAGCGGGCCCTCCCAGGGAAGCCCGCCGCCGGTACTGGCGAGCGCGGGCATCACTGTCACGAAAAGGAGTGCTGCGCTGAAAAAAGCGGTAGCAAGCGGAATTTTCCTATGTGGCACGGCGACGCTCCTGTTCTTCGGTTGGTTGGTCGGATTGGATTTCGTATTGGCCATTGACGAAACGTCTGACCCGAATGACGTCGCGCACACGACGGCCCCGCGGAGTGCGTTCAATAGAGACAATCAGATCGACTGCCTCCCCGATGACTGCCTCCATTGGCTGCATGCTTGCCTCAGCGGTAAGCTGCTCCAGGCGGCGTAGCGCCGAGACTGCGGTATTCGAGTGGATCGTGGCCACCCCCCCAGGATGACCGGTGTTCCATGCCTTCAGCAATGTGAGCGCAGCACCGTCTCTGACTTCACCAACAACGATACGGTCGGGGCGCAGGCGCATCGTGCTCTTCAACAGCCGGGCCATGTCAACAGCGTCGCTGGTGTGCAGCAGAACCGCATTGTCGGCTACGCACTGGATCTCGGCGGTGTCTTCGAGCACAACGAGGCGATCCTCAGGAGCGCACTTGACGATCTCGTCGATGACAGCGTTCGCAAGTGTCGTCTTTCCCGAACCAGTTCCGCCCGAAATGATGATATTCAAACGCGAGCTGACCGCATTTCGGATGGTCGCGGCCTGCACTTCTGTCATGGTTCCCGAGCTGACGTACTCGTCCAACGGGATCAGAGAGGACGCCCTTCGGCGTATCGTGAATGTCGGCTTTGCGACCACCGGAGGCAGCAACCCCTCAAAGCGGTGGCCGCCAATCGGGAGCTCACCCGAGATGATGGGGTGGTCGGTGTCGACAGCGCACTGCAGCGCGTGTGCGACCGTACCAATGACGATTTCCGCTGCCGCTGAGGCCACTTGGCCGTGCGGTGAAAACCCTTGGCCTAGCCGTTCGACAAAGACCTTGCCATCAGGGTTCAAGACGATTTCAACGACACTCGGGTCATCAATTGCGGCACACAGGCGGTCGCCCAGGGCATGACGCAATTTGCTGATCAAACGAACTTGAGCAGGATGTTGCATTGTCACCATGCGACCTTCGGTTGGAGTGCAATTTCGTTCTGCTGGTTCGCACCGGGAAAGTGCGGTTGGAGGTGAAATTGCCCACTTGCGATCCGATGATCCACTCGCAAACTTGTTAGTGATTTCTCGTCGTCGACGACATTTCGTTAACCCGCGGTCCGTGGGCGGAACTTGGCCGAAGTCGGAGCGCGACGCTGGCGACCAAACGACTGGTTCCAATCCATTTCAGAAGCAAATGACGGCAGAAGCGCTCGACCCGTTCGGGGTCCTATGGAAGGCCAATTCATCTCCGCAGCACATGAATCGTTGAAATCCGATATTGGACCACTGGCGGTCCGCTGAAGACCATTCCCATGGGAACAACGCCAAGAAGCGAGATCATGTCATGGGAAGAACAAGACTAATTTTCACTGTGTCGGCCTTCGCGGTCGCAGCTCTTGCCACGCCGCTGCGCGCGGAAACGCTTGTCGTCAACAGCTATGGAGGACCTTACGAAGCCATCATCCGCAAGGCCATCATCGAGCCATTCGAGCAGCGAACTGGGATAGATGTCGTCTATGACCCCGTCGGCTCAGCCTCGCAGGATTATGCGAAGATCAAGGCGACCACGGGCCGGCCCGGCTTTGACGTGGTCGTCATGACCGCCTCTCAATCGCTGCAGGGCTGTAAGGACGGCGTTCTGGAAAAGCTTGACGCAAATAGCATCCCGAACCTTGCGAAACTCTCGCGAAGACTGACGGAAACGGCCGGTCCCTGCGGTGCTGTGCACGAGGTCCAGTACATGTCGTTGCTTTACCGCACGGACAAGTTGGCAACGCCGCCGGTATCTTGGTCAGCACTTGCCTCAAGCGACCTCGAGGGTCGGGTCGTCCTGCCGACATTTCAAAACACCATGGCCATCTACCTTGTCGAAATGTTCTCACTGATGAATGGCGGCGACCTCGTCGACAATCTCGCTCCTGGGTTCAGGGCAGTGGCCGCAATCGCCAAGCAATCGATCGGCTTCGAACAGAGTTCGGCAATTCTCGAGAGCTACATTAAGGATGGAACCGTCTGGGCGATGCCTTTCTGGAGCGGCCGGGCGCAATTGCTTGTCGATAGCGGCTTGCCTGTGGATTACATCAAGCCAAAGGAGGGCAGCATCCCGCTTGTCGCCACGCTGAACATTCCAATCGGCGCCGAGCATAAGGATGCTGCGAGAAAGTTCATTGACTTCTTCCTGGAGAAAACCAGTCAGGAAGCGTGGGTGGGCGGTTACAAGGTGGGGAGCGCCCGCACCGACATCGATGTTCCGGCCGCGATAAAAGCACGCCAGATCACCTCAGATGCAGACTTGAATTCCCTTCATTTGCCGAACCTGACTACCGTCGCAGAACGCCTGCCCAAATGGGCGGAACAGTGGGAACGCGACGTTGTCGCGCACGCAAATTGAGGGGTCCCATGACTATTATTGCCTTAGAGATGCCTGGCAAACGGCGAGTGTTTGCCAGGGGTTGGATCAGGTTTCTGGGATTGTCACCAGCGACCTGTCTGCTGGTATTTTTCTTCGCTCTGCCGATGGGAATGATGATCGGAATGAGCTTTCACAATCCGTCATCGCAGAAAATGAGCCTTCTTAGCTATTCGCGTTTTTTTACCGACGGCCTGTCACTCCTCGGCTTTTGGAGGACAACTCTCATGTCGAGTCTGGTTGCGATTTCGGCAACCTTGCTCGCCTATCCAGTTGCCTACTATCTGGCGCGTTCGAGAGGGCGGTGGCGTTCAATCGTGTTTGCCATCGCGCTCGCGCCCGAGCTCGCCGGTGTCGTTCTGCGAACCTATGGCTGGCTCATCATCCTGGAAGACAGGGGTTTCATCAACGATGTCCTACTTCACGCGGGGCTGATTTCGTCCCCGCTTCCCTTGTCGAAGAACTTGTTTGCGGTTGTCATCGGTCTCACCCATGTCGTGTTGCCTTTCGCAATCCTGTCCTTGACGACAAGTATCCAAGGCATAGATGACAACCTCGAACGCGCAGCCCAGATATTGGGAGCGCCGCGTCATGCCGTTGTCTGGCACATCCTGCTTCCTCTGTCGGTTCCGGGTCTCATAAGCTCATTCCTTCTTTCCTTTACAATGTCTGCTAGCGCCTATGCGACGCCCGCGCTGCTCGGCGGAGCCAGCTTCAAGGTCCTGGCGACCATGATTTCCGAGCAGGTCCTCTTCTATATCGATTGGTCCTTCGCAGCTGTCATGGCGAATGCGCTGCTGATCCTCATGCTCGTGATCTCGTACGCCGGGGTGCGTTTCGAGGCGGGTTATCGCCAAAAGTATCAGAGCGTCGCAGGAGGTATGGAATGAACAGAGTGATATCCGCGCTGTTTTGGTGTGCTCTTGCACTGGTAATCGCCTTCATCGCGCTGCCAATTGTGGTGGTCTTTGCAGCTTCTCTCAGTCCAACCGGCGACGTGACATTTCGACCGTGGGAGTGGACGGTCAAATGGTACTTCGATCTTGCGTCGCAGCGGTGGCTTGGACCGTTTTGGCTAAGTGTCAAAATTGCCATTGTCGTTTCTGTCGTAAGTGGCGCGATCGGAACCGTTGCTGCTTATGTCGTCGCTTACGAGAAGTTCGCAGGAAGCGCGGTCGTCATGGCCGCACTCCTTTCGCCGCTTTCCGTGCCGCAGATCGTAAAGGGTGTGGCAGTGGTTCTGTTTTTGTCCGTGATCGGACTACAGCCGTTGCTCGGAACGCCGGCTCTCATTGCCGGTCACTGCGTGCTTGCGCTTCCCTTTGTGGTTCGCATGGTTGCCACGTCGATTGCAAACTTTGACTGCAACCTCTTCCGAGCAGGACAGATTCTCGGGGCCAATCAATGGCAGCGGATCAGGTTCATCCTCCTGCCTGCGATCAAGCCGGGTATTCTGTCAGGGGTGACATTCGCATTCATCATCTCGTTCAACAATATTCCGCTCTCGGTGTTTCTGGTGCGACCGGGAGAAACCACGCTGCCGATCACCGTCATAAACTATCTCGAATACAGCCTCGACCCCGTCATGGCTGCGGTCAACGTCGCATCCATGGCCTTCATTCTGATCGTGATTTTCAGCTTCGAAAAACTCGGCGGTTTTTCCGCCCAACTGCATGGTGGTAGCAAATGAGTGCAATCGACGTGGAACTGATCTCCGTCAGCAAATCCTTCGGTCCGATATCGGTCGTCACAAACATTGATCTTAAGATTCCGAAGGGAGAATTCGTCAGTATTCTCGGACCGTCCGGGTGCGGGAAGACCACAACCCTCAACATGATCGCGGGGTTTAGCGCGCCGTCCGGCGGCGACATCCGTATTCGCGGCCGCAGCCAGGTTGATGTTCCTCCCGAACGCCGAAACATCGGCCTCGTTTTTCAGAACTATGCACTTTTTCCACACATGACCGTCGCCGAAAATGTTGGGTTCGGCCTGCGTATGAAGGGCACGCCAAAGAACGAAATCGGATCAATCGTTCAGTCCTCGCTTCGCAGGGTTCATCTCGACACACTGGCAGACCGCTATCCCAGAGCGCTGTCGGGCGGACAACAGCAACGCGTCGCCCTGGCGCGGGCGCTTGCGCCACGACCCTCGGTTCTTTTGCTCGACGAGCCGTTATCCAATCTTGACCTGAAACTGCGCGAAGCAATGCGTGCGGAATTGAAGGAGATGCAGCAGGAACTGGGTATGACCTTCATCTACGTCACCCATGACCAGGAAGAAGCGATGGCAATGTCCGATCGTATCGTCGTCATGTGGAAGGGGGTCGTCGCGCAGCAAGGGGATCCCGGTTCCATCTATGGCGATCCACAATCGACCTTTGTCGCCGATTTCATCGGGAAGTCCAATATTCTGACATTGAGGGAGGTAACGTCGACTGGAACCGCATGGGATGCTGCAATCGACAGGTGCGACATAAGACTTCGCGCGACGCGCGGAAAGGGAGATGCTCGCTATTGTGTCATTCGACCCCAAGACATCCAGCCGCTTGTCGACGACGCTCCGGTTCCGGAGGATTTCAACGTGCTTAGAGGTATGTTGCGAAGAGTGATAAATCTTGGGGCATCGCTCGAGATGAGCGTTGAACTCGCGCCCGAAATTCACGTCAGCGTTCTGGTTCCTTCCGCAGGGTCGGACGCAATGCCGGCCCCTGGGCAACAGCTGAAGCTCGGCATTCCTGCCTGTGCATTGAAACTCCTGGCCGACTGAGCAGCGATCGATAAAGCAGCCGCATCAATGCCTCGGGGTTCATATTGGAGATCTCCCAGGGGCCCGCTCTAGGATCACCGTGACCTAATCGAGAAGGTCACTATAGGAGATGAAAATGCTTACAAAGGAGCGGCTTAAGGCCATTCAGCATTCCAGCAACGTGTGTGCTGATATCGAGGGTTTTGATTTCGACCGATACGACAGCCGCGACATCGAGGCGATCCGAAGGTACTGGCTGCAGTATGGGGTAATACGGTTCAAGCAGACCCGCATCACAGACGCGCAGCAGGTGGCATTCTCCCGGCATTTCGGCGAGTTTGTCATCCACCCGAAGCAGTTGCAGGAAGGGGGACATCCAACGCACAGGGAAATTCTTGTCATCAGCAACGCAATGACCGACGGCAAGCCCAGTGGAGCCATGGGAAACAGTGAGGCCACCTGGCATACGGACACATGGTTCTACGAGAAGCCTCCGGCTGGGGCGATTTTGCGTGCAGTTCAAGTCCCTCCTTCAGGCGGTGATACCTACTTCCTGTCGACCTATCTTGCCTACGAAACACTGCCGGCGACACTGAAAGCAGCCGTCGATGGACGGCAGATCTTCTTCCAGAACGTCTATGACAAAACGGGTAAGCTGCGGCTGGGAAAATCGACCCCGAAGAGCCAGGACTATCGCGAGTGGAGCGGCGTCGTGCACCCACTTGTGCGCACTCACGGCGAGACGGGTCGCAAGGCGCTTTATCTCGGCGGAACAATTGACGGCGCATGGATCGTCGGAATGAGCCGCGACGAGAGTGAAGCGCTGTTGGCGGAGCTGTGGGATCACACTACCAGCACCAAGCAAGTCTTTGTGCAGCAGTGGGACGAAGGAGACATCATGATGTGGGACAATCGATGCACGATGCATCGTCGCGATTCATTTGATCCGGCCTTCATCCGGATCATGCACCGTACGACGACCTCAGGCGAACGGCCAGTCTGATCCCAAAAACGAAGAGCTATCCGTGACAATGTTCTATCAATTGATGGATCGCCATCCACCCCTGAATCCTGACCTGATCGAACTATTGTCATCGGTAGAGACGGCGACGATTGGCCACGTGGAGCATGTGGGATTTGTGGGAAGTCAGGTCCTTCCGCTGTTCCCGGCTCATGCGGCCGGAGTTGCCGTAACCGTCGCGGCCCCCGGCCGCGACGGTTCTATCATCTACAAGGCGATCGACCAGCTCATGGCCGGCGATATGCTTGTGATCTCTCGTGTCGACGGCGATGACATCGCCTGCGTGGGAGGCGGGGTGGCGATGGCTGCCATGGCGAAGGGCGCCGTTGGCATCGTCGTGGACGGTCCATGTACTGATGTCGAGGAGATCGTGGAAGTTGGGCTGCCGGTCTGGTGCCGGGGTGTGTCCTCCAAGACCACCAATCGTCAATTCAGCATCGGTGGTTCCTTGAATGTTCCCGTCGCCTGCGGACGTACCGCCGTGTTGCCTGGCCAGGCCGTACTTGCCGACCGCTCCGGAGTGTTCGTCGCCGATGCCAACCGGATGCGCCAAATCGCTGAAGCAGCAAGGCAACGCCAGCAAAGATCGGTCGCCGTGCGAACGCATCTGGCGGCAGGCAGATCGATTTTTGAATTCCAGCCGGAGACCGGATCGTGAAAATCGCGTTGATTCAAATGAACTCGCAACCGGACCGCCGCCGGAATCTGGTTCAGGCCGAGCGGCTGATGAACGAAGCGATGCGCGGAACTCCCGACCTGATTGTTCTACCTGAGCACTTCGATTGGATGGGAGGAACCGCAGATGACAAACGGCGCGCCGCCGATCGCGTCCCCGGGGGCGAGGCCTACGGTTTCATCGAGCGTTTTGCGAAGGACAATTCAGTCTGGATACATGCCGGCAGCTTGCTGGAACGGCAGCGCAACGACGGACCCGTGCACAACACGACGATCGTGTTTAATGCGCGCGGCGAGCAGGTCGGCCGCTATCGGAAGATACATATGTTCGACATAACGGCGCCGAACGGGATGACATACGCGGAATCGTCGGTTGTGACGCCGGGCGATGATCTTCTTATCTACGAGTTGAATGGATACAGGATCGCATGCGTGATCTGCTACGATCTTCGTTTCTCGCGCCTGTTCGATCGGTTGGCCAGCGAGATGGTCGATATCTTCATTCTCCCCGCTGCGTTCAACCGCCAAACCGGACGCGCGCACTTTGAGGTCCTATGCAGGGCGCGGGCGATCGAGTATCAGGCTTACTTCGTCGCATGTGGTCAATGTGGCAGTTACCCAACTCCCGGCGGCCCGCGCCGGGAAACGTTAGGCCGTTCTCTTGTTTGCGACCCCTGGGGAACGGTGATTGGCAAAGCCGGCCACTTTCCGGCAGTTCTCCAGGTCGAAATCGATCCGCATCGCCTTGCCGAAGTACGGCGCCTGATTCCGATGTCAGAGCATCGGGTGCTCCTTGATGGCAAGCACCTCCACATCAAGCCGGAACGCATGTAGCGCCGGCGTTTCGCAAGCGCTTTGCTTTCCCAGGAATTTATCCAAGCTTCACCCTGCCGTTTCCTCCGGATCGCTAGGTTCTTCCGATTGGCGAGAAGGAGAAACCCGTCCATGCAGGAACAGAACATTCAAGCTAGTCGCGACGTGAAATTTCTCAATTGTGAAGAAATCCGCGCCGCAGGCGCCGACCTGACCACGCAGGAGCTTCTGGACGCAACAGATGCGGCTTGGCGGGACATCCGGTCAGGAAAATCGTTTGGTGGCAAGTCCGTGCTGTCGCTGCCAGAGGAAGCCTTCTGGGAGGTCGAAAGCGTCGCTCCATTCAAGTCCCAGTTTGAGAACGAGCGGTTGGGATGGAAATTGTCGTGCCTCTACAGCGTCAATGATCAATTCGGCGGCGTCAAGATCATCGGTGCCAACGCGTTCAACCGCAATCTCGGCTTTCCGCGATCGACCTCGACCGTACTGCTGCTGGAGAAGCGAACCCTGCGCCTCGTGACGGTTCTGGAAGGAACCGCAATGTCCGCCCGGCGCACGGGCACCTATGCAACGACGGTTCTGGGCATGTTCACGAATCCAACGGATAAGCTATCAGTCTTTTTGTTCGGGTCGGGCCCAATCGCCCGCAGCGTGATTGAGTGCCTTGATTTCCGTTTCGCAGACAGGATCGAAGAGATCGTGGTGCGTGGGCGTAGCAGGGAAGGCCTTGAGGCACTGATGGCAGACATCGCGGGTTGCACGACGATCCCAGTCATCCCTGCAAGCGACACCACACGCCTACCGTTCTGCCGGTTTGTGATCACGGCCACGAATTCCAGAACACCTCTGTTTGACGATTGCGCCCTTCATCGACGCGCCATATCGCTGCATCTCGGTGGAGATGAGGTCCCAGAGACCTACCTCCAGCGAGCACTTCGATCGGGTCTTGTCGTCTGCGATGACGTAGCGACCGTCTCTCGCCGGAATTCGCAAAGTATTGCGCTGCATTTCTCCAGGCGCGGCCTTTCCCTCGAGCAGGTCGGCCCGTTGATCGGAGTTGCAGAGCTTTCGGGCTCCGGTGATTTGCACGTCGAGCAGGAAGGTCCGACCTGCGTTACCTGCGTTGGCCTCCCGATGCTCGATCTCTATGTCGCACAGGCAACCTACAAAAAATACCGTGCGTACAACGATCACATGCTGGCAACCCGGACTTGATGGAAGGGAGGCGGTTCATTGTACCTTTCCGAAATACTCGCCGAACATATCTCGGCTGTCGCCGCTCGACCTCCCCTTGCCGAGACGCGCAACATGGCAATCCGGTGTGTTCTTGATCTTATCGGTGCTGCCATCGTCGGTCATTCCTCCGACAGTGCAACGGCAGCGCGCCGATCCGCAGCTACCCTCTTTGGCAAAGGCGATACGCCGATATGGTTTTCGGGACAGGAATTGGCCGCTGTCGGCGCCCTTTTCTGTAACGCAGCAGCGGCCTGCGCCCTTGATATCGATGACGGTCACCGGGCAGCACGAGGCCATCCCGGAGCCTCAGTGGTAACGACTGCCCTTACCATCGGCTCGATGCAACAGCTTGGCGGCGACGACATCATCGCTGCAATTGTCGCAGGCTACGACATTGGAGTGAGGACGGCAGCGGCACAGAACCCGCAAACTATTTCCACGCGGCAGTCGGGACGCTGGGCTGCCATCGCATCCGCCGCAACCGCGGCGGTCTTGCTCAAGGCTTCACCAGGGGTGACTGCTCAGGCGCTTGCCATTGCCGGCGTGCTTGCCCCGAACCAGCAGGCAAATGGTAGCTCGGGTTACTCGAAGATGACCGGCAACGACGTCAAGGAAGGCATCCCGTGGAGTAGTGCCACGGGGCTTATGGCTCTCGAGCTTGCGCGTCGCGGTTTTACGGGTCCTTCTGATCTGTTTGATCACCCTGACTACTACGACCCAAGGCTGCTACTCGGAGAACTCGGTCACCGTTGGGAGATCCTCGGCACTTACTTCAAACCCTATGCGTGCTGCCGCTACATACATCCGGCTCTCGATCGGCTTCTTGAGCTTGTTGAACGCTATGGTCTGACGTCAGAGACCCTCATCTCGATCGATGTCGAGACGTTCGGCTGGGCGCTCCGGCTTGCAAATCGCACCTCGCCGGAGAACCTCGTCGATGTCCAGTATAGTCTTCCCTACTGTCTCGCGATTGCCCTTGTTGACGGCTCCTCCGGATTGTTGCCGATAACAACCAAGTGCCTTGCACGCCCGGATCTCGTTGCTGCTGCAAAGAAGGTTCAGCTCGTGGTTCATCATCAGAGCGACCGCCTCTTTCCGGCCGAAACCCTGGCACGCGTCACTGTTCAAACAAAAAATGGCAAGTTTGTTTCCGACTTGGGTGGCCCACTCGGAGATCCCGGCTTGCCGCTGCTGTGGCACGGTATAGAGGAGAAGTTCTGTCGATTGACAGCCGCCAGGCTTACGCCGGGGAAGCGACAAGCCATTGTCGACGGCGTGCTGGCACTGGCGCAGGGCGAGGCAGGACCGCTATTTGCGGAAATGCCACAGTATTTGGACATGCACGAGGATTGACAGGGTTCATCGCAATGTGAGCGCCTCATGTGGGCACACTACGTCCTGATGCTGGAACCGGACGCTTCATGGGTGCTTGGGGATTTTGTCGCTTCTCGCACCGTTCCAAACGGCGATCATCAGGTGCCGCACGCGAGCAAGGTTGTGGCTTTCGACAATCGCAACATCGGCACGCTTTCCAGGAGCGAGAATGCCCCTGTCTCCCGCAAACTCGGGGAAAATCCGAGCAACGTTGCCGG
Organism: Rhizobium sp. RHZ01; assembly: GCF_014851595.1. NCBI lineage: Bacteria > Pseudomonadati > Pseudomonadota > Alphaproteobacteria > Hyphomicrobiales > Rhizobiaceae > Rhizobium > Rhizobium sp. RHZ01. Next base: position 63,015 of record NZ_JACUZZ010000003.1, read on the forward strand.
TTGCAAGCGCTATCGCGCCAGGCAACGTCGTCTGCTCTCGTTGTACCATGCGGTTGATCGCTGCAAGGATGCTGTCCCAATCGCCGCCGGCAAAATCGGTAGACAAGGTATCGACAAGCCCCTCACGGACCAGGAGGTCGATGTTGGTCGCGTCGTTGCGCCAGCGGGTTGTAATGCAGTCGAGTGTTGAAACGTCGATGACGACGCCACGCTTCTTGAGTTCGCGTGCGGAGGCAACACATTCATCCGGACGAAACGAGGGATGGTTGGCGTGAGCCGCCACAACGCGGGCTGATGGATATCGCACTGCCAGGTTCAGTAATGTTCGTGCTGTTGGGAGCGCGTGGTGGAATATGCCTGGCAGGCCATAGTGCGCACTGGCTGCGGCAATCTCCTCCAGTCCTCTCAAGGAGAGCGCGACAGGGGGCATGACGGTTTTCGTTATCAGCTCTACAAGTTTCTGGGCGGACATGATCGATAACAGACCGCATTCGGCGAGAAGTGCTTCGATCAGTTCAATTGGAGCTGCGTCCTTACCGTCGAGGGTGCGTCCAAGGACGGCTTCTTTGAGACTTCGCGCCCATTTCGGGGAGAGCCTGATGCCCGACAATGCAAATATCGCGTCCGGTATGAAGCGATAGTCCTGGGCCCCTCCCCCAAGCGTTTGACCACCGCCGGCTTCGCCAAGCGCTCGCACCCCAGCACCAATCATCGTCTCGATGGTCGCTGCATGATGACGGTCGCTGAGACCGGCGCCGTCAATTGCAAGTGCGGCACGAAGGTTGCTCGGCGTATGCGCGCTCGTGATATGTATGTCGAGAGGATGGTTGTTTCGCCCATCGTCGATTTCATCGGCCAGTGCGAGGCCGCAGACATTCAGGAGAGTAGAGGTGCCGGAAAGCAGGTGTCGGTTGCGAAAGTAATCGACGTCGCTCGACCGAAAGGGCTTGGACCCGCTCGGCATCGAGGGGCCGTGCACACACCCATGCGCATGCGCGTTGATAATGCCGGGAATGATCGTGTAGCCGTCGGCGTCGATGACAAGCGATCCCGCGGCGGCCGCAAGCTGACCCTCCGCGACCTGAACAATCGTTCTGCCGCGAACACGGACGGAACCGCGGGTGTGAACTGTTGATCCATCTCCCGTGACAACGCGGCCATTGAGGATCAAGGTTTCGTACGCCATCGCGCTCTCCTTTCGGGCAGGGAGACGGAGCCGATGCCATAGCCGATGCCGCGCACCGTACGAATGGGGTCAGGGGCTCCCTCAATCCTCAGACACCTGCGCAGTCGCCCGATGTGGACGTTCACCGTCTTGCAATCGACGTATATTCCACTTGGCCAGCACTGCCTGATGATCTCCCTGCGGTCGGAAATCCTGTCGGGCTGAAGAAGGAAGTAGCGCAGGATGGCAAACTCGATCCGTGGAAGGTAGACGGGGCAATCGGCACGCCACACGCGCCGCGCCGCCACGTCCATCTCGATGTCGCCATATCTCAGGCGCTGTGTCGTGCCTTGCATCATCAATGCCCGAAGCAGATGACTGGGCGGAACCGGTCGGGTAAAGACTTCATCGGCGCCCGCGTTGAGGAAGGCGAGACCCTGGCCATGCGCCCCCGGGTCAACCAGGGCGACAATGATGATCGCGCTGCCTGCTCGAAGATCGCAAATCTGCGCACAGGCCGAAACTGCGTCCCTGACCCGGCCGTCAATCAGAAGCGCACAGACGCTGTCTTGGCGCGCGGCGATAACGATGTCATTGGCTTCTGACTGCAGGCTCGTCGCAAAGCCGGAATGCTCTAGAAGGTGGCGGGCAATGAAGCACAGATCGCCGTCCCCTGAGCCGATAACAATCGTCGGTCTCATGGCATACTGTCGCTGTTGTTGTGTTTTGGCACCCGTACAATCTCACGAGAGAGGGTGCGCTTCAAACATTGATGTCCAACGCTCGATTAAGAAATATTTCTACGATGTTCACACGACATCTAAGAACGGGACGAAGCAGACGGCACCTGTCGGACATTACGCCTTGGTATCCCCAAGTGCTGGTTTTCCATTGATATGAATGGCCAATGAATTGATTTGTCGTGAAATTGGAGGCTGCAAAGGAACGGCTGCATAATTTTGTTCTCACCTCGTCCCCTCCGGAGAACCAGATGTGTACCCCTTTGGAAATGTCGAACTTGTCGTCGGAAGAAAGCAGACTGGAGGATGAGGAGCACTGCAATGATCCCCATGTGGCAGCAAAACCCCTACCCTGCCTGACCTGTCGCAACCTCTCCTGTAAAGGACGCAAGGCTCAGCCGCAGCTGGACGGCACCGCCAAAGGCACGGCCCCAACGAATGAGCCCATCGAGTGATAGTGCCGATCATCTTGAGTTTAGTCTTCTCGACATAAGTAACACGCAAAGGTTGCAAATTGCCTTTAAAGATTAAATCGAAATGCCTGAGAAGGCGGGATTAGCAATTATGCGAGTTGGCAAGAGTAAATATTGACCGCAACCTTAGAGGGATTATCGTCGGACCTGTCATACGCTTCCGACATGGCATTCAATCCATAAGGGCAGGCGGAGAGAACTCATTCAAGCGAAGATCATCTTTGCGGATAACGGCGGCACGGATGCTCATCCAGTCATTGCTGCAATCGAAAAGGAGGCGATGGCTGTGTCGGTGGTACACTCCATCCTTCAACTGCGAAGGCATCTCTATCGATCGCAATATGACGCGGTGATCGTCGATGCCGTTTCATCGCCAAACGAAGCAATCGACTTCTGTCGGCAAATCAGGACCAGCAGCGCCATCCCGATCTTCCTTATTGTGGAGCCCTTCAAGGCGGATCTGATCGTGTTGGCGCTAGAAGCCGGGGCCGATGATTGCATGTCACCTCCCGTCTCGATCCCTGAATTTGTCGCCAGGATCAACAACCTTCTGAGACGGGCCTCACACGCCCGCATTCCCACACATCGGCAACCGCTAGCATTCACCTTCGCCGGCTTTCGTCTCAGCGTTCTTGAACGCCAGCTTTGGGGTCCGGACTGCCAGATCGTTGATCTCACCTCTGCAGAATTCGATCTGCTGCTGGCACTGTGCCGGAACCCGGGAAGGCTGATGCGACGCGAAGAGTTGCTGACATCGACGCATGCCGGTGTTGCAGGACCCGTGACGCGCAGCATCGACGTCCACATCAGCCGTCTGCGTCAAAAGATAGAACACGATCCGCCGAACCCTCGCCTGCTCAAGACAGTGAGACTTGGAGGATATGTTTTCACGGCCTACGTGATGGCGGGCTAGGCCATGTCCGCGAACTATTAAGTTTTGTTTCCGGACACCGTTCCAATTGATGCGCGAGAACCATGCAACTAATCGTATGCACGCCTGATCGTCATGGACGGGCTGAAAGCTGGGTTGGCGTCGCGCAGGCGACGACGGGGTTCATTGAATTGCGCAAGGGTGGTCGTCGACATCAGCGTCCACATGGAGCTTTGCGCATCCTGGGGGAGCTTATCGGCTATGAATATGCGTACTCTTTTTCACGAAATGATCGATTCGACCGCGACAACGTCCACCGAGGATTCGCTTCGCGCCGCCGTTGCGAGGATCACCACCAAGCATGGTTTCGAGCGCTTCGCATATCTCAATCTCGACGCCGTAAGCGCCAGGAGCTTTGCCGTATCGAACTATCCGCAGGACTGGCAGGCGATGTATTTCGGCCGCTCATACATGGCGCTGGATCCCGTCGTCACTATGGGCAAACGGATGATGCGGGCGTTTCAGTGGTGCGTCGATGAGCAACGACGACGGGCGACGAAAGACGAGCGCGGTTTCTGGGACGCGGCGTCGCAGTTCGGCATTCGCGCAGGGGTGACTGTGCCGATACGCGTGTGCTACGGGCAGGTTGCAATGCTGACCCTGGCTTCCTCTCAAAATTTGCGTCCAAGAGAATTCTGCGAAACCGAATGCGCCGTCGCCGCAACCTCGGCGACGTTTCTGCATTCGCGTCTCGTCTCGACGAATTGTCCGACAACCCAGCGTCAGCCAGGATTGTCCGACCGCGAGGCGCTGTGCTTGGGATGGATAGCCGCGGGGAAGTCGATGCAGGACATCGCCGAGATCCTTGGCTTGAACTACCACACCGTTCGCTGGGATCTCGACAACATCCGCGCGAAACTCAACGTAAAGAACCTGAAACAGGCACTTTCCCTGGCGCTGCAACTGGGTTTGATCTGACAGTTCCTATCGAAGAACCTGTTCGGCCACCGCGGCCGAACAGTCCTTTGTCGTCTCTTGATGGCGAGATGAATACATCCCTCAAGTGCGGATGCGCCGGACGCCGATCCAATGTCTGCCTTACGCCACCTTCACCCTTTCGACGAATTCAGAATGGTAGTCGGCGGGACAGATCCGTTCGAAGGTTGCCTGGTCGGCGGCGAGAACACCCGCAACACTTGGCGTTTCGTTGATGAGGCGAGGTTCTCCCAGACGTCTCATCGGCCAACCGGAGCGATTGAGAAGTCGCTCGAGCCGGACATCGGTTACTGTGACGATCTCGTTGTAGCCGTTGAGAAAGGACCATTCCGCAATTGCGGCAAACATCGTCCGGGTCGCCAGGTGCAGCGGACGCCCCTCCATTCCGTGACAATGGTCGATGTCGACACAGAAGCGCGAGCTTTCGATCATGGACGCATGAGGGCGGAACGTGTCACCACCCCCAAGCAAGCATGAAAATAGAGTTTGCAGCATCGTTGGGCCACAGGCAGGAAGAAGGCGCGCGCAGCCAACGACATTGCTTTGCTCATCGATTGCCAGAATGTAGGTCGGCTCAAGCGCGTCGAATTCGTCGCACTCGCGCTCGCCCTTACACGCGACCCAGCCTAAGCGTTGCGCAAAGACACGGGCGCGCAGACGATACATTTGTTCAAGGAGATCTAGGTCACGGGATGTTCGGGGTTGACTGAGTGCGACTGCCTGCATGATCAAAATCCTCCGCAATTTGGGTTACGCAATCAGCGTGAACGGAGGTGACAGAGATTTGAACTCGCAGATTTGCGGGTCGAGACAAACGGCTGCGCCGAGACGGGAACCAACACTGCACGGTCCCGACATATGGCGCCGGAGTAGGAGCGATGAACTGCGTTGGCACAGACGCTGAGATTAAAATGCTGTGATCGAAATGGCCGTTCATTCTGTTGCTGGACGACGTAATCACGCCCATTGCAAAGCGCGTAACCTGTTGACGATCTGTCGGACCGTCAACATTCTGGTCGCTCCGGCTGATCGCCCGGAATAGGTCAAGAGTAACTGGATCTGGCCGGGCGCGAATGTGATGAATGCCGGAGTTCACCGAATTTCGCTCAAGGACGGACCGAAGCTGGTTGCATACGATGAGCACGGGAATTCGCAGGCGCGATCCCATTGGACGGGCCCGGTGCCCCCTGGAGGTGACCCCGTTCCATGCAGAAAAGGTGGGGATACTGTCCGTCATCGAGAAACACCTGGCTTTGCATTGATGTAATGTGGGACGGCGCCACGTTCTAAAATGCGGCTGAGCTGAACGAAGGACTGAATGACAAAACAACTCGATATGTTTGCTTCGACGCTGGCGGCCAGCGAACTGCAAATCGAGCGTATTCGCCGAACCGATCGGAAGTCGATCGGTTGGAGTGCAGAGGAAATTGTTGAATGCCTGGAGGCAACCGGGGACTACCGCGTGTTACGCAGGCTTGCTCCCCGTTCCGCTCCCACACGTCGCCGACCGGAATTTGGACGCCTGGGCGTTCTCATCGACACCGAGACGACCGGCCTTGATCACCGCAAGAACGAGATCATCGAGATGGGTGCGGTAAGCTTCACGTTCGATGACGAAGGCCAAATCGGGGACATCGTTGATGTCTATTCTGGACTGCAGCAGCCACAAACCGCGATTCCCCCGGGGATTACCCAACTGACGGGGATCACCGACGAGATGGTGGCGGGGCAACAGATCGATATGGCGTCGTTGCGGCGGATTATCGAACCGGCAGATCTCATCATTGCCCATAATGCCGGCTTTGACCGCCCTTTCTGTGAGAGGTTTTCTCCGGACTTCAAAGACAAGGCCTGGGCGTGTTCGGTCTCTGAGATCGACTGGAGCGCGCGCGGTTTCGAGGGCACAAAGCTCGGCTACCTTGTCGGTCAGGCAGGCTATTTCCACGTTGGCCATCGCGCCGTTGACGATTGCTTCGCGCTGCTGGAAGTCCTCGACCATCAGAAAGCGGAAGCTGAGAAGCCTTTCGCCGAACTGCTCAGGGCCTCCGAGCGATCGCGCGCTCGTCTGTTTGCCGAACACAGTCCTTTCGACATGAAGGATCACCTCAAAGCACGGGGATATCGTTGGTCTGACGGGAGCGACGGTCGTCCGAAGTCCTGGTGGATCGAAGTCGACGAGGATCTTCTGGCAGACGAACTTCACTTCCTGCGAACTGAAATATACCGTTGGGACGATGCCGACCCGCCGGTCCAGCACCTGACTGCGCTGGAAAGGTATAAGGCGTAAGCTTCCACGCCGGGTCACTTCCTCTACCCGCCAAGCATGCAGCAAAATGCGCATCCCCTTGGATGCGTCAACAGGTTGTTAGGACTTTGTTGACCATAATTGCCTCTCGCATGCCTGGCTTTGCAAACCGTCTGCACGCCTGCCAGGCCAAAGGGTTGAGGTTGGCCATGTCTGATGATCCGGAAAGGCGGTTGACGCCGTGCATCTTCGGTGCTGTCGGCAGAGCGCTATGGTCAATCGCCAGACGCGCTCGGCAAGCGGCGATCGCAACACTCGCCGTTCTCCTATCAGGAATGACCGCCGAGGCAGAGGATCGTGCCTTGAAGCTCTTTTTTACGCACACCGGAGAGCGAACCACGATCACGTTCAAACGCGACGGAAGATTTGATCCGAGAGGGCTCGCGCAGATCAATCGCTTTTTGCGTGACTGGCGGAAAAACGAACCCACGCGGATGGATCCGCGTCTGCTAGATCTCGTCTGGGAGGTTTATCATCGCAGCGGTGCGCGTGACTATATCCACGTTGTATCAGCTTACAGATCTCCGACGACGAACAAGATGCTGCGCTCGCGTTCTCGAAGCTCCGGCGTTGCAAAGACAAGCCAGCATATGCTTGGCAAAGCGATGGACTTCTACATCCCTGGTGTGAAACTGCAGACATTGCGGGCGCTTGCCATGCAGTTGCAGATCGGCGGTGTTGGATACTATCCCCGTTCCGGGTCCCCCTTCGTGCACCTTGACGTCGGTCGAGTAAGGGCGTGGCCGCGGATGTCGCGGCAGGAACTCGCAAGCATATTCCCGAATGGGCGCACCATGCATGTCCCGGCTGACGGCAGACCCCTTCCGGGCTACGCCCAGGCTGTCGCCAACCACAACAAGCGCATTCAATCTGGCTCGATCGAGAACGCTGCAACAGCCGACGAGGAAGATGCTGTCGAACCCGGCCAGGCGAGCCCTTCGGCCGGCCCCATTGAGGTCGCACTCGTTCCAGTCCCATCCAGCCGCGCCGAGAGGGCCCTTTCCCACCAGGCAGGCCCAAATTCGGTCACTGCCCGGGCGAACGGCCAGGCGCCAATCGCGGATCTTTCCTTGTATGCCGTTCCGATCCCGAATCTCCGGCCTCCGGAAGAGGCGGTGGGTGCAGCGATTGATCAAATTCAGACGGCATCTATCGGTGCCGCGGAACCGGAGCAAAATACACGAAAGTTCCTCCCTTTGCTCAGGGAAGGTCCGACGTCTGGCTTCACGCTGTCCGCACGGTCCGCTGCCTCGTTGCCAATGTCCGGATCGTCGGAACTTCAAGCTGGTATCGGGAGCGTTTCGGCAAGGCGGCTTTTAAGTTGGGCTCTGCATTTGCCGGACAGGGCGCCGGGCCTTTCTGCACCGTATGGTCATCGACGCCTGATCATTCTCGACTCGGATCGAGGTCCATACAACGCCTCTCTTGCGACCTCACCTTAGTTTGAAAGTGATGGTCCCAAACGTCGGGCTGCCAAGCATTTTCGGCAGCTTTAGCGAACGACGGTCATCATAGATCCCCTATTCCGTCGCCGTCTGGATGAGGACTGAGCGCGCATCGCTGGCGGACGAATTTCCGTTGATGTCAGACATCCCCTGACGACGACGATGTAGTCTTCACCATCGTCGATTGGCCAGGCGGCCGGCAAGGCCTCGGCGACTTCGCCAGGCGTATTGACCAGCCTCTATTTCGAGGGCCAGGCAAGCGTCATGTGTTGCTCCTGCGACAACAATAAGGCCGGGATCGTCAGCATTCCATGCATGACAAGCCGTCAATATCTGCATGTCGAACTCCCGACTGCCGTGGTGACGCGACGGTGCCGCTGCAACTCATGGATATCCCATGTATTGGCGCGAGGTGGTTGCCAAGGTGATGTCGCGGAAAGCTGTCAAGGAGAGCAGCTTTGTACATATGTTATCGCGCGTATCTTTTAAAGTTGACGCGCGTTAATTTTGAAAGTATCTCTCCCGCCATCCGCCGACGACAGGAGGCCCGTCTCGCGGATGTGGCTCAACGGCCTTCGTTACACTGGGGAGGATCATGTCTCTTTCTTCTTTCGCAAAATCCCTGCTTGCCGGCGCAACCTTTGCCCTTGCGGCCGCATCTGCGCATGCTGACGGAATTGGTGTGTCACTGCTGACGCAGCAGCATCCGTTTTACAACGAGCTGGCAAAGGCGATTACCGCCGAAGCCAAGGAAAAAAACGTCAACGCCGAAATCGCCATCGCCAACCAGGATCTCAACAAACAGCTGGCGGACATCGAAGACTTTATAGTCAAGGGTGTCGACACAATCATCATGTCGCCGGTCGACAGCAAGGGCGCTTTGGCCGCTGTCATGCGTGCGCAGACCTCGGGCATCAAGGTTGTCACTGTCGACGTTCCCGTCGAAGGCGCCACGGTCGCCTCCTACATTGGCACCGATAACTATGCTGGCGGCGTCAAGGCCGGCGAACTCATGGCCGAGCAGCTGGGCGGCAAGGGCAATGTCGCGATCATTGACTACCCGCTCGTGCAGTCTGTCGTGAATCGCGTTAACGGTTTCAAGGACGCCATTGCCAAGCATCCCGACATCAAGATCGTTTCAATTCAGACCGGCATTACCCGCGCAGAAGCGCTGGCCGTCGCACAGAACATGCTTCAGGCCAATCCCGACATCAACGGCATTTTCGGCTTTGGCGACGATGCGGCACTTGCCGCTTCTGTTGCCGTTAAGTCGGCAGGCCTGACCGGCAAGGTGAAGGTGATCGGCTTTGATGGCATGCCTGAGGCAATCAAGGCGGTCGACAGCGATCCCGATATGGTCGGCGTGATCCAGCAGTTCCCGGACCAGATGGGCAAACTCGCGGTCGATACCGCGGTAAAATTGAAGGCCGGCGAAACCGTTCCGGAAAGCCAACCGATCGTCCCGGGCGTCTACGTCAAGAAGTAACACTCCTCCTCCCGAGACGGCTTTTCCAGAGAAAAGGACCGCTCACTTCCGATGGCCCACGCCTTGCCGTGGGCCATCGTAACGCTCGACCTGAAGGATGACGTCATGGACGCCGCATGCGGTAGTACAATCCTCGAAATCAAGGGTGTGACCAAGGTGTTCGGCGCCGTCTTGGCGTTGAAGGACATGCAGCTCAGCGTGCGACGCGGCCGCGTACACACCATCCTCGGCGAGAATGGAGCCGGCAAATCGACGTTGATGAAGATCCTTGCCGGGGTTTACCAGCCGACGTCGGGTACGATTGTCCTCGACGGTGCGCCCTATCATCCCGCCAATCCCCAGGATGCGGCCCATGCCGGCCTAACCATCGTCTTTCAGGAACTTAGCCTTTGCAACAACCTGACTGTCGCGGAAAACATCCTCGCCACGCGCGAGCCCACACGCGCCGGCTTCATCAACGACAAGGCGCTCGTGCGCAAAGCCGCCGAGCTCGTAAATGAACTTGGCTTGCCGGTCTCCGTTACCGATAAGGTCGGGGACCTGTCGATCGCCCAACGCCAGCTGGTCGAGATCGCCAAGGGCCTCAGCATCAACGCCAAGGTCGTCATTCTCGATGAACCGACCTCATCACTCAGCGACAGCGAGGCGGAGATCCTGTTTGAGATCATCGCGCGCCTGAAGTCGCAGGGCGTCGCCATCATCTACATCTCCCACCGCATGGAGGAAATCATGCGGTTGAGCGACGACATAACGGTTGTTCGCGACGGCAGCTATATCACCACCCGCGACAAAACCGAGACGACGATCGACGAGCTGATCGCGCTGATGGTCGGTCGCGACATGAACGAGATCTATCCGCCCCGCGCCGTGCCCGCGCCCGCAATCGACGTGAAGCCGGTGCTTGCGGTCAAGGGTCTGTCGCGCGAGGGTGAGTTTCAGGACATTTCCTTCGATGTCAGACCCGGCGAGATTCTTGGTTTCTTCGGCCTGATCGGCTCCGGACGATCCGAGGTGATGAACACGCTGTTTGGCGTGCACCATTCATCGGCAGGCTCGATCGCCATTGACGGTGCGGAGGTGAAAATTGCCTCGCCTGTCGACGCGATCAACAGGCACATCGGCTTCGTCACCGAGAACCGCAAGGAGGAAGGCCTGGTTCTCAGCCACAGCGTTGAAAGCAACATATCGATGGCGGCGCTCGATGAGTTTGCTGGTCGGCTCGGCTTCCTAGCGCGCCGGCGAGAGCGGCTTGCCGCTGCCAGCGAAATCGGCAGGCTCGCGATCAAGACCACCTCGCTTGAGACGACAACTGGCTCACTTTCGGGCGGCAACCAGCAAAAGATTGTGCTCGCCAAGTGGCTTTTGACCAAGCCGAGAATTCTCATCCTTGATGAACCAACACGCGGCGTCGACGTCGGTGCCAAATTTGAAATCTACAAGATCATCCGCCAGCTGGCGGCGGAGGGCACAGCAATCTTGCTTGTCTCCTCCGAGCTTTCCGAAGTCATCGGCATGAGCGACCGAACTGTGGTCATGAGTGAAGGCCGCATGACGGCGATCGCAGACAAAAGCCAGATGACGCCGGAACAGATCATGAGCTTTGCGACGGGATTCCTATCATGAATGACAAGCTCGCGGCCAACGCCGCCTTCATGCGCGTAATGAAACAATATGGCGGCATCTTCCTGTCGCTGATCGTTCTCTGCGTGATCTTCTCGATCACAAACCAGCGCTTCATGTCGCTGGCGAACTTCCTGAATGTGCTGCAGCAGGTCGCTGTGATCGCCATTGCGGCCTTCGGCATGACCTGGGTGATCCTTCTCGGCGAGATCGATCTTTCGATCGGTTCCATCATCGCGGTTGCCGGGATGGTCGGCGCGCAATGTTTTCTATTCGGCCTCGGCTTCGTGCCAGCGGTCTTGCTAACGCTGTTCGCCGGCGCGTTTCTCGGTTTCGTGAACGGCGTGCTGACGGCGAAATTTCTTTTGCCGTCCTTCATCGTGACCGTCGCGACCATGGGCATCTATCGCGGCCTCGTCAGCCTGCCGACTAATGGCGCGCCAGCCATGATCATGGATCCGAGCTGGACTGCGATTGGCACCCAGAGCCTTCTCGGCATTCCCCTTGTCATCTGGTTCGTTGCCGTGCTTTTCGTCTTCAACCACATCCTTTTGTCGAAGACGACCTTCGGGCGCCGTGCCTATTTGACCGGCGGTAACCGCGAAGCGGCCCTTTATTCCGGCATCAAGGTGGACCGGCTGAAGATTGTCATCTTCATGATCTCGGGGATCATGGCGGCGATCAGTGGCATCCTGCTTTCCTCCCGCCTGTTCTCTGCCCAGACGAATGCAGGCATGAGCTACGAGCTTGATGCAATCGCAGCGGCTGTTCTTGGCGGCACAAGCCTGTCGGGTGGGGTCGGCACCATGATCGGCACGCTGATTGGCGCGCTCATCATCGGAGTGCTCAACAACGGCATGAACATGCTATCGGTTCCCTACTTCTACCAGCTCATCGTCAAGGGCCTGGTCATTCTCGTGGCCGTCTATCTCGACGTGCGCGCGAAGCGGGCGAAGCAATAAGAAAAGGGAAGCACCCGGCATGTCCAAGATACTTACCATTGGCGAAATTCTCGTCGAGATCATCGCTACGCAACGCGGCGATGGCTTCCGCGAGGCTGTTCCACTCATCGGACCTTTTCCGTCCGGCGCACCAGCGATCTTCATCGACCAGGTCGGTAAGCTCGGCCAGGAATGCGCGATCATTTCCCGCGTCGGCGATGACGACTTCGGCTGGGTCAACATCGACCGGCTAGAGGCAGACGGCGTCGACATCTCCGGTATCGAGATCGTGCCGCAGGGCACGACAGGCAGTGCTTTCGTGCGCTATCGCGAGGACGGGAGCCGGGCGTTCGTTTTCAACATCCGTCACAGCGCCTGCGGCACCATCGAGTTGTCGGACAACACGCTCGCCCTCATCGATACCTGCACCCACATGCATGTGATGGGGACGGCGCTCTATGCTCCGAGCGTCGTCAAGAGCATCCTGACGGCGACCGAAAGGGTCAAGGCCCTTGGCGGAACGGTATCCTTCGATCCAAACCTGCGGCCCGAAATACTTGATGCGCCTGGCATGCGCGAGGCGCTGCAAGCCGTGCTCGCAAAGACCGACCTCTTCATGCCGAGCGGCGAGGAGCTGTTCCTTTTTGCCGAGGCCAAGACAGAGAAGGAGGCCGTGGCCGAACTGCTTGCCAAGGGCATCAAGGCGATCGTCATAAAGCGCGGCGACAAGGGGGCCAGCTATTTCGACAAGGATACGTGGCTCGATCAGTCGGGCTACAAGGTCGAGGAGGTCGATCCGACCGGCGCCGGCGACTGCTTCGGCGCAGCTTTCGTGACCTTCTGGCTCGCCGGCTTGGAACCCGCAGCAGTCCTGCGCTACGCCAATGCGTCCGGTGCACGCGCCGTGACCAAGGCAGGCCCGATGGAGGGCGCCTCGACCCGCGCAGAACTGGACGCGCTCATCCAATCGCAAGGGAATGCGTAACATGCAGAAAAGCTACCTATCCGATATCGCAAAGTGGCGCGGACGCGACGGCGTCAAGGGCATTCCCTCTGTATGTTCTGCCCATCCTGCCGTCATCGAGGCCTCGATGCTGCATGCGCGGCGCCGCGGCGTGCATCTGCTTGTCGAAGCGACGTGCAACCAGGTAAACCAGGACGGCGGCTATACAGGAATGACGCCCGCCAACTTTCGCGCTTTCGTCGAGAATATTGCCGCTAAAACGGGCTTTGATCTTGGAAGGCTGATCCTCGGCGGCGACCATCTCGGACCCAATCCGTGGAAACATCTGCCAGCCGACGAAGCAATGGCAAAGGCATGCACGATGATCGAAGCCTATGCGAAGGCCGGCTTCACCAAGCTGCACCTGGACACCAGCATGGGCTGCGCCGGCGAGCCAGTGGCCCTCCCCGACGCAATCACGGCTTCTCGCGCTGCCCGACTTGCCGCCGTTGCCGAAGAGGCATTGGACGGCATCAACGGCATCAAGCCGGTCTACATCGTCGGCACCGAGGTTCCAATTCCTGGCGGTGCGATGGAGGAGCTTGATGTACTGGACGTGACGAAGCCGGAAGCTGCGCGCGAGACGATCAGCGTCCATCGGGATGCCTTTGAGGCGGCCGGTGTCCCGGACGCCTTCTCCCGTGTTGTCGGCGCAGTCGTGCAGCCCGGCGTCGAGTTTGGCAACGAGAACGTCATTTCCTATGTTCCGGAACGAGCCGCAGCTCTTAGCGCCGCCCTATCCGATCTTCCGGGTCTGGTATTCGAGGCGCATTCGACCGACTACCAGACGCAAGATGCTCTGCGTCGCCTCGTGCTTGATGGCTTTGCCATCTTGAAGGTCGGGCCGGGGCTGACCTTTGCACTGCGCGAAGCTTATTACGGGCTGGACCGGATCGCCGAGTTCCTGTTTGCCGGCAAGCGCAAGGAAACGCTCGTGGCTACCATCGAGCGCGTCCTCACAGCCGAGCCGAAGAACTGGGAAAAATACTATCATGGCTCCGAGGCCGACCGGCATATTCAGCGCCATTTCAGCTATTCGGACCGCGTCCGCTATTACTGGCCCCATTCCGAGATCGACGCCGCAGTGACTGCAATGTTCACGCTCCTCGACGGCGTTGATATTCCGGAGACTCTGATCAGCCAGTACCTTCAGGCAAGCTACGCTGGGGTGCGCGCAGGCAAGGTCAAGCCACGGGCGCAAGATCTGACTATCGCCGCAATCGATCACGTGCTGGATGACTACTTCGAGGCCTGCCGCGCCTAGCCAGTGCGACGGTTGCGCGACGGGCAGACATCTGCTTGAAGTGTTCCTATAGTTTAAATCGATTAAGCATGAACGAGGGTGGGACCGGCTTTGACAAGCAAACCGATCAGGACCATGGAGGATTTCTCCGAATATGTCGGGTTGTCCCGCCCGACCGTATCCAAATATTTCAACGATCCAAGCTCGGTCCGCATCAAGACCCGCAACATCATCGAAGCGGCGTTGAAGGAAAGCGGGTTTCGCCCGAACATCTTCGCTGTCAATCTGAACCGTCGCCGCAGCAACATCATCGGGATCATCATCCCGGACTCAACCGATCCCTTCTACATGGCTTTGACGCGGCGCGTGGAATTTATCGCAAATGCCAGCGGCTTTCTGGCCTTCATTCTCTCCTCTGACGGCAACCCGGAGCTGGAAGCTCGGGCAATTGAGACGTTGAAGTCGATGAACGTGGCCGGTGCCATCATTGCGCCACTTGGTGTTCAGTCTCATCAGGAAACACTGCTGACCCTTGCAGCCGCGATCCCACTGGTTTTCGTCGACTCTCCACTTGATGACATTTCGCCCTTTGTCGGCACCAACAACCGCAAGAGCTTTCAGCTTATCGTCGACTATCTTTGTCGGTCCGGGGAGCCCCCATGCTACCTCGGAATGCCGCCAGTCAACACCAATGCCCGAACTCGTGCAGCGGCCTACGTGGAAGCGATGCGCGAGTTGCAGATGGAGCCCGTCGTCCTGCCCCTTTCCGAGAAGGCGGATTGGGACTTCGAGCGCATCGGTTTTGAGGAGGCGCTACGCTGGATTGACGGGGGCGGTTTTCCAACCAAGACCGTGCTTTGCGCAAACGATCGCATCGCCTTTGGCGCTATAGCCGCTGCCTATCAGCGCGGACTGAAGGTCGGCCGAACGGCAGACAGCGATCTCAGAATCGCCGGCCACGACGATCATCCCCTTTCACGCTACGCGTGTCCACCGATCACGACCGTCGCCCAGAATTTTAACGAGATCGGCAGACTGGCAACGAAGCTTTTGTTCGAGATGATTGACCTCGACGGCGAAGTCGCAGCCACCTCTGACAAAGAGCGGGTACTCCTCAATGCGGATCTCATCTTGCGGAGCTCCGCCTAACGCCTCGGCCCCGTTCAGCTGCGAGCGTCCGATAGGACTGTCCCAGTTTTCTGTCCGATTGAGCTCAAATGATAACACGGCGCGACCATCACCCCTGTCGATGTCCGGCAAATACGCAACAACAATCGATCGAAATGTGAAGATAGCGTCACCGATCAGGATGCAGCTATTCCCTTTTGGTGTCCGCGATACAACGGCAGAGCGCCGTCTAGTTTGAGTGCAAGCGCTTTTCCGTTCTGGCGTCGAATAGATGGATCTTGTCCAGGTCTGGTGCCAGCAGCAGTGAATCGCCCGGACGGACGTCAAGTCGATCCCTTACCGATACGATGACATTGTCGGAACCGAGCTTGGCCGTGAGCTGCGTTTCGGCCCCTGTGGGTTCAGTCAGGATAACCTTTGCAGCGGAACCGGCACCGATCGAGAGGTGCTCGGGCCGAACCCCGTAAATGATGTCGGATCCAGGCTTCACACTGACATTTTGGGGCAAAGGCAGCCTCGCACCACCACGAGCGATGAACTCAAGCGGACCCGATGAATTAACTTTGCCGTGAATAAAATTCATCCCCGGGGAGCCGATAAATCCGGCTACGAACAAGTTTGCGGGGCAGTCGTAAAGATCGAGTGGCGAGCCAATCTGTTCAACAGATCCGTCGCGCATGACTACAATCCGGTCGGCCATGGTCATGGCTTCAATCTGATCGTGGGTCACGTAAATAGTCGTTGTCTTTAGCCGCTGATGCAGTTGCTTGATTTCGGAGCGCATCTGCACGCGCAGCTTCGCGTCCAAGTTCGACAACGGCTCATCAAACAGAAAGACTTGCGGGTTTCTCACGATCGCGCGGCCCATCGCTACACGCTGCCGCTGTCCACCCGAGAGATTTCGAGGGTATCTTTCCAGAAGTGACTCGAGACCAAGTATTTGTGCCGCTTCCCGAACACGTCTCCTTGTTTCTTCCTTCGGGGCCTTCGCAAGCCTGAGCGAAAACCCCATGTTGGCTTCAACGGTCAAGTGCGGGTAAAGCGCATAGGATTGGAACACCATTGCGATATCGCGCTCTTTCGGTGCGACATTGTTCACGATCTTGCTGCCTATGGAGATCCTACCGCCCGAGATCTCTTCAAGCCCTGCAATCATTCGCAGGAGGGTTGATTTGCCGCAGCCGGACGGACCGACAAGAATAACGAACTCGCCATCCTGGATATCAATATCCACCCCGTGCAGCACTTCAAAATGACCATAGCTCTTTCGGGCATTCGCGACTGTTACTGACGCCATCATGTTCTCCGGCAGTTATCTCTGTTCGATAGTCGTCTCGTTCGAGGGTCGGTACTGATCGTTACCTGCTCGTTGCCATTGAGTAAGGGGCAAGCGCTGCATCGATCGCTGCCAGGCACAAATCGCGAGCGCTCGCACCGATCCGCTCTGAAACGACATCGGAGTAGACCCGGCCGAGGTATTGGCTGATCAAGGTCTGCGGGATATCGCCGTGAAAACGGCTGAACAACTCGTCTACCGCGGCGCTCGCTCGCGGATCTGGCCAGTAATAGCGGATTCGATCGCTGTAACTGAAGTGACGTTGAAGCTTTATTTCTTCGGCGGTTCCACCGTAGTGCCCCGCCCAATTCAAAGGCCGATCCAACATGATGGATTCCATGGATTCGACCAGTGTCGTTTCGCGGTCTCCGCAAGTAATCGAGGCAATGGCATCGAGGCCATACAACGCCTCCCGAAGGGCAAAGGTGAGACCAGGCCCAACCTTGAGGATAGCAAACCCGCCGTCAACAAGGGCAGCCAGGCCCTCGGTTGTCTGGTAGTCGGTGGAATGTGCTTCGAACAGCAACCCGGGCATTTCATCCAGGGCCGAAATCAGGCTCTTTGCTCTTTCGGGTTTGTAGAGCACAACATTTGAATTGCCGAATTCGACACCGGGTTGGACCACGATGCCGATAACGCGAGCGATCGCCGTAGCTATTCCTGCTTGCGCAAAGGACTCCTGATGGACCTTCAAAGTCTTAAGAGCGGCGTCACAACGTGTGATGTCGATGTCCGCGATTTCATGGGTTGCTCCACCGGGTGGTGGTACCTCAGTTCCGATGATGTAAACCGGCGGACGACGATTTGAACGAAGAGCAGCTTCCTCGGCTGCCTTGGCCAGCCGCGCGGCGCGTGCAGCTGTTAACTCGTCGTGAAGAGCGATTGGTTCACCCGCGCAACCCATCGATGTGTCTAGATGAATCTTCTCAAACCCGGCCTCTACATAAGCGACGACCATCGCCTCGGCGCGCGCCATGGCTTCTTCGGCCGCCAGGAATTTCCAGGGGTTTGGGCCGAGATGATCGCCGCCAAGGATGATCCGTTCAGTCGGGAAATCCAGTTCCGTAGCGATGCCCTCGATAAATCGACGAAAGCCCGCCGGTGTCATTCCGGTATAGCCGCCCTCCTGGTTTACCTGATTGCACGTGGCTTCTATGAGAACTGGTTGCTCTTCGGCCCCGGCGCGCCGAAGCGCGGCCTCGATGACAAGTGGATGCGCCGAGCAAACCGAAGTGATGCCGCGGGGAATAGGAAGCGATCTTCCTCCGAAAAGCTTTCCAAGTGCGGTCTGCCGGTTTTCTTCGATCCGTGTCATGCGAGCTTCACGACTTTGGTCAGGTGTCTGGGAGAAACGGTATCGATTTGGCGAGCCTGAGCGACGCGCTCGCCGAGGATCTGCAACGCTGGAAGAATAATCAGTCCTGTCAGCGAAAGGTCGACGTCAATGGGCAGCCCAACGTCTCCTGGTCCGCCAATTCCGATGACAGCCGCGCCCTTTTCCCTCAATTCCTCGACCAGCTTCACCTCAGCCTCCTTCTGGTCTGAGCTGTAAAGCATGACCACCGCGGTCTTTTCGTCGACGAGACTGATTGGGCCATGGCGATACTCCAGCGGATGAAACGCCTGTGTCATCGTCTGGCTCATTTCCATGAGTTTGAGCGCACCTTCCAGAGCGACACCAAACAACGGTCCGCCGCCGAGAAAGACGAAATGCGATCGGTCTGCAATAATTGTCGGAAGGACTGCATCGAGTGCATTGGCGAGCTTGCGGGCGGAAGCGCCAATGGAGCCGGGGATTGGCTGCCCAATTGCCTGCATACCGAGGAGGACCATTAGACTTGCCGAAACCGTCATGACGATCCCCTCCTGCGGATGAGTCTCGGATGTCACCAACCGATCGCAGTTCCTTGCGAGCGAACTTTCAGCCTCTACGGTTATAGCCGTCACGAAGGCGCCAGCTTTGCGGCTTGCCTTTGCGGCTGCGACGGTCTCGGTTGTCTCGCCACTGCGCGATAGGGCGATGACGTGTGTCGCTTGCCAATCAGGCCAGAAGGCGGACGGTCGGCTCTGCCATTCCGCGCCGGGCACGGCTATGGCTTTGCGACCTGACATGTTGGCATACGCCGCGAGCGAGAGCGCGAGATTATAGGACGTGCCGCAGCCAACGAACACCAACAACTCGGCACCCTCTACGGACGTGTTGGCGCCAATAGCCTTTTCCCAGTAGGGGAACTGTTCGAAAATAACCTTCTCGGTCGTGTTCATGTGGACTCCGATTTATTTGACTGAGCCGGCCAGCAGGCCGCTGACCAGGTAACGATTCAGGAAAATGACGACGAGAGCGGGGATGACGATTGCAATCGATCCGCTTGCTGTGATGAGGCCGTAGTCGATGAAGTTCTTGGTGACGAACTCGGGAATGAGCACCGTCATTGGCTTCGTTGCCTGAGGCGAGAAGATCAGCGGCACCAAATACTGTCCCCACGCGCCAAGGAAGGTCAAAATCGCCGCTGCCGTCAATCCAGGGCCGGCAAGGGGCAACACGATGTTGAAGAAAATGTAGAGTCGCCCTGCCCCATCGAGTTGGGCTGCTTCTTCAAGCGCAATCGGAAGGGCTTCGAAGACACTGCGAAGTAGCCACAACGACAGGGGCAGAAAGGCAGACACATAGATCAAAGAAACCCCGACATATGTATCAACCAGATGCAGTTTGATCATGATCTGGTAAAGCGGGATCAGAACGGCATAGGCAGGGACCGCCAGGGTCGCAACAACCGCCACAAAGAGAACTTTGCGACCGGGAAACTGTAGTCGTGTGAACGCGTAGGCTCCGAGCGCCGACACCGCCACGCAGAGCAAGGTGGCAGCCACCGACGTCACCACGCTGTTGATCAATGCGGCTCGGAATTGTTTGAAGACCTCGACCCCACCGATCCGGGCAATATTAATACCGAGAAGCCTCGAATAGTGATCGAGGGTGAAGTGCTGTGGAAAGAAGCGGATCGGCCGGGTCGAAAAGTCTTCGGTTGGCGTCACAGAACTCGCAACTGTCCAGTAAATCGGTCCGAGGGACCAGAGCAACAGCGCTGCAACGCCGACCCAAATCATGATGCGGTACTGAATTGTGGGCTTCATCAGTCGAACCGTGTGTTGCGATAGACCCGAAGGACGTAAACGAGGGAGATGAGCAGTGATACAAGCGTGATCACCACAGAAAGTGCCATGCCGTATGAGAAGCGCAGGTTCTGAAAGGTCTCGAGGTAGATCTGGACGAGAATCGGCCTGGTTTCCAGGCTGGCACCGGCGAGTACCCAAGCCTCATCGAAGAGATTGAAGGCGTTAACGGTGGCGTTGGTCATGGCAACGGCGATTGCGCTGCGAACAAGCGGAAGCGTGACCAATCCAAACATTTGCAGGCGAGTGGCCCCGTCGATGCGCGCAGCCTCGTAAAGATGAGCGGGTATGCTCTGCATCGCGGCGAGAACAATCACGACCGTCAATGGCATCATGCGCCACACGTGAACGACGGTCACAGCGATGATGGCACTTGTGCGATCGTTGAACCAGACATGATTTTCGAACGGAAGGCCAAGCGCTGACAGAATGCCGTTGAGCAGGCCTGCACCAGGCTGGTAGATCCAAAGCCATATTACCGAGTTCACGACACCGGGAAGTGCCCAGGGAAGAATGACGGCCGCCAGCACCCACTGGCGCCCCACCTTCACCTGGTTGATCAGCGCCGCCGCAAGGACGCCGAAGACAGTTTCCGCTGCCACCGCAAGGACGACGTACATGAGCGTGTTTGCCCACGTCGTTCCGAGCTGCGCGTCTGACAGCATCCGCGTGTAGTTCTCCAACCCCACGAACGGAGTTCCGGCTTGCATGGGGTTGACCCTGTGCAGGCTGTCCCACACGGTTCGACCCATCGGGTAGAAAACCAGGGCGGCCATCGTGATTGCAATCGGAGCCACCAGTAACAGGCCGAGTGTGGTGTCGGCGTTAAAGCCGACCCCACGCTTGCTGGTCACATCTTGCGATGCAAAAGCGGTCATTGCGCCATGGCCTGCTTGGCGGCATCGGCGATCGCCGCCACCGCTTGATCGACAGTCATCTGGCCCTTTGCTGCGCTATTGATCGCGGTATTTACGCCGCTGGAGAACTGCGGGTACCATGGAGGCGTTCCCTGCGGGAACAGCGGCTCAACTGTCTTGGATTGCGCAACAAGTGCAGCTCCGCTGTTCAGCTTTCCAGCATCGTTGAGCTCCGACAGGGCCGAAGTGCGTGTTGGCAGAAACCCATTCACGACATTCTTCTTTTGGAAGTCCTTGCTGGTAAACCACTTCACGAAGGCGATGGCGGCATCCTTGTTGGCAGAGACGTTCGGTATAGCAAGCGCCTCCGGCAGACCGAAACTGCGTGTCTCACCACTTGCCGTGGGCACCAGGATTGCTTCAACCTGACCGGCAACCTTCGACTGCTTCGGATCATTCATTTGCCCGAGACGACCGGGCTCGCCGGAAATCATGATACTGGTGAGACCCTGCGAGAACATGCTTTCGTTGATCTGACTGTCTTTCAGACCGGTCGACGCCGGATCAACCAGCCCTTCCTTCAGAAGCATCAATTCGAAGGCAAGCGCCTTGTAGCCAGCCGAATCCGGCTTCGTGAAAAGTGGAGTGAAATCCTTGTCGAAGAGTTCGCCACCAAAGGCCTTCGTCAACAGGTACCAGCTGGTCGAGGCGCCCTCCGTCGCGGAGACGGGAAGGCCGATCGGATATTCAGAGATGCCCTTTTCCTTGATTTTACGGGCGACCGAAACCAATGCGTCAAGCGTCTTCGGCATTTCCGTAATGCCCGCATCGGCGAAGTGCTTCTTGTTGACAAGCATGACGCGGAAGTCGTTGGTATAAGGAACGCCAAGAAGGTTTCCGTCGACCGTGAAGATTTTCGCGACGCCAATATCCTTCACGGTATCTGCATCAATCACGTCGTTCAGAGGCAGGAACCAGCCAGCGGCACTGAACTGCCCCGTCCACGACCAGTCGAATTCGGTCACGTCAGCAGGCGCAGTACCCGCCACCAAAGCAGTGACAAGCTTCGGTCGAATGTCGTCCCACGAAAGTGTCTGGAGATCGACATGGATTCCGGTTTCAGCTTCGAAGTCTGCCGCGATGTTCGGGCCCTGCGGAGAGGGCATCAAAACCGTAATGGACTGGCCGGCGAGTGGCTTGGCGTCATCGGCATGAGCTGGCGTTACGATCGCCAGGGCCGCCGAGGCGAGTAATGGCAAGATAAACTTATGCATGTTCCCATCCTTCATTGTTCTTAATGCTCAGTTTATTCGCAGACGTGCCAACGCTGTCGGCGGTGGCAGCGACTTGCCCGAACCAGCTCTCATCAGGGAACCAGTCGAGAAGTTGGGCGGCGGCAAGTAGCGCGCCACCAATGGGGGGAAGCTTCGAGGGGACTGGGGACTTTCCTATTCGGCGCGCCAGAGATCCCAGGAGCAGCGAACTATTGAAACTGCCTCCGGCATAGGTCCACGATGCGTCGTTGTCACAATGTCCAGAGATTGCACTGTGATGCCTGGCGAGCTCGTCAGCGGCCTGTTCGATCAGCCCGATCGCCACCTCGTCGCCACAACGAGCAGCCCTATCCACCAATGTGGAAATCGCTGCGATACCTGCTCTTCGATTGGGTAGCAGGGTTACCCAGTCGCCCAGCGCATTCATCGGATCGGCCGCTTCGATCTGCAATTCATCGAATAGAATCGTGGAAAGTGCTGTCGGGGGAGCCCGACCATCCAGGCTCTTGCTGATTGCACTCAGCGCGCTCCTGCCAATCCAGTAACTGCTGCCTTCGTCTCCGATTTGATCGCCCCATCCGCCGATCCGTGCAGATTGGCCAGAGGCGTTGCGCGCCCAAGCCATTGACCCCGTTCCCGAGAGGACAAGGATACCGGGCTTTCCGGCGAACGCACCAAGGTGGGCAGCGTCGACATCGTTGAGGATGTGCCGGCGCGCGTTGGGAAACAGGCGCTCAATGGCCTGCTGCTGCAGTTCCGACAGGCGAGCAACTTCCCCGAACGCAGGCAGGGCCGCGGCCACTGCGGCCACGTTTTGGTGATTGAGGAACGGTCCAAGTTGCTCTTCCAGTTCCTGCAGCCAGTTTGGATTATCCATCGGGTTAACGCCACGACCGCGAGACGACTTCACAATACGTCCGGACCTGTCAGCTAACGCGACCAGGACCTTGCTGCCCCCGCCATCAATTCCCAGGACAAACTCGTCACTCATTCCTTCCCCCCAACTCCGCGATCGTGGTCGCGACGCCGAGCTTTGCGAGATCGTCTCGCCAATGAACCGCTAGTCCGGAGTCAGTGATAACCTGTGCGACATTCAGCGGCGCGACCTTGTAGGTGGCCATTGTCCCGAACTTTGAGGAATCGGCGAGGACGAAGCGATTCGCCGATCTGGCGAGCATGTGGCGGTTCAAGCTCGCCTCGGCGCTGTCAACGCTGTAGATCGCGCCATCAGGACTAATGGCGCTGACACCAAGGAAGAGCTGATCGAACCATATGCCGTCCAGCATCGCCTCGGCCTGGGGGCCCACGAGCGAAGCGTTTTCACTCCTCAACTGGCCACCAAGCAAGACCACTTCGAGGTTCGGGATATTCAGGAACTCCTGGGCGACGGTCAGGCCGTTGGTGAAGATCCTCAATGGCAGCGGGTTAATGCGGATCAGGCGAGCAAGCTGAAGGACGGTAGTGCCCGCATCGAGGAAGATTGCGGATCGCGGATGAAGCAATTCATAGGCGGCCGTCGCGATGACCCGCTTGGCCGAAAGGTGCTGCTTTTCCCGCTCCTGAAATGCAATCTCTATCGACGATCCCTCGGCAATGCGGGCCCCCCCATGCACCCGGTCGATCGCACCCTCTTCCTCAAGGATCTGGAGGTCCCGCCGAACGGTCGCAAGCGATGAACCGGTTGCATCAGCCAGCGCCTGGATCGTCGAAAATCCGTTCGCATACAAATGGCTGCGAATAGCATCCAGACGATCGACCTTAACCCCGATTGGTTGGCTCATTCACATCTCCGAGGATACAATATCAATCACCTTCCCACCGCAATTAATCAGAGTCAATCACATTTCTGATCGTTTCTGATGTTTTTGCGGTGAAAAGCAGGGCAGTGGGAACTGCGCACGGTCAGCCCCTGAGCGGCAATCCCATTCAGTGATATGTCGGCAGGAGGTCTCCGTGTGCCTCGATCAAGTCGTTGACAAGACTCCAGATCTGATCGGGAGAGAGTTCCGCGGAGGTGTGGGGATCAAGCAGGGCCGCCTGGTAGATGCGATCTCGATTTTTTGTCAGCGCGGCTTCAACGGTGAGCTTTTGAACGGAAACGCTCAGGCTCATGACGGCCGCAAGCTGCGAGGGTATCCGCCCTATCCTGATCGGCTGAATTCCATTGCGATCCACATGGCAAGGCACTTCGACAATGCAATCGCTCGGCAGGTTCTCTATCAGTCCGTTGTTTGGAACGTTTCCATAAATCAGGGCTGGAATGCCCGTTGTCGCCGCGTGAATGATCCCTGCGGCATACTCATTGCTCCGGCAAACCTCGATCGGCTTGTCGCCTTCAAGGTCCCTGCGCAGTGCGTGCCAATCAGCTATCTGAACTTCACAACGACGGATGTATTCGTCGAGAGGAATGTTGAGTTGATCAACCAGATCGCCCCTTCCTTCCTTGATGTACCAGGATGTGTATTCGGAAAAATGCTCGCTCGACTCTGTTACGAAGTAACCGAGCCGTTTGAGCACGTCGAAGCGAACGCGGTCATCCGCCGGAACACGCCCCTCAGCTGCCAGGGATTTGAGGCGCGGGTATAAGTCTTCACGGCGCCCATCTTGATGAACCTTCTCGTAGCGCAGGAAGAACGCGACATGATTTATCCCGGCCGAAACGTAGTTCACGTCTGCGACGTCTTCACCGAGACATTTCGCCAGGTGTCCGGCCGTGTGCTGGACGCTATGGCACAAACCCACACTTCGGATTTCCGGGGCTAGTTCCTTGATCGCCCAGCAGTTGATGGCCATGGGATTTACGTATTGCATCAAGATTGCCTGCGGGCAGACCTCTTGCATGTCACGGCAAATCGCTTCCAGCACTGGTATAGTGCGCAGCCCCCGGAAGATGCCACCAACTCCAAGTGTGTCGGCGATCGTCTGCCTTAGTCCATATTTTTTTGGAATTTCGAAATCGGTAACCGTGGCTGGCCGATAGCCGCCAACCTGCATCATCAGGATCACGAAGTCCGATCCGCGCAGAGCCACCCGCCGATCCAGCGTCGCCTCCACCTTGACCCCGACGAGTTTGAGGGCATCGCAAATCCGGCGCGCAACAATTTCCGATGTCTTTAAACGTTCTGGATCGATGTCGAACAGGCTGATCGTGAAGTCGCAGCCTTGCGATGAAAGCACGTCTCCAAGGATATTCTGAGCAAAAACGGTGCTGCCGGCACCGACGAGGCAAATCTTCGGCATTGCAATCTCCTTTCAGATCATGCTTCGTAATGCGCTTTAAAATTAGGGATTTCCTCCTTCGAAATGCCAATTTACTCCGAGAATCGAGCGCGAAAGATATTATGAAACGCAGAGGTGAGCGCGGGGAATGGACAGGATCCAGAGGCGTCTTTTTGGTGGAGCGTCATACCGCGGACGCTATGGCCTCCGCTCACTGGCACGACCACTTGGAAATTAATCTGCTATTGGAAGGGCAAATGACCTACCTTTTCAATGGGCGACAGGAAGTGGTTGAGGCGGGCAGAATGGTTCTCTTCTGGGCCGCTATTCCGCACCAGACGATATTGGTCAGCGATAACGCGCCGCTTGTTTGCGCTTATCTTCCGCTCGTTGATTTTCTGGCTCTGCCAATAGACAAGGACGCCAGACGATTGATCATGCAGGGGAGATTTCTCGCAGATCAGCTATCGGATGGGTCAGATGCGATCGCCTTTCCGCGATGGGAACGTGAATGGCAAGATGCTGCTGCTGTTCGGCAAAGATTGATTGTGGACGAGGTGAAAGTCCGAATTCGGCGATTGATATTGGATAATGCGGATGCGGCGACTTCGACCCGACATACTGTCGGCACCACCACGAAGGGACACGCGGTTCGGCACGTTGAAATACTGAGCGACCTGATCAGTTCGCAGTTTTCAAATGCAATCAGCGTGCCGGACCTCACGAAGATCGCGGGTATGCATGAGACCACCGCCAACCGGGCGTTTCGGGATGTTCTCGGGATGTCCGTCAACGAATATCTGACCCGTTACCGCATCGCCCGGGCGATGCAACTTCTCACTGATACGGACCGGTCAGTCTTGCAAATTGCGTTTGATTGCGGATTCGGCTCGAGCAGCCGGTTTTACGAAACCTTCAAAGAGCGCACTGGGACGACTCCCCGTCAGTTCCGAATATCGATGACCCCGATAAGTCCCTTTGATCGCTTGAACAACGACCGGGCGCGATCCTTCTGACCGCTGGGAGCTCAGCGATCTTCCAGACGAATTTTGTGGCCGTGGGCCCGACGGCGTCGCACTCTTCAAAATCGCACGAGGCTTCGCCCGCGTGCGAAAGATACGATAGTGAAATTCACAATGTCAGCGGACAGGTCAGACCGCGCATCAGCGAGCGCGCCGACACCGGATTGGCAGGCCCGGCGAAGGACATCTGCAGATAGGCGCGCGCTCCCTTGGCGCGCACATCGACCAGGAACCGCCGGCCGGCGTCGCGGGGTCGCAACCGTGATCCGTCCAGGAACCGCAGGAGGCCCCATGGTCCGGCTTCACCCTTCTTGTCGACTGCAATGCCGTTATCGAAGGATATCTCAAATCCGCGCGCTGGTGACGCTCCTGGCCATTTCAAGGTCACTGCCTCCCCCGACGTGACGACCGGAGCATGAGCGCCGCCGATTGAGACGGTCGCAGCTCCCCGTTGGGCGAGCGCCTCCAGCACGATCGGGACATTGGGCGGTGTTCCCTGTTGGAACAGAGCCTGCCCAAGGGCCACTGCCCGCTGCAAGAATGCTGCGCTTTCCGGTGTATAGCCGGAAAGCCGCGCCTCCGGTCTCCAACGCCAGGGCGTCGTCGACGTGTCCATCAAATGCGCCAGTTGCGCCCGAAAATACTTTTCTATCGTGCCCTCCGGCGCGAAGATCCGTGCGACCTCCGCCATGTCCGCGTCAGGCCCATCGAAGAACGGATAATGGCCATTCACGGCGGCCCGGCAGGCGGCTGAAACCTGGGAACCCCAAGGTGACTGGGACAGGGGCATGGACTGGGACTGGGACTGGGGCACCTCCTTTGCAACATGATCCGTTGCAACGTCCGGCGCCTGATCCAAAGCTGGCTCGGCGGCCCTCGGGGCAGCCGTCTGGGAAATCACGTCCTCGACGATTTGCACGACGAGAAGAGGTGCTTGCTGCAAGGCAACGATGGAGTTTGCACGCTCCTGTGCGTCCATGAGGGATTTCTTGCCGATCTGTGCATCTGCATCGAGAACAGCAAGAGCGACGTTCAACGATACGAAAAGCTGAGAGATTTCCGACATCCGCCCCTGCTCGACGAACTGGATCGCCGGGCCCAACGCCGCCGCGATCCGAAGCTGATTGGCGTGGCTTCGTCCACGATCCGTCCCGCCCGACTGGCGCCAGGCCTCACGGATAAGTGCCGAGAGCGGCGAGTTGCGTGCGCTTAGCGCACCGCTGATCACGACCGCCGTTGGCTGGTCGGTGAACGGCCTGACACGTAGCTCACCCAGATACTCCGTCCATACGTCAAGCGTACGCTTTTGAAGCAGATCCATCACCGCGTCTTCGGTCGTCGTGCCATTGGAGGCAATAAGCGTAGCGGCCTCGGACCTTGCCTTGCGGATCGCCTCGCTTGCACCGTCCGACCGCGCGTAGCTCCATCCAGCCTCCGTATAGAGGCCGGCGATACCGCGCCCGATCGGTACGCCTGACCGGTGGATCAAGATCGTCTCGAGACCTGGCACTGCCAGGGAAAGAGACCAGGCAGGAAGTGCTGCGGTCTTTTCGGCACGGGTCAGTTCGAGCAATGCGCGCTCGCTTGCCGAGCCTTCAGCAGCGAACTGCCGTGCCTGGGCGACCGTTTCGGGATCCGGAGATGGAAGTCTCGGCTGTGGCCCGGACATGGCGGCGACATGCTCGGCCAGCAAGGCAAGTTCGGGAAAGGCCTCGGCTCGGTCGGCAACCCAACCAGCAAGAAACCGAGGCTGCCAGTCAGAAGTGCCCTTCAGGATCGACCAGGCGCGCAGGGAATCGTAGAGTGCATTGGCCTCGCCTTCGGTGGCAAGCGCAACACCGAGTGCCTCGGCGAGTGGCTCGGCAACAAGGGATTCGGCCGCCTCGCCATAGCGACGACGTGCAGCCGCTGCCGGGTCGAGCATCTCGATATGATGAATCAGGCCAAGCGGAGACTGGCCCGCGTCCTGCTCGACAAGCTGGACTGCCGCCAGGAACGCATCGAGTTGGGCCGCCCGCGCAGCCGGCGTAGCGGCCTTGCCAGCTTCTACAACGCTTCCAACGGCTGGCAATTGCGCCAACAACCGCTCGCGAAACCGCCATTCCGCCCATCCAGCCCAGCCGACGAGCATTGCGAAAAAAAGGACAATCGCAAGAAAGACGAGTCCACGGTCTGCCCGCGTTCTATGCTGCTCCGCCTTCGACTGCGCGGCTTGCACTGCCTCATTGCAATGTCCGAGAAAGCGGGCCAGATCGCGCCGCGCCAAGCCCCCTTTCGCGGCCTGGGCAGCGCGTTCGGCGAGCCCATCGACGCCAATCATGTGGCCAATTGGAAGGGCGGCCGCAAGAGCACGTTCCCATCGCTTGGCCGGCAGCGCCGGATTGCTGCGAGCCCGCACGTCAAGCAGCGCGACGAGCGCGTCGCGTGCATCCAGGAGCCAGTCAGGGGGAACGTTCCTGCGGCGTCCTTCTTTCTCGAACTCGGCCACAAGGAGGCGGGCAGTCGCTGCCAGCTCCTGCGGATCGGGCCGCTTCTCGCTTTCGGCGCGCTTGGCGAGGCTCAAAAGCGGCTCGGCCAATGCGGGAAGCATGTCCGCTCCCGTGACATCCCGACCCGGCGGTTGGCCATGGTCGCTCACAGCTTGCCCTCCGCAGCCCATTTGCGCAGCAGCGCCTCGCCGACTTCAAAGTGCATGGAATCTTCGCGACTATAGCCGGCACCCCAGTACCAGCCGGCATCGTTGAAAAACTCCGCAAGCACAACAAGTCCGAACTGCGTGTTGTCATCGCCCATCCGGTCGAGGTTCTTCTTGAGTGTCAGGTCGACGGCCGCGCCCCAGGCGTGCGAGGAGACAGATTTCGTGGAGCCGCGCACATAACGCGCGCAAAGCGCACCGGCCGTTCCGATCGCGGCGTAGATGTCTGGCTCTTCCTTTCGCAGACGCTCCATGATCTGCCCCAAGGAATCGAGCGCAGGCCTGATCATCGTCAGGCGGAAATGCCCTATGTCCCGGCTTTCCAGGGTTCTCAGTAATTTTGGGTTGGTGACCGGCTGGCAGCTTGTGGAATAGACACTTCGTGGCTCGCCAAGGACCTCGCGTAACACTGCCGGGGTCGGGCGTATGACACGCTCGTTGAAGCGCTTCTTCGCCAATTGCATGGGCTCCGTCATGTTTTCGGTTTCTTCCGGCGGCGCAATGCCACCGAACTGATCGATCGAAAACGACTGCGGGCTCACAGGTTCGCCAGGCGGCGGTGAAACCGCAGAGCTTTGCGGGACGGGTTCGGGGCGAGGCGCCTCTGCCAGTTCCTTCACCTTTCCTTCTAGATCGGTCACCCTTCGCTTAAATGAGTTCAGTTCAGCGCGCAGGTCCTGGATTTCCGCATCCTGTTTGGCAAGCTGTTGCGTTGCCCGATCAATCCTTCCCACATTCGGATCAAGCTCGGTATTTCGCAGCAAGTCTCCAACCAACGCGAACGCGACCGCCGCAAGAATGATGCTCATTCCAATGACGACGGCTGCAATCGGATCTAGTGGCCTCAAGGCGCTGCAGCTCCGTCAATCCGAACGACCACCACAGAGACGTTGTCCGGAGCGCCATTATGGAGAGCGGCGGCTATCAGTCGCTGGCAGGCGACGTCGGGGTTTGGCGCGCTCAACTGTGCGATGATCTCCGGCTCGGTAACACAGTCAGTCAATCCGTCGGAACAAAGAAGCAAATAATCCCCCGGCTTGAGAGGGACTTCGACAGAGTCGACATCGAGCCGTTCGGCGGCACCGATCGCGCGGGTAACAACGTGCGCTTGCGGATGCTGCCAGACAGCGTCAGGCGTCAAACGTCCATCATCGACAAGTTCCTGCACGACCGAATGATCGCGCGTGAGCTGCAACAAATCCCCTGCCCGCAAACGGTAGGCGCGGCTATCGCCCACCCACGCAATCGTCGCTGTTCCACCATCAATGAGTGCGACCACCACTGTTGCGCCCATCTGCGCGACATTGGCCGACGCCGCCCAACGACGGATGGCGGCATTGGCTGATTGCAGTGCAGCGACGAGGTGAGCGCCAGAAATGGGAGCGTGCGGAAGGAGGGCGAGCTGTTCGACGACCAAGTCTGCCGCGACATCGCCGTGGCCGTATCCGCCCATCCCGTCAGTTACCGCCCAAAGTGCGCCTGAGGGGTCAATGAGAATCGCGTCTTCGTTGTTTGTGCGCACATGCCCGGTATGGCTCAGTCCCGCTCCTTGCGGCCTGGACGGCCAGCGCGTCGAAGGATTGTCCCGAGAATCCGGGGTCATGATCGGATAACCCCATTGATCGATCCGTCGTGAGCGCAACTGCCGGATCGGTTGCAGCCACAATGATCCTATAGTATTTTCAAGGGGGGCGAAACCTTTTTGCCAAGGAGCCTGAGATGAAGCGCCTGATGACCACAAAGCTGACGGTGTTTCTCGCTCTGTTCTTCGTGACACAAGGTGGTTTGGGTGCACAGGAACTGAACGATTCCGCGCTCAAGGAACGATTCCAACGACAGATCGACTTGTTCAAGGCGGCACGCCTCGGAGCGACGCGCGGCCTGGTTCTTACCAACGGCAACGCAGCGCCCAACGCCCAAGCCGTCCCGGTGACAATTGCAACTCCCGAGACTGAACCGGCCAAGACCGCTCCAGCTCCCTCTTCCCATGCAACCGTTGAGTCCCAAGGCACCCAGACTGCTCCAGCGGCCCCCAATACAGCTCAGCCATCTGCCCCGAAGCCGACGGCGACGTCGTCGGCAACGGCAGCGTCCGCGGCCCCAGCGACCACAGACCCACAGACATACTGGAAGCTCCCGCCTGATGACCAGATCAACGTCCGGGTGAATTTTGCATTTGACTCTGCGGCGATCGCTTCGGAGCAAAGACCAATGCTGAGGCAGCTTTGCGAAGTCGTAAAGGACATGGACATCAAACTCGTCCGTATCATCGGTCACACGGATTCTGTCGGAGGCGCGAGCTACAACCAGCATCTGTCGGTTCTGCGGGCGAAGGAAGTTGCGCGGTTTTTCACGGATGATTGCCATATCCCGCGCGAGCGGCTCGAAGCGGTTGGTGTCGGCGAGCAGTTTCTTCTCAACCAGGAAAACCCGAAGGCCGACGAAAACAGGCGCGTGGAATTCCAGGCGGTGAGCTAACGGCGCTCCCCGGCGACAGCCACGTCTTTGCCTATTCGAATGCGTAAGTGAAGCCTTCCGGGGATGTTCCGATCGTGGCCTTGGTAAGGCGTTTACCCTCGAGGGACCAGTTCAGAAGACCCTGGCTGAGGGTCGGCAGAAGTGTATTGGTCAGGATCGCGTCTATCATGCGCCCCCCCGATTCGACCTCGGTACACCGTGCCTTTATCAACTCCAAGACCCCGTCTCCGATGACCAGCTCGGCGTCATGGTTGGCGCGAAGCCGGCGCGCGATCTTCGCGAAATGATGTTGTGTTATCGCCTCAATCATTGAATCCGAGAGCGGATAATAGGGAACGACAATCACACGTCCGAGGAAGGCTGGCGGGAACACTTTCAACAGTGGTGAACGTAGTGCGCGTTCGAGCTCCTCGGGCGGCGGCCGCCTCTTGCCGCCGTCGGCAAGCTTCATGATAACATCCGAACCGACATTCGACGTCAGCAGGATGAGACTGTTCCTGAAGTCGATCCGCCGGCCCTCGCTGTCGTCCATCATTCCTTTGTCGAAAACCTGGAAGAAGATTTCGTGCACATCGGGATGCGCCTTCTCCACTTCATCGAGCAAAATGACGGAATAGGGCCGCCGGCGCACGGCCTCGGTCAGCACGCCCCCCTTGCCATAGCCGACATAGCCGGGAGGCGCGCCCTTAAGGGTCGAGACCGTATGGGCCTCCTGGAACTCCGACATGTTGATGGAGATCAGGTTCTGCTCGCCGCCATAGAGGGTTTCGGCGAGAGCCAGCGCCGTTTCTGTCTTGCCGACGCCCGACGGACCGCATAGCAGGAACACGCCCACCGGCTTTTCGGGAGAGGCCAGGCCCGCACGGCTGGTTTGCACACGCCGGGCGATCGATTCCATTGCGTCCTCCTGGCCGACGACACGCTCGCCCAGAGCCGCGGCAAGCTTTAGCGCCTTTTCGGTCTGGCTGGTCAGCATCCGACCGACAGGAATGCCCGTCCAGTCCTTTACGACAGAGGCAACAGCGTTCTTGTCGACGGAAAGGAGGACCAGCGGTGCCTCGCCCTGGACCCCGGCAAGCTCCGCCGTCCGGGCCTTGAGCCGTTCAAGCTCGGCGCGTTGATCCGATGCATCGGCGGCCTCCCGCCCGGCACGCTCTACGTCGGCGGCACCCGGCAATTCCCCGCCTGCCTCCGCTTCAGCAAGCGCGGCATCGAGCGCAACTCCTCTTCCTCGCAGGCTAGCTCGCAGACCAAGGATCTCGTCGACCATCGACTGTTCGCTTTCCCAGCGAGCCTTTGCAGCAAGCAACGCGGACTCTATTTCGGCGAGAGCGGCTTCAACTTTGGACTGGCGCTCGGCGACTTCAATGCCGATTGCCGCTTCACGCCCGATAATGCCCTGCTCGATCTCAAGGGACTGCTTGCGCCTCAGAAGGTCTTCAACCTCAGCCGGCGTCGCATGCTGCGATACCGCCACCCGCGCGCAGGCCGTATCGAGCAGGCTGACTGCCTTGTCCGGAAGTTGGCGGGCGGGAATGTAGCGATGTGACAGGCTGACGGCCGTCTCGATCGCTTCGTCCAGGATCTGCACCTGATGGTGTTTCTCCAATACACCGGCCACCCCACGCAGCATCAGGATGGCAGCTTCCTCATCAGGCTCTTCAATCTTGACCACCTGGAACCGGCGGGTCAACGCCGGGTCTTTTTCGATATGCTGCTTGTACTCTGCCCATGTCGTTGCGGCGATTGTGCGAAGCTCGCCACGCGCCAAGGCTGGCTTGAGAAGGTTCGCAGCATCTCCCGTTCCCGCTGCCCCGCCTGCCCCGATCAAGGTATGAGCTTCGTCGATGAAGAGGATGATCGGCGTCTCCGATGCCTGAACTTCGTCGATGACCATCTTTAGCCGCTTTTCGAACTCACCCTTGACGCTTGCCCCCGCCTGCATCAATCCGATGTCAAGCATGTGTAGCGCCACGCCCTTCAGCGGAGGCGGGACATCTTCTGCTGCAAGGCGAAGCGCAAAACCCTCGACCACAGCTGTCTTGCCTACGCCGGCTTCACCAGTCAGGATCGGGTTGTTTTGTCGCCGTCGCATGAGAATGTCGACAATCTGGCGGACCTCGGGATCGCGGCCGACGACCGGGTCAATTTTCCCATCGCGCGCTCGACGGGTGAGGTCCGTCGCATACTTCGCCAATGCGGAGTCACCGCCTGCCGGGCGTTTTTTCCGGGGCTGTTCTTGGATCTCGGCCTTGCCGGCATTTTCAAGCGATCCGGCAAGCAGGTCATCCAGCCGTGGAAGTATCGAATCCGCCTCGATCCGATCGAATTCGGCGCTGATCTTCAACAGAAGGCCGTCAAGCACCGCAACCTTTCTGCATGCCAGGAGCACATAAGCCCCGCGGACTTCTTCGGATCCAAACTGCAGGCTTGCCAGGCTCCAGGCTTCCTGGATGGCATGAAATATGTGATCGGAAAACTCCTCGATAGAGGTCGCGCCATAAGGCAGCTTGTCTATTGCCCTTGCCATGTCGGCAGCAAGCCGGCCAAGATCCACACCGGCATCGGCAAAGAGAAGCTGAAAATCCGCACGGTCCACCAGAGCCAGCTGTTCGACCCAGTGAACAAGTTCGACGTAGGGATTGCCGCGAAGCTTGGCCGCGTCCGCCGCCGCCTTGAACGCGCGCAGGCAAACGGGATTAAGTTTTCCGACCAGTTCCTTGCGCTTGAAGCTCTGCGAAGACATGTTCTGCTCCATGTCGATCGGCTCCTGCCCAGGTGATCTCAAAGAGGTCCCGAGCCTCGTCTTTGATCGCTGGTCACAGCGTGCCACATTAGAGTATTCTTGACAAATATTCAGGGCCACGTGTTCCTGGTGAACAGTCTCGCGTAATTTCCACTGGGTGCGCTGGGAGGCTCCAGATGATCGATCCGCTGCCTGGCGACATCTTTCGCAAAGCTCAGGTGCTTAACAACACCTACGAGATCGAGGGTATCCTCGGTCGCGGCGGCACAGGTGAGGTCTACAGGGCAAGCAACCGGATCACAGGCCGTGTGGTGGCGCTAAAGGCGCTGAAACGCGAGCTATCGGGAAACGCCGGGTATCTGGAGCTCATGAAGCGTGAGGAGGAGATGCGCAACATCTCCCACGATGCGGTTGTGCGCTACACCGACTGCAGCCAGACCGCAGACGGCCACGTCTATCTGGTGATGGATTACGTCGCCGGCACACCTCTCAGCGAGTGGCTCGAACGTGGCGGGGCGTCGCCTCGGGATCTGCTGGTCGTGGCCCACAGAGTGGCCGAAGGCCTTGTCGCGACGCACGAGCGCAAGATCGTTCATCGCGACCTTTCCCCTGACAATATCATCCTGCGCGACGGCAGGCCGGAGGAAGCCGTTATCATCGACTTCGGTATCGCGAAGGACAGCAAGACAGGGGCCCGTACAATTGTCGGCAAGGAATTTGCGGGCAAATACGAATATGCGGCGCCGGAACAGTTGCATGGGCAGGCGGAGCCACGCTCTGACCTTTATGCCCTGGGCGCTTCGCTGCTTGCCACCTTTCGAGGAAGGATTCCTGACGTGGGACCCAGTCCCGGCGAGGTTGTCCGTCACAAGGAACGGCGACTTGATACCTCGGGTGTTCCTGAACCGTTGAAGACGCTGATCGACGATCTCACCGGGCCGGACCCTGCCCAACGCCCTCCGAGTGCTGCCGCAGTCGTCAAGGAAATCGGCAGATTGCTGCAGCCTGGTCTCGCCAAGGCACGGCGGGAGACCGGGCATCAAGCAAGGCCCAGGTGGCAGCCATGGCTCGCGATCCTGCCCCTGGTGGCGCTGGCGGCAATCGCCGGGCTTTGGTTTTTCGGGGTTTTTGAGCATTTGTCCCCGACTGCGCTTCCGATCGCAACCCCTTACAAACTCACGGCCGGGGTGGATGCCCAAAGCCGCCCCATGCTTGCGGGTTTTGCTCCGGATGCTGAGCAGCAACAGGCAATCCTGTCGACCTTCAACCGAACGGTCGGGCTTCCTCCGCCCAATGGCGCTCTGACGCTTGCCCAGGGTGCTCCATCTGAACGCTGGGCGCAGGACATTGACGCCTTGTTTAAAGCCGCCGCTCCACTCGTCGAGTGGAAGCTCGAAGTCGCTGATCGGACAGCTCGCCTCACCGGTCTGGCGGCGGACAAAGCTGCACGCGAAGATGCGGTCACCCGCTTTGACGCTGCGGCAAAGTCGACCGGTTACCAGAGTATCGTCCGGATCGCGGCCGGTCCGCGGGACCTGTCGCCGGACCAGTTGAAGCCTCTTCTCGTGCCACTTCAAACCTGCGGTCCGCTCCTCGTTCAACCTCCGGCGAGCGGCAGCTTTCCTCTCGGCTCGACGCTGGTCGTCCGTGGAAATGTCGCGTCCGGCGATGACGTCGAAGCCCTGAAAAAGACGCTCGCCCCTCGTGTCGGAGATCGCGAGCTACGCTTCGACGCCACAGTGCTCAACAGCCAACTGTGCGTTGTTCAAGAGCTGCTGCCAGATGCACCGCAAGGTCAAATGTCGATCGTTCTCGGCTACGGCGACAGGACCGAACCGAACATGGCAGGCGTCTATTCGGTCGGCGACAACCCGGTCATTGACGTAATTGCGCCGGCCTCGCTCGACAAGGGATACCTGTGGGTCGTTATCGCCGACGTCACCGGCAATCTTTTCAATGTTCTTCCGAATATAAAGAGGCCCGATCACGCCCTTGCCCAAATTGGGTCCGTGTCGGGTGGCATGCGCACTATCCGTGTTGCCTACCCTGCCGCAGAGGGTGCAGCCGATCCTTCCAAGCTCTCCTTTTCCGTCGACGCCACGTTCGGCAGAAGTCTGATAATTGTCATGCAGACCGACCAGCCACTTTTCTCACAGCTTCGACCAACGACGGAGTCCACCAAGTCGTTTGCCGAAGATTTACGCGCTGCGATAGCTAATGGGCATGTGTCAATTCTCTCGATGAGCACCCGGCTGATCGACACCCGGAATTAATTAGAAGCCGGACATACACGGCATTAGTATAGACCGGGAAGTTGTGGTAAAAAGCAAATTGCAAGGGAATACTAGTCGGTTAACGGGGGTTCGGTTGTTCGACTCTGCTCTCTGGTTAAGTCCGCTGGACGGTGTGAACCCGTCAGGTGAAAGCTTGCGGAATGACGGACGGTTTCACGAGCTCGAGCGCCTCGTGCAACCGCAGATAGAAATTAGCCGTGACGAGCGCAATAACCCCGTTTTACGGACCGAGGTCCCGGTCGACTGGTCGACAGTCCTTCGAAAATCTGAAGAGTTGCGCCCCCATGGACGGGATCTGAGGCTCCTGGTGATCGTGACGCGCGCGCTTGCCAACGAACAGGGTCTTGCCGGGCTCGCTGACGGGCTGAACCTGATCACTGGAACCTTCGACATGCATTGGAAAACGATGCATCCGGAACTTCGCGAGGGCTTGCCACTCCGCGACGCCGCCCTACGTCGGATCAACGCTCTTCTACAGCTTCAGAACGACAAGGATGGCTTGCTCGGCGATCTTCGCAAGATGACCTTTTTTACGCCGCGGGGCGTCGGCCCTGTCACAGGGCGCGATCTGGATCGCGGGGCGATCGACACCCGAACCGTTCTCAGCGAGGCCGCACCCGGACTGAGCGAGGCCGAGAAGGCGTCGCTTGTAAGCGCCCATGACCAGTTGCTGAACCGTGTAAGGATCGGTTGCGCTGCCTTTGCAGACCAAACCCCCGACGAGGCGATAGCGCTTTTCGAGAGCGCAAAGGCTGCGGCGGCTGCAATGGAGGCGCTTGAAACATCGCTCAATCGGCAAATCGGGGAGGATGTACGTGTCACATTGCCGGATTTGAGCCGGTTCCTGCAGCGAGCGGTTTCCACGCTTGAACGAGTAAAGCCGAGCCCCAGGCAGGAAACCGCAAGCGATGAAGGCCTCGACCGTGAGGGTGCGCCCGCAATAGCCACCGCCCCCGCCGCTCCGACTTACATCGGAGCACCGGCAGTCTTTCCGTCACGGCTTACATCGCGCGAGGATGTCACAAAGTGCATCGACCTGATCATCGCCTTTTACGACCGTACTGAACCGTCGAGCCCCATCCCCCATCTGGCGCGCAGGATCAAACGCATGGTGCCGATGGATTTTCTGGAACTCATGGAGGACCTGGCGCCCTCCGGTTTGAAGGAATTCCGGCTTCTGGCCGGCGTGCCGGAAAGCAAGAAACCTGTCCCTGGGACGAAAGGTGACCATCAATGAGCGAAACTAAGGCCAAGGTAATTGAAAGAAACCGGGCGCCTCGCGTCCAGATAGCTTACGAAGTCGAAACCTACGGCAGCCCGACAACCATTGAATTGCCGTTTGTAATGGGCGTGATGGCCGATCTCGCAGGCGCCTCCCAGACGCCGGAGGCCAGCAAG
Source organism: Rhizobium sp. RHZ01 (assembly GCF_014851595.1). Classification (NCBI taxonomy): domain Bacteria; kingdom Pseudomonadati; phylum Pseudomonadota; class Alphaproteobacteria; order Hyphomicrobiales; family Rhizobiaceae; genus Rhizobium; species Rhizobium sp. RHZ01. Next base: position 100,924 of record NZ_JACUZZ010000003.1, read on the forward strand.
TCCGTCCGGGACCGCGCCTTTGTCGAAACGGACGCAAACAGGTTTGGCCGCTTCATGGAAGCGCTCAGTCCACGTGTGAAAGCTCGCGTGAAGAACACCCTTCCCCAACCCGAGGGTGAAGAGCGCGATGAAGAGCTTGCAATCGACCTGACCTTTACCAGCATGGCTGATTTCGCGCCCGATCGTGTGGCCGAACAAGTCCCGCAGCTTGCAGAACTCTTGAGAATGCGCCGCCAACTCGAAGAATTGCTCGGCTTCATGGATGGACGCGTCGACGCTGAAAAACGCATCGCGCAACTTTTGAACAATGAGCCCCTGCTAGCAAAGATCGCCGACCAGGCGCTCGACGATAGCAGCAAGTCGGAGGTCTGAGCCATGGCCGAACAGGAAAAAGCCGCTACCGCTGGTGTCGCGGAAGCCGAGGGAGTCGACCTTCAGGAATTCAGCGGTCTTCTGGAGAAGGACTTCAAGGTCAAGAAGGATGACAGCGACAAGCTTCAAACCTTGGTCAGGAACCTGGCGCTTGCTGCCCGCGCCCGCGCGGAATCGACGGTCATCTCATCGAACGCGATCAAATCGATCAAGTCCCTGATCGGTGGCATCGACAAGCTGCTGACCGAACAGACCAACGAAATTCTGCATGCGCCTGAAGTGCTCCAGATGGAAGGGACATGGCGCGGGCTGTGGTACCTCGTCAACAATACCGAGACGGATCAGAAGCTGAAGATCCGCGTCATGAACATTTCGAAGGAGCAGCTGGCTGATACGCTTGAGGATTACGAAGGTCAGATGTGGGATCAAAGTCCCATATTCAAAAAAGTCTACACCGACGAATACTCGATGCTTGGGGGTAATCCGTTCGGCTGCCTGATCGGCGCCTATGAATTCTCGAACCACCCGAAGGATGTCGGTCTGCTTCGCAACATGTCCGGCATCTGCGCCTCGGCGCATACACCGTTCATAGCAGCAGCCGCCCCTCGTCTCTTCCGCATGGAAAGCTGGCAGGAATTGCCGAACCCGCAAGACCTCCAACAGATCGTCTCGTCGCCGGCCTATGCCTCATGGCAGTCGCTGCGCGAGAGCGAGGATGCCCGTTACATAGGCCTGACGATGCCGCGCGTGCTGGCAAGGCTGCCTTATGGTGCAGAAACCGTTCCGGTGAAGGGCTTTGCATTTGAGGAAGAAGTCCAGGGCGATCATCATAAGTATGTCTGGATGAACGCGGCCTTTCCGATGGGCGTCAACATCAACCGCAGCCACAAGCTGTTTGGCTGGGGCACGCAGATCCGTGGTGTCGAGAACGGCGGGGCAGTGATCAATCTGCCTGTCCACAATTTCCCGACCGACGACGGCACGGTGGCGATGAAATGCCCTACCGAGGTCGCCATTGACGATCGGCGAGAGGCCGAGCTCGCCAAGCTGGGGCTGATGCCGATCCTCCATCGCAAGAACACCGATATTGCCGCCTTCATAGGCGCCCATTCACTGCAGGACGACGAAACGAGGGCCGGCCGGCTGGTCGACCCGGACGCTCAGGCCAACGAGAGATTGAGTGCGAACCTGCCTTACCTGTTCCCGGTTTCGCGGTTCGCCCATTACCTGAAGGCGATCGCCCGGGACAAGATCGGCTCGTTCAAGGAACGTGCCGACATGCAGATCTGGCTGACGGAGTGGATCAACCGCTACGTTCTCGCCAACCCTGTCTTTGCCGACGAAAAGGCCCGCGCAAAACGTCCCCTTGCTGCTGCCGAGGTCCAGGTTGACAGTGTTGAGGGCCGTCCCGGCTGGTACAATGCCCGGTTCTATCTGCGGCCCCACTACCAGTTGGAAGGTATCAACGCTTCGCTCCGGCTGGTTTCGGAGCTGCCGTCCATGAAGTCATGAGCAACAGATAGCTGATGGGAGGTTATTCATGAAAATTGACGGATTTCTCAAAGTACCTGATATCACGGGACCCAGCGTTCGCGATGGCCACGAGGAAGAAATCGAGGTCTACGGAGTGGAGTTTGAGATGGTGGCTCCCTTCGACCCCAATTCATTGTCGCGCAGAGGCCGCGTCAGCTTGGGAATGGTCAACTTCATCAAGCATTACGACAAGTCCTCGCCCTATCTGAAGAAGGCTCTCTTCGACAACACGCCTCTGGACGAGGTCAAGTTTTCGGCGCGCAGAACGATCGAAGGCGAAACGAGCGACTACCTGGTCATCACGCTGAAGGAAGCTTCGGTGACCAACTACCACATGAAGCCAAGTGCCGATGAACCAGACGTGCTCGAAGAGCGGATCGGTTTCGCCTACAAGAACATCACGTTCAACTATGACGACAAGGACGAGGTCGAAATGGATGTCTATGTCGGCAAGTGACAGCTGGCAAAAAGGATTGGGACGGGAGGCAAGACCGCCCGGAGGTCACCCGCGGGCAACTCGCGAAGCGATCCAGCCGTCCCTGTGGGATCGCCTTGTGAACGACCTGCCGGGGCTCAGTTCGGAAATCCATCAACTCCGGCAGGCGATCCAGAACGAAATGGACGAGGAACGTCTCAACGCGCTGATTGCGGGAGGCCTCCATCAGATCGACGCTGCCACGGATATCAGTTCCGAGCAGAAGAAAAACATCCACCGTCTGCTCTCTCTGGAGCGACGGCAGACGGAACTGGAAAGCCGTGGCGTCGTCGTCTCGATCAATGTGCTGCGCGAAGCAGTGCGACGCGACATAGAGGCGCTTTTCAATGCGCAACGCTTCGAATCCTCGCCACTCTTGACCGACTTCGAAGCCGATCAGGCAGGAGACGACCCTCCATCGCTCGAGGACTTCCCGGAGGTGCGCCGCAGCGTGATCAATTATGGCGTCCCGCCTTTTTCCGGCCGTTCCTCGCGTGACTTCGACCGCGATGAACTGGCCAAAGAGATCCGAAGCGTGCTCGCTGCATTTGAACCCCGGCTCAAGGAGAGCGCGACGAAAGTCACCGTCAGTCTTGGCGACAGGGCAGCCGGTCTCAGGATCGACATCGACGCGCTGCTGCTTACCTCCCCCGCACCAGAGCGGCTGCTGCTGCGCACAATACTCAACCTCGATAACGGTTCGGCGCGGACTGAGCTGAAGGACACCTGACCATGGACCGGGTCTTCCTGGAGTATTACGAGGAAGAACTCACCCACATTCGGGCACTCGCCTCCGAGTTCGCGGGAATGCACCCCTCGATCGCGCGCAACCTCTCCCTGGACACGATCCCGTGTCCCGACCCCTTCGTCGAACGCCTTCTTGACGGTGTGGCCTATCTTGCTGCGCGCACTCGCCAGAAGGTCGATGCCGAGAGCTCGCGTTTCGCACGAAGCGTGCTCGAAAATTTCTATCCGGACCTGATCGCGCCTGCCCCCGCGACCGCCATGGCTTTGCTGAAGCCGGGCCAACAGGTCCAGACGATGCTCGCAGGGCACCTGGTAAAGCGAGGAACCCGACTGGTCTCGAGCGTCCGCCCTGGAGTACCCACCCGGTGCATTTATACGACGGCCCAGGACGTTACCCTTTGGCCGCTCGCGATAAGCTCGGTCTCCTATATTCAGGATCGAAGCGCGCTTGCAGCGGCCGGGATAGCCCCAATTGAAGGGGCAAGCGGTTCGGCGGCGCTGAGCGTCATCGTCAATCGAACCGGCAAAGGCAAGCTCAGCGAGTTGTCGCTCGACTGTCTGGATCTGCATTTTGGCGACAAGAGCAAGGCGCCCCTGCTTTTCGATACGCTCTTTGGCGCTTGCGCGGCCGTCGGAGCCCGCCCTGAAGGGCGCGATAACATTCTGAGCGCACTTCCGGATCCAGAGATGGTCGGGATTTGCGACGACGAAGCACTTATGCCGCGCACGCGCCAAACATTCGAAGGCTACAGGCTTTTGCGCGAATACTTCATGGCGCCGGAAAGATTTCACTATGCGCGCGTGAGAAGCCTGAAACCGGTCGTTCGGCGCTGCGGGAGCGGCTTGGAATTGGTCTTTCTGTTACGGCGTCCCGTTCCAGAGCTTGCGAATATCACGACAAAGGATTTCGAACTCTTCGTAACGCCAATCATCAATCTGTTCGAGCGCAGCTGCAACGTCATTGAACTCGATACACGCCGGACCCGGCAAGTACTTCACGCTGATCGCACGCGCCCACGAGACTTCGAAATCTATCGCACAATCGGCGTCGAAGACGCCGACGCCGAAGGCCCTGATGCGGAAATACCGGCACTCTTTAGCTTGGGCCAGAACCGTGGAAACGGCTGGGTCTATTTCGCCGAGCGCCGTCCGCGGCGGCCGGGTGAGGACGAATTGCGCCAAGGACAAACTCGGACATCCTATACCGGCGACGATGTCTTCCTCACGCTTTCGCGCCCTGCCAAGTCGACAGCGGCCCGGCAACTGAAGCGGATTGAGGTTACGGCGCTTTGTACCAATCGCGATCTGCCTATCCTGGACGACACACCGTCCCTCTCGCTCGAAAGCGGCGACCCGGTCGAGAGCGTCCAGCTCCTCGGGGCGCTGCGGCCGCCGTGGCCTTCGATTCCAGCGACGCTTCCGGCTGGAGCGGTGGAAGGCTCGAGGGCCGATGAACTCGCCTGGCGGCTCATCGCGCAACTTTCGCTGAACTTTCTTAGCCTGGCGGAAGAAGGTCGCGGCGTGGATCCGCTTCATGCGCTGCTTGAACTTTACGCGCACCGTGGGGATCCAAGCCTGAGCAGGCACGTTCGCGCGATCGCCCGCGTCGAGGCTCGGCCCGTGATCGAGCGCCTGGCAATTGCCGGGCCGATGTGCTTTGCGCGCGGCACTGAGGTTACGCTTCACATCGATCAATCTGTGCTTGCCGGGCACAGCACCTTGTTGCTTCCAGCGCTGCTGTCGAAGCTTTTTGCGCGCTATTCGGCAATCAACGCATTCGTGCGCACCCGCACGCGCATCATACAGAAACAGGAGGATGTGCTATGGCCGATAGCGCCGGGCAACCGCTTCCTGATCTGACGAAGGAAGCCACTCCATCCCTTGAGGCATTCGACTTCTTCGAGCTCCTGCGACACCTCGAAGACGACGGACAGCTCTTTGGCCAGGCCGGGCGACCGGACCGGGAGCCGGCCCGGCTCGGACAGCACGTGCGGCTTGGTTTTGCCGTGCAGGATGTCGCAAAGGTCGAGCCGGCCACGGAAAGCGCGCCGGCCCGTGTCACGGTGGCAAATATCGGCTTGCTCGGGCCAGAAGGCCCGATGCCCCTCCATCTGACGCGCTGGGTGCTGGACCGACTTTCGCAGCGGTGGTTCGCAAGGGCGGACATGCGGGAGGTCTCCGATACAACATTCGTCGATTTCGTGAACATTCTTCAGCATCGCATGATCGCACTCTTTTATCGGGCCTGGGCCGACGCTCATCCGCCGGTTCAGGTCACACGCAACGACGGCGGCCGCATTCGCGCGATGTCGGCAGCCCTGGCGGGTCTCGGCTTGTGCGGAACGGGGCCCGAGCCCTCGGAAATCGACGCCACCAAGATCTCCCACGCGTCGGCCCTCGCCCATCAGGTGGATGGACCAGAGAGACTTACGCTGTTTCTCGCCGACCTGCTGAAAGTGCCGGTTCGGCTTCGCGAATTTGTCGGCTCCTGGACGTCAATACCGCCAGAGCTTCAGTCACGGATTGGCGGCGGGCATGGGCAACTCGGACGAAGCGCCACGATTGGACCGAGGTCGTTCCAGCGACAGCAGAGGATAGAGCTCTCGATCGGCCCGCTGACGTTTACCGACTATGTCGCTTTTCTGCCGGGCGGTGAACGGCGCGAAACCTTGCAATCCGCTGTCCGCGATCTGGTGGGAGACGGGCTCGACGTCGATGTAAGGCTGGTGCTCAAGAGGGACGACGTTCCCGCGGCCAGGATCGGAGCCATGCGGATCGGACACATCGCATGGCTTGCTCGACCGAAAGACCGCGGTGACGCGGATGACTTGTGCATGCGCACCATCATTGGCTGGCGGCCAAAAATGCCGGAGGCCGCGGCATGAGCCTGATCCTCACCCTTGAACACTCACCCCGACCCCAGGCTGTTCGCCAGATGCGGCTTGTTGATGGCGAGCTCGTCATCGGCCGCAGCGCAGACGCTGGCTGGCGGATCGACGACCCCGACATGTATATCTCACGCGCTCACTGCACCATCGGTTTCGTTCGCGGCCGGTATGTGGTGACTGACACCTCCAGCGGTGGGCTTTTCATTGACGGCTCGCGCACGCCGCTTGGACTGGGGAATTCCGCCCCGCTGCATGACGGAGCGCGCCTGCAGCTTGGAAATTACGTCGTCCGGGTTGAGTTCCAGACAACACCGTCGGAGCGAGCTTCCGAACAGACGGATCCTCTGCCACAGGGTGGGCTCGAGCGGGACGACTTCTTCGCCGAGCGCAAGGAGCCGACAGTTCCTACCCCGCGGCCGGTTGGACTACCGGACCCGTTCGAACAGCCAGCCCCGGGTGCGTTTGTCGCGTCGGACAGGGGCGAGACAGCAAAGAGGGCACCGGTATTCGACGATCCCTTCAGCCTCGATCCTCTGCCAGCGTCAGACCAGGGCAAGCCCGCCTGGGATTTTTCCTTGCCAAGCACGCCACCGCAGCCCGTCTCCGAGCCCACGCCCGAACCTCGTTCTTCCCCAGTACCGCAGGCGACGCCGACGACGAAAGAGACCGGACAATCCGAAACCGTCTTGCGCGAAGCCTTTCTGCGCGGACTGGGGCTTGGCGCTGAAGAGTTTGCCACATCCGATCCGGTTGCCCAGATGGAGAATTTCGGTCGGGAATACCGGCTGATGCTGGAAGGACTGATGCACCTCTTGCGCAAACGAGCCGAAGAAAAGGGCGAAGCAAGAATCGCCCAGACTGTGGTTGGCGCATCCGAGGTCAACCCTCTCAAATTCCTTCCCACCGTGGATGATGTAATCGCAACCTTCCTGGCTCAGCGCAACGCAGGCTTTCTTTCTCCGCAGGCCGCCATCGGCAATTCCATCCGCGATCTCGCCCACCACCATGTGCGAACGTGGCGTGGCGTCCAAGCAGCGCTTGCCAGGATGATAGACCGCTTCGACCCGGCGGCGCTGGAAAGCGAACTGAAGTCGCACTCAGCGTTGGATGCCCTGTTTGCCGGTGGACGGCGGGCGAAACTCTGGGAGCTCTATGAGAACCGTTATCGCGAAATCGCCAAGAGCGCGTCGACGCGCTTCCTCGGCGAAATCGGGAGCGACTTTCGGGATGGCTATGAAGAGAGGGAGGACAATTGATGCTTAACCGACGCGGTTTTCTCATTGTGACCGGCGCGACAGGCCTGCTTTCCGCTTGCATGGGCGGTCCACCCAAATCCTCGACCGTAATCGTCAGGGCGACGGGACAGGCCGGAATGAATGCTGCCGCCGGTGGCGGGGAGCGTCCCGTAACCCTCCTCGTTCTCCGGCTGAAGGATGTCGGGAAATTCAACTCGGCTGACATTTTTGCCCTTCAGTCAGATCCGTCCGGTGCGCTCGGCGCAGACCTCGTCGGATCCGAGCAATTGACGGTCGCTCCCGGTGCAACCGCCTCAAAGACGGTGGCGTTCCCGCCGGAGGCCACTTTCCTCGGGATTGTCGCGCTGTTCCGGGAACCCGGCAGCCGTACGTGGCGAAGGAGTGTTCCGATCAGGCCGGAATCGACGGTGACGGCGAATGTCGTACTCAGCCGCGGCGGTATGACGCTCGCGCTCGCCTGAATGGAGGGCGTTTAGCATGACCGATACCAACAAGGTTCTTTGGTCCGAGGGGCTCTTTCTGCGAACGCAGCATTTCCAGCAGCAGGACCGCTATACCGAAGCGCTGATACGCGGCTCGCTGCAGGCTGGACGGTTGCAGACCTTCGGCTTCAAGTCCCTGATGCTGGATGCCGCGCAGTTGGAAACCGGACGGATAGCGGTGACGTCGGCCCGTGGCATTTTCCCGGATGGCACCCCGTTCGCAATACCCGAAACGATGGACGCCCCCACCCCGTTGACAATCACCAACGACATGGGCGCCGGCGCTGTTCAGCTCGCCCTGCCGCTCGAACCTCCGGGAGGTGCCAGCTTCGATCCCGCCCACCGGGATCCCACCGGTGCGAGGTATAGAGGAAGGATCGAGTGGGTTCGCGATGCCGTGCATGGCGGCGCTGATCCCGAAGAGATCGAGATCGCCCGTCCGCAAGCCCTGCTCCTTTCCCCGGCGCAGGCGACCGGTGGCTACACCGCAATGCCGGTGACCAACGTTACCGGGCTCCTGTCCGATGGCAGGGTGGCGATCTCCGAAAACTTCCTGCCGCCCGCACTCGCAACCGGTACCGTGCTGTTTTATGGCCAACTCCTGCAGGAGGTCATCACTGGGCTTGACCGCATAGCTGAAGCCCATGGCAAGATGGTGCTCGGCGGCCCCGGCCGCAGCGTAGAAAATCTGCTGGTGCTCGATCTTGCCAACAGCGCCCGCGCCCGATTGGCGCATATGCTTCCTCAGGAGGTTTTTCATCCGGCCGAGCTCTTTCTGGAGCTCAGCGGTCTGGCTGGCCGGATGGCGACCTACGGGTCGGGCTCTCGGCGACTGAGCGAGCTTCCCATCTATGAGCACATGGCGCCTGGACCAGCTTTTGCTGCACTCGCCGACACATTGCGCTCACTGATCCTGAGCCTGCGCTATGTCGAGCCGAAGTCGCGGGCGCTGCCTGTTTTGAAACACGCCACCAATGTCTGGAAGGTCCGCATCGACAATCCCGAACTTCTGACGGCCAGCCGCATTGTCGTGCGGGTCGGATGCGACATGTCCGACGAGGCGCTGCGCAAAATCTTCGTCAACCAGGTTACTGTGGGTGCTGCGGACGAATTCGAGGCGCTGTGGAAGTCTCGACTGCCCGGTATCGGCCTCAAACCTCTTCACTCTCAGCCCCGCGAAATTCCCTACGACGGAGATCGCCTCTGCCTCGAACTCGATCAACGCAGCGAGCACTGGGAGTCGCTTCTACGCTCGCCCGGTTTTGTGATTGGAGTCTCCGGTGTTTTGCCCAACGAACCACAGATCGACTGCTACTCGGTAAACAGGTAGTACCATGTCAAGTGAGGATCCATTCGGCCTATCGGAAGATCAAGGTCGTACGCGTATCCGCCCCGTCCCCCCGGGCGCAATGCCGGTCATTGCCACCGGCACACTGGCTCGACGCGCCCGATCCCATCCTAATCCATTGGTCAATGCCTTCGCCAGGTTGTTCGAATTTGCCCCCGAACTCGAGAATGCATTGCCACCCGGCAATCCGGAAGCATTGCGAACCAGGCTGATGGAGGAACTCGTTTCGGCACGCGATGCGGCCGTGGCGTCTGGCGAAAGCCTGGCCCGCGCTGATGCGGCCGCCTGGGCTGTCGCCGCACTGCTTGACGATCTGGCACTGAACACGCCCTGGGGTGGATCCAGCGCATGGCCGCGCCAGCCGCTGGTCGTCATGCTACGCGGCGATGTGGATGCCGGGGAGCAGTTCTTCGCCAGGCTGGAGGAGCTGGAACGCCATCCCGGTCGCGATCGTGAATTGCTGGAGCTGCAGTATATGTGCCTGGCGCTTGGGTTCCGCGGCAAATATCGGGTGCCGGGGCGTGCCGGCGATCGCTCCATTAACGCCGTTCGTGCTGCGGCCGCGCGCTTCTTGCGGGACGTGGATGCCGAGGGTGCGCCGCTTTCGCCGAGGTGGGAGGGCGTTACGGCGAAAGACGAGCCTTCCGGCTTTGCCATTCCGATCTGGGTACTCGCTGTCGTGGCGGTCGCACTCGCGACGGCGATCTACGTGCTGTTATCGACGCGGTTGGGCTCCAAGGCGGAAGAGCTTGCGACGCTCGTTCGGGCGCTACCACCGCCGGAGCGCGCCGAAATTTATCGCCCGGAGAAACGCACACCGCCGCCGGGCGCGCCGCCAGTCGAACCCGTCGTCCTTGCGCTTTTACCAGAGTTCCGTGCCGCCGCGCCTCCTGCGCTTCTTCCGGCTTTGAAAGGCAATGAAAACGCCTCTCGGGTCACACTCCTGCTTCAGTCGAGCACTCCGGAGCTCTTCCCTTCTGCCCGGGCCGAATTGACAAAAAGCTTCGAACCCCTCGTCGCATCGATTGCGGCTGTGCTCAAGGACAACGCCGAGCTGATCAGAAGTGTCACGATCGTCGGACACACCGACAATGTTCCGCTCCAGGCCACCAATCCCCTGTCCAACAATCAGCGCCTCTCGGAGGCGCGCGCTGCAACGATTGCCGCCTTGTTGCGTGCCAGCGGCCTGCCGCCGGATCGCCTGAGGTCGGAAGGACGTGCAGCAACGCAGCCTCTGGTCGGAAACGACAGTCGCGAAGGCCGGGCTGCCAACCGCCGCATCGAGCTCCTGATCGAAAAGGGGCTCTGAGATGGCGGTCTTCCGATTCTTCTGGGCAATCCTCACCTCGCGCTGGCTCTGGACCTTCATCGGGCTCGTGCTGCTGTCCCTGATCATCTGGATCTTCGGCCCAATCATCAGTGTCGCAGAAAGCGCGCCATTGGCTTCTGAGACGGTACGACTGGTTGTCATCGGCCTTCTCGTCGTCCTCTTTCTCATCTGGTGGATCGCGGCGCAACGCCGGGCGATCAAGGCCAATCGCATTTTCGTTTCCGAGATCGCCCCCCCACCGGAAGCGCCGCCAAGCCCGGCGGAAGAAGGGGTCGCCTCTGTCGGCGCAAAGTTCCGAGAGGTGATGGCGGAGCTGAAACGCCAGAAAGTCGGCGGCCGAAAACTTCTACGGGAGATGCCGTGGTACGTCATCATCGGGCCCCCGGCAACCGGCAAGACAACCGCACTGCGGCAGTCTGGACTGAGTTTTCCCATTGATCTGTCGGATGATTTGCATGGGGTCGGTGGGACGCGCAACTGCGACTGGTTCTTCACTGAAGAGGCTGTGCTGATCGACACTGCAGGCCGCTACGTTCAACAGGAAAGCCAGCCCGACGTCGATGCAGCCGAATGGCTTGGCTTCCTCGATCTTCTGAAAAAGCACCGGGGCCGCCGAGCCCTGAACGGCGTCATCGTGGCACTCGCAATTGACACGCTGGCGGAAGGTGACGCGGCCATTCGGGCACATGGCCGCCAGATCCGCAAACGGCTCACCGAACTGCAGGAGAGGCTGGAAATTCGTCTGCCCGTTTATCTGATGCTGACCAAGGCCGATCTCATCAAGGGGTTCGAGACTTTCTTCGCAGGCCTGTCGACGGCGGGACGCGAGCAGGTCTGGGGAGCAACCTTCTCACCCGGCGCTCGCATCGACGGCAGCGAAGTCACGCGGGAACTAGAAGCATTGGCTGGCGTGCTCGAACGACGCCTCATTCCCCGTCTGGAAAGCGAAGAAAACCTTAATGCCCGTGCGGAGATCTTCCGCTTCCCGGCGCAGGTCGAGAGCCTTTCCGAGCCTATTCGCGTGCTGGTAGAGACCATTTTCGGTGAAAGCCGCTATGCAGAGAGCGCCTGGCTGCGCGGTATCTATCTGACCTCCGCCACTCAGGAAGGCACCGCAATCGACCGGCTGACAGCAGCACTTTCTTCTTCTTTCGGCCTGCCCGCACAGCCCGCCACCCCAATGCCTCGGGTTGAAACGCGCAGCTTCTTCCTGAAGGACCTGCTCACGAAAGTGATCTTCAAGGAAGCAGGTCTCGGTACGTTTGATCCCGCGGCGGAGGAACGGCGAATATGGATATGGCGCGGTGCGGCAGTGGCCGCGGCGGCGTTGGTTGTCGTGGCCGGCCTGTTTTTTACGATCTCCTACCGGAAAAACAGCGCCGCGCTGGCCGCACAGGCCGAGCAGCTCGAAGCCCTGCAGATTCCGCTCACTCCGGTTGCTGCGCGTCAGGCGCCACTCGAACCGCTCGATCTGGATGTGGCGCTCGAAGCTGCAACCGAAGTCTTAAATGCCCGTACCGAGCCGCCAGGCGGCATGGCTGCGTTGATCGGCCCTTCCGCGGCAACCGAGATCAGACAGGCGCAGGCCGACGCCTACGATCGCTCGCTGCGCAACATATTGGAACCACGCATGGTCGCGCTGCTCGAAGCGACCATGTGGCGTCAGATCCGCGACCCCGAATACCTGCTAGGAGCGCTGAAGACATATCGCATGATGACGGGCTTATCGCCGATGGATCCCGAATTCGCCAAGCAATGGTGGACCGAGCGGCTGCCCGAATTCGCACCGGTTCCTCCTTTCCGCACCGACATGGCCACCGATCATCAACTTGCGGCAATCGACAACATGGCGGCGGAGCAGGCCCTTATTCAACCCGATGAGGCGCTGGTGAGCGAAGCCTTGCGGGCCATCTGTTCAATCCCACTTCCAGTGCGTGCCTATAATGCACTGCTGTCCGACCCGGAAGTCAGGGCGCTCAAGGAATGGGTCCCGGCAGATCATGTCGGCCCGAATGGCCTCAAGGTACTCGCTCGGCGCTCGGACAAGACGCTTCGGGTAGGCATCAGCGGCACCTTCACCTATGACGGCTTCCACAACGTGGTTCTTGCGCGGCTGGAAGACGTGGCCACGCAGGCTGCGCTCGACCGCTCTGTTTTTGCCGGCGGTTGCTCGGAAAGCGCCACCCCTTCTGTCGCCGCGCTGTCCCAGGACATCCTCAAGCTTTACTACGACGATTACATTGCCAAGTGGGACAGCTTCCTGCGCGACGTAAGGCTCGCTCCACTGACCGACCTGCAGACGGCAAGCGAAAATCTCAAGGATCTCTCCAGCGCAGACTCTGCCATGAAACGGCTTCTGGACGCCGTCGTGCATGAGACGGAACTGACCCGTCCCGAAGATGAGGGTGGCGGCAAAGTCCCTCCTGCGGCAACCTCCAAGCTCCTGTCCAAGCTCGGCAAGATCGGCAAGCTTGCCAAGACGGGCGTGAAGTTGATGCCCGCCGGCTCCAAAGCCGAAGTGGACCTTTCGGGCGCTCCGGTCGCCGAGCACTTCAAATCCATCAAGGGCGCAATTGCCGAGGTCGATGGCCAGCCTCCGGCACTCAATGATGCCGTGGCCGCGATGACTGCGCTTTCGAACATGCTGCAGACAGTATCGGCGAGCCCCGACGCCCAGGATGCCATAAAGCGGCAAGGAGGCTTGGCCGAGCTCACGGGGGCAGTGGCAAAGCAGGCCATAACCCTGCCTGATCCACTGGACGACTGGCTGGCCGGCATCGCTGGCGATACGAGCGGCATTGCGACGAAAGCGGTGACCTCGGAACTCAACGCCATCTGGCGCGCTGATGTGTTGCCCTTCTGCCAGGCAGCGCTGGCGAACCGCTATCCATTCATTGCTGACAGCGCAATCGATGTGAACGTAGTCGACTTTGCACGCGTCTTTGGCCCGGGCGGGCTGATTGACAGCTTCATCAACAATCACCTGATCAACTACATTGACGTGACCCGCCACCCGTGGAAATGGCGAGCGGACATCCACCTCGATTCATCGTCTTTGGCAGCGTTGGAGCAGGCCCGGCTGATCCGCGACAACCTCTTTCCCGGCGGCGCCGGACCGATCCTGACCTTTACGCTCGAACCGAAGGATCTCTCTCCGACCGTCGGCCGTGTGACGTTAAACGTCGACGGCCAGAGCCTCACCTATTTCAACAACCCGACACGCCCGCAGCCAATGACCTGGCCAGGCAAGGACGGGACCGGTGTGATTACCCTTGCCTTCCAACCGCTCGACGGCTCACCGGAAGTGATGGTCAGCGAAACCGGAAGCTGGGCTTTCCTGCGAATGTTGCGTGCCGGTCGTCTGAGCGGAACGGAACTGCCCGAACTCTACAAGTTGCGGCTTGCCGCTCAGGGCCATTACGCCGATTTCGAGCTGCGGGCCGCGAGCGTGGCCAATCCCTACGATCTGAAAATGTTTGCGAGGTTCTCATGCCCGACGAGGCTTTGATCCTGCCAGGCTTCTTTGGAAAGCTGCCAGCGATGGGGGATTTCGTGACGCGCGGTCTGCCGGCAGTTTTCGTTGGCCCGTGGGATCGCTGGATCAGCCGATATCTGGTTCATCGATTTTCTCAAGGTTCGGTGACCTCTCATCCGGCGTTGCGGTTTATCCTCGGATCCGAGGCCTTTGGACCCATGACCGGTATCGTGATGGCAAGTTCCGACCGCGCAGGCCGCCGGTTTCCCTTGACCATCGCGGCCGCGCCGCCGACCTTGACCACCGAAATCGCCGTCTCCGCCGCGGACTGGTTCGATGCACTGGAAGCGGCGGGAAAATCTGCGCGCGACGGCGCGATGGATGGCGATGGGCTCGCTGCCCTTCTTGCGACCCTGCCCTATCCTGCGATCAAGATATCAGGCGGCGCGGTCCGAGGCATGGCATTGTGGACGCAGCCTGGCGAGCCAATCGAGATTGATCCTGGTGCACCTGAACCAGCGCTTCGCCACCTCTTCCCCGAAAGTCTGGAGACGAGCTGATGCAGATCTGGAACCAGACAGGCTTCCCGACCGAATTCACGATGGGGATGGACAAGGAGGGCCGCGAGTACATCGCCATCGTCGTCAAGGGAACCTTCGACTTTCCCGAGACGCCAGGTGCCCCCGTGCAAAAATCATCCGTGCAGACACCGCTGGTGATGGCCGACACATACACAGGTGCACCCGGTTTTTCGGCCACCCTCTGGGAGACCGACTTCGCCTTTCGCAAGCCGCGCTGCGACGTCATCGCCAACGGATTTGCCTATGCTCCCGGCGGGCGTCCAGTCGACCGCGTCAGTGTCGGGATCAAGGTCGGCAACTGGTCGAAGGTCTTTGATGTCCTCGGCCATCGCGAGTGGCGCGCCCGCGGCCCACTCTTCGTTGCCACGAGTGCGCAATCCTTCCTGCGGCAACCTTTCTCCTACGACACTGCGTGGGGCGGTACGGACCGCCTCGACCCGGAGGACAAGCTGCCGGCGAGCTATCCGCTCAACCCCGTCGGCAGGGGATGGGCGCGACCGAAGAACCAGCATCTGGTCCCCGGTCTACCCCTTCCAAACACACAGGCGATAGGCGAGGAAATCCGCTCGCCGTTTGGCGACTACCGGCCAATGAGCTTTGGCCCATACGGGCGGGGTTGGCCGGGCCGCATTGAATTCGGCGGCACGTATGATCAGAACTGGATCGACAACATCTTCCCGTTCCTTCCGCCCGATTTCGACGAGCGCTACTTCCAGATGTCGCCGCCCGACCAGCAGATAGAACATCCGAAGGGCGGGGAGGACGTGGTGTTGGTCAATCTGACACCGGCCGGGCGCGAGAGTTTCCGGCTTCCAGCGACCGGTCTACCGATGACGTTGTTCAAGGGGCGCGAGAAAGTCTTCGAGAGCGCTTTGGCGCCCGACACTGTCTTGTTCGATCCGGAGAACAGGCGCTTCTCGCTGGTCTGGCGCATGTCGCAACGCATCCACCGAACGATCCTCGACTTCAGCGAGTGCTGGGTCGGACCGCCGACCCAATCGATGCTGAGGGCGCGGGCCACCGGTCGCACCTACGTGCGCGCGAGCAGTGCGCCCGCGGCGCAGGAGGAAGAGGCGTGACCGCCCCGATCGACATCGTCTCGGTTGGAATGGCAACGGCCGTCGGCCTCGACACACAATCCGCCTGCGCGGCAATGAGAGCGCGCCTGGACGGCTTTCAAGAAACGCGTTTTCTGGGACCTGGTAGAGAATGGCTGATCGGAGCTCCAGTACCTCTGCCGCGCAACTGGCTTGGCGAAACGCGTATGGCCCGTCTCGCCGCGGGTGCCATTTGCGAGGCCTTCGAGGCCGCTCCTGAAGCCCGCGGCCAGACTGCGCTTATCCTCTGCCTTGCCGAGGAGGACAGGCACGGCCGCCCCGCCCCCGAAGGTGCCCGTTTGCTCCAGCGCATAGCTGAGATCGTGGAATGTCCGCCGCATGGCCGCTCGAGAATTGTACCCTATGGTCGTCCGTCGGGGCATGTCGCCCTGGAACAGGCCCGCCGCATACTGGCGGCGGATGCAGCGCCCTTTGTGATGATCGCTGGCGTCGACAGCTATCTGACGGCAGAGACCCTTTCCTATTATCTCGCCAGCGAACGCCTGCTGACTGCGGATAATCCAAATGGCTTTATCCCGGGGGAAGCAGCAGCAGCCGTGCTTTGCACCCGTTCACATAGTGGCGCCCTTGGTCTGGCCGGGCTCGGTCTGACCCGCGAGCGGGCCTTCATTTACAATGCGGAGGATCTACCGCTGCGGGGCGACGGCATGACCTCGGCCTACCGTGCCGCACTTCACGAAGCCGGCATTGAAATGAGCCGGGTGGGCTACCGCATCGCGGATCTTGTCGGCGAGCAATACTGGTTCAAACAATCGGCATTGGCGAGCCTGCGTCTGTTGCGTGGCCGGCACGACTTCCAGGACATCTGGTCGCCCGGAGAAAGCCTCGGCAATGTCGGCGCGGCCGCTGTGCCCATTATGATCGGCATGGCCTTCATGGCCGCCCGCAAGGGCTACGCCGCCGGCAATCCGGTCTTAATCGAAGCCTCCAGCGATTCTGGCGCCTGCGGCGCTGCTATCCTGGCGACGAGGGCAGCTTAAATGTCCAACGTCTTCGCAAACGGCCTTGAAATTTCTGGCAGGGCCGTGAACGCCAGAACCATCGCGGTCTTCCCGGACACCTGCTTCACCCCGCCTGAGAACCCGGCAACACCGCCCGGCGTGCCCATCCCCTACCCCAGCTTCGGATTTGCCAGCGACACAGAGAAGGGCACGGGCACGGTCAAAATCGGCGGGCAAACCGTCAATATCAAGAACAAGTCAGACCTGTCGAGAACGTCCGGCACCGAAGCAGGCTGTGCCACCAAGAAGGGCATCATCACATCGAACAACACTGGCAAAGAGTATTTCAACAGCTGGTCGAATGATGTGAAATTTGACGGGGAGCCGGTCATCCGCTTCACCGATCTCGCCACCAACAATCATTCCTCCCCAGGCCCCAACACGGTTACATGGCCCCATATGGCGGGATTGAGCGCCGGGGGCCAGGACTGCGAAACCCTGCTCAACAAATATCAGATCCGGCTCCATCAGCATTCGAAGGCCGACTGCCCTGCGGGGTCCGAATCCGAACACTTCGTTCGCGTTGGGTGCTTCCAGAGCAGTCGCAAGCAGAACAAGTCTTTCACGCGATGGAAGGAGTACGACAACCAGACCGCCCCATGCATCTGCATGCGTTCCCGAAAGCACAAGAAAGGGGGCGGGTTTCAGCGCGGCGACGGCAGCAAGAAGGGAACGCCCCACAACTTGAAAACGAACCAAGAAGCCGCATTCTTCCGAAAGGAAAAGAAGCGACGCAGGAAGCCATCGCTGAAGAATGCGATGGAAAAGTCACTCGATGCTGTACGGAAGAACGAACCCGCGATTAAGAACGCGCCGCAGAAGGATGCCGACGACATGATTGAATGCTTGCGGCTCGTAATGATAAACTATCTTCAGGACGTAGTCCGACCGAAGAAGACACAGACCGAACTGAATGCAATGACGGTAGGAAGGTGATGACGGACGATCCAGAGCCGCGTCTCGACGACTACCCCCTTGACGAGATCGACATCGAGGCGATCAACGCCTTCCACCTGGGGAGAAATCTCTTCTCCGTATCCGTGCAACTTAGCGACAAGAACGACGAAGCGGGACGCTCGTTCCTGCTGCGGATGTCGCTCGACGACCAGATTCGCCAAGAAGTACTGCTGGACATCGACGATCTCATTCTCTCGCATGTCAGCCTCTCCGAGAAGGAACATATCGCGTTGCAGGTCGGTGGAACCACCCATCACATTCGCAACGGCACCATTGCGACTGGCGAAGGACCGGAGGCGTTCACGAACAAGCTCTGGCATCTCGACCAAAGGACTGCCTATCTTTATGGAGACGAAGGAACTGTTTGCCTGGCGCAGGGCACCCAATGGGTGCCGATCGAGACACGGACTTCGGCTTTCCTGCGTGCCATGCATGGTCCGACACTTAAGCTCATTCACGTGGCCGGCGATCAGGGGACATTGCTGCGCCTCGATGGCACTCGTTGGCGCCCAGTTCCTCTCGGATTCAACCACAGCATCTCTGCGTTGCAGGTTGCGCGTGACGGCAGCGTATATCTCGGCTGCGAAAATGGCTTCTGTGCCCGGTACGCGGATGAGGAATTAACGGAGATAGCTGGACCGGGTACACAGATATGCTCGATATGCGAGTTCGCTGGAAATCGGTACTGGGGAGATGACGAGTACGGCCTTTACGTCCAAAAAGGAATGAAACTCGTGCCGTTCAGATCACTGGGCTTCGTCTATGCGATGCATGCGACCGACGACTATCTTGTTGCGGTGGGCTGGAAAGAAGTCTTCACGTTTAACGGAAAGGCGTGGTCAGGGATCGAGTTTGGTTATGACGGTAACCTTTTTGTTCGTAGGATCGACATGACTCGCGAATTCATTTGACGAGCGCTGGCGGCGTTCGGCGTCTGCTCAAGCGGACGTCTCCAGAGTCACTTTCAAGTAGCGTCTGACCTTGTCGAGATCGAGTGCCCGAATCCGCAAGTCCGGTGAGCCAGATAGCATCCGCACCACAAACAACTCCCCGGCCTCGTGAAACGAGGCGTACCGCTCCTTGGCAATTTCCAGCCCGGTCTCTCCTGCCACTCGCAAGCCGTCGATATGCGCTTCCAGCCTCTCGATCAGCCGCGCAAGCCGCTCCTCGTCCATTTCGGGGTTTTCGTCCGGATGGAGCAGATGATAGTCGTAGACCGTCCACAGGAATGCCGCCATTTCAGCATGCTGGCGGACGATTTCGCGAAGAACAGGTGCGGCAGGCATCAGTTGAGGTTCACCGATCCGCCACGAATTCGGTTGGCGGCGCTGGCGTGGCTGGTCACATAGGTGCCGCGTATGGTGATATGGCCGTCCTTTTCCATGATGATCGTGGCCTTGCCGCAACGAAGCTCAATACGCTCCTCGCCGGTGATCCGCACGCGCTCGCCGTCGCGAACGACATGTGGCGACGAAGACTTGCGCGCCGGCTCCACGATCTGGCCGACAATCAGTGGCCGCATCGCCTCTCCGCCTTCAAAGAGCAGCGCCACCTCAGCACCGATCATTGCCGATGTGAGGTCGGCCAAGCTGCGCGCAGGCAACGCGGTGTCACGGGGGTTGCCGGGAAAGACGACCAGCGGCACGCCGGCATCGAACCCCAACAACACTCCGATCACCACCCCTTCTATACGTTCCCGAGTCTCGGCCATCTGACTGCCCCTCAATTGTGAGTGATCTTACTGCCTTTCCACGTGACTTCGCTTGAAGCCTTGCCATTGAACTTGCCTTTGGCGTTGACAGAAATATCCTTGCCTTCGATCGTAATCGTGCCATCCTTTTTCATTGAAATGGCCGCAGAGCCGCACTTGATGACGACTGAGTCACCGGCGTCAATCAGCAGATCTTTTCCGATCTTGATCAGCCCGTCCTCACCGACCTCGAGCGCGCTGCCTTTCGCAACTTTCACAACGCGGGCACCGCTGATCTCCGTAGCATCGTCCTCCCCGATCTTCGCGGTGCGTGTCTTGGCGATCTGGCTTGTCTGTCCACCGCCAATGCCGATGCTCTGGTCGGTGCCGACATCCCAGCTGTCGGAAGTTCCGATGTCATGGCTTTGGCTGATAGCGACGCTTACCGACCTGGTCGCGCCGATGGTGTTCATCTGAGCGGCTCCCACCGTTCTGGTCTCTGCGGCCCCGACCGTATCGATCCGCGCCGCACCCACGACGACCGTCTGGACGATACCGACTGTCTGCGTGTGGTTGGAGCCGATCGTCTCGGTGGAGTTCGCGCCGATGCCAATCGTCTCGTCTGCGCCAACGGTAAGTGAGCGATTGATGCCCACCGTCTCGGTGTCGTTGGAACCGATATTGACCGTGCGGTCGACGCCTACCTTTGTCGTCTTGTTGTTGCCGACGTCCTCATCGAGGTTCACGCCGACGGAATGCTTTGCATTGTTGTCGATGCGGTCGGACTGGTCGTGCTGGACCAACTTGCTGCGGTCGTTCTTGATCAGCAGGTTGTGGTCCTTCTGCGCCTGGAAATAAACCTCTTCCGATCCGGCCTTGTCCTCGAAGCGCATTTCGTTCCAACCGCCGCCGCCCGGCGACGAATTCGTCTTCAACCCCGATTGGGTGGCATTTCCCGGCAGCTCGTAGGGCGGCATCTCCTTGCCGTTATAAACCCTGCCGGTGATAATCGGCCGGTCCGGATCCCCCTCGAGGAAGTCCACGATCACTTCCTGGCCGATACGCGGGATCTGGATGAAGCCCCACCCGGCTCCGCCCCAGGTTTGCGAAACCCGTACGAAGCAGGAACTGTTCTGGTCCTTTTTGCCGAGGCGATCCCAGTGAAACTGCACCTTCACCCGCGCATACTTGTCGGTGAAGATTTCCTCCCCTGAAGGACCGACCACCGTCGCGGTTTGCGGCCCCCGCATGATTGGACGAGGCGTGATACGCTGCGGCCGGTAGATGATGGAGGTCGGAGCGACCTGAAGTGCTGCGTGGAAGGTTTCCTCCCCTGCATAACCAGCCGGGCGGTAACCGGGGTCGAACAGACGATATTCGGCGCGCAGGACAACATGCTCCGTGTTCTGGTCCTTCCGCCGGAAGTTTTCCAGTTTGAAGGTGCAGCCTGAAGCCAGCCCCCGCACAGTACCGGCGGCGGTGATACGCTGATGCGCCGCCTGTATTTCCTCGCGTCTTACCAAGGCCACAGCGTCGCCGCGGCCCACATTCAAATGGGCACCTGGATGGCGGTAGTGCTCTCCCTGTGATTCTGCGTGAGAAAAGGGCTGTGTCGACTGCGCCATGAGGTCGGCGCCCGGCTTGGTGAAATCATAGTCCGTGTGGGCGTAGGCGCCCGGGTGAACGGAACTGGTTGCCACCCATTGCGTGATATATTCCTGGTCCCGCCGCACAGGGTCGCCTTCCGCGCGGAACTTGACTGTCGCATAGCCCGGCGCCGGCTTCAGCTTGTTCATGGCGTCGGCGAGGATGAGCGTGTGCTCTCCGTCGCCATACTCGAAAAAATACATGATGCCTTCGTGCTCGAGCAGGCGCTGCACGAAGTCCAGGTCGGTTTCGTCATACTGCACGCAGTATTCCCTCGCCTCATAGGATCCTTGCAGCCGCTTTTCAAACTTCGCCGGCTTATATTTCGAGAATATCTGCTCGACGATTTCCACGACACTCATGTTCTGAAAGATACGGCAGTCAGTGGTGTTGGCGAGCAGCCAGAGCCACGGTCGCAGCTCCGCCTCGTAATAAGCAAAGCCTTCCTCGATCCGCGTCAGGCGGAAGTCTGAAACGAGCCCGCTGAACCACCGCTTGGGATCTCCGGCCTCGCCCTCAACCGAAATTGGCTTTCCAAGCAGTTTGAGCGCGTCGACGTTTTCGTCGGAACTGACGAAACCGACGGTGAAGGCAAAACACCGGCTTATCTCGTCATGGCCAATGAGGTGCGTAAATGTCAGCGTCGCGGGCCCAAGCGGCGTCTGGACGGTTGTCTTGCGTTCTTCAGCCATTCGGAGAGTGCCCCTGTCTCGTGACGCCGGCATTCCTGTATCATGAGCCTAGCACAAAGACCCGCCACCTCGAAAGCCGCATCGGCGTTGCCGAGGCCATACTTTCCGGACGAAGTACCGACGGGGATTGGGTTTTTTACGCGGTCACGCGATGATTCCGATCGGCCATCATCACCCAGGCTTTTGCACGGATCGGAATTGGGCGGAGCACTTTGTGCCTCCATGGATCCGGTCAGACATGCTTAGTCCCGCCATAAAGCTACTCTTTCAGCCCCAATCCTTTTCCCTAGGCGAAGCCGCAAAAATTGCATTACTATGGACGCTGTATTCTTGCCGTTCATCAGGACAACGAAGTCAACAATCTGGGCTTACCTGCCATGACGCAAAGAAGTTCTTGCCTTCGGCCGCAATGGATTTTTTTGATCCCGCTGTTGATGCTGTTTTTAACGGCGTTCTCGCAGATGGCCCATGCGGAGCGTAAAGCCGCTATCGTGGTCGGGAACGGCGAATACGAATTTGCGCCTTTATCGAATCCAAAAAACGATTCCAAGCTGATTGCCGCAACACTCACCGAGCTTGGCTTCGATGTCCTGCTCTTCTACGACGTCAAGAAAGCCGCCGTCGGCGATCTCGAGAATGCAATCCGCGGCCACCTGATCGGTGCCGATCTTGCCATTCTCTATTATGCGGGACACGCGCTCCAGCACGAGGGACGAAGCTTGCTGCTACCCGTCGATGTGCGGACGGGGTCTGCCAAGGAAGTTATCGATGACGCCATCGCCCTCAATGATCTCATAGACATCGTCAAGAACGATCCAGTCGGCGTCAAACTGATCATTCTGGACGCTTGCCGCAACAACCCGCTCACCACCGAAAAAGGACTGGAACAGGGCCTCGCCAACATGGAGGCCGGCGCCGGTCAGGTTCTCATTGCCTTCGCTACCGGCGCCGGCGAAGTCGCCTATGACGGCACTGGCGCAAACAGCCCTTATTCTTTGGCGCTCGCCAATGCACTTCAGCAGCCGGGTCTCGACATCTACGACACGTTCAGAACAGTGCGGGGAGACGTGCGCCTGGCCACCAACGGATCGCAGATCCCGTGGATCACGGGATCGATCGAAACCAAATTCGTCCTGAAGCCGGCAGGCAGCGAGAAACCCGCACCCGTGGTTGCGGGCGGTGACGGGGCACTGACGATCGATCAGGTTCTCTGGTATTTCATTCAAGACAGCGCGGATCCAACGGATTTCGAACGTTTTGCCAAAGCGTTTCCGAAAAGCACGCTCGCAGCGGAGGCGGTCAAACGTAGCAGCCTTGAGGTTGCCGAGTTGCAGCAGCGTGGTCTGTTCGTCAGCGGCGCACTTGCCGCCACCCCGATTTCCACCGAGCCCCCACCCTCCAATGAGGCCAATGCAGCTGCTGGGGCGGAGTTTGTCTTTCAGCAGGCAGGCGAGCGCGCCGTGAGTGAGACTTTTCGAATCTGGCCGCGCAAGATGCCTGACACACAAAGCGGCATGAAGTCTCTCGTTACGGATTGCGACCTGTACGCAGCCGATCCGAACGATCCTCAACGCGTGGTACCGGGCGTCACGAACGGACTGGTGAACATCCGCGACGGGCTACGCTCCTGCGGCTACGCGCTGGCGGCGGACCCCAACAATCCACGCCTGCAGTTCCAGTTGGCCCGCGTCCTCGAAATAGCCAAGCGCTATGACTGGGCGGAACATTTCTACCAACTTGCCGCCACGCAGCAATACAGCGCTGCCCTCGTCAATCTCGGATACATGGCCCGTGCCGGCATAGGCCGCGAGGTCGACTACAAGCGGGCTCTCGATTTCTACATGCAGGCGGCACCGCTCGGAAATCTTAGAGCGAGGACGAATGTAGGAACCGCCTACATACGCGGCCAAGGCGTCCCACAGAATCCCGAAGAGGGAATCCTGTGGTACCGACTAGCGGCATCCAGCGGCTGGTCGAATGCAATCACTGCGCTCGGCGACAGCTTCCGGCGCGGCATCGGAGTGAAGAAGGATGATGTTGAAGCGACAAGGCTTTATGCCGCGGCGGCAGATGCCGGCCAGATCGACGCCATGACCAATCTGGGCCGCGCCTATGTCGGCGGCCTGGGCGTCGAGAAGGATGTCAAACGGGGCTTTGATCTGATGATCCGCGCCACGGAAATGGGTAACCAGTACGCGCCTCTCTATGCAGCGCGCATTCTCGTCAAAGGCGAGGGCAATGTTCGTCCCGATGCCAATCGCGCACTTTCCCTGCTGGAACTGTCGGCACGCCGAGGCTTCGAGGACGCCTATCTCGAGCTCGCCAAGGGTTACGCTGCGGGCAGCTTTGCCCGCGGAAAGCCAGATTTGAGGAAGGCATATTTCAACGCGACACTCGCCACACGTTTCAAAGTCGAAGAGGCGGAAGGAACAAAGACCTCGGTGGGCGAGAAGCTAGACGCTGCTTCACGAGAGGAAATCGAGAAAGATGTCGAACTATTCGTTCAGCAGAATGGGCTTTGAGAGCCCGGTGGTAGGGTCATAGTGACATAATTGCACGGAACGCGGGGATGGCATTGCGCTGGATTGTCGAAAGAATTGGCCGGCTCTTGCGTTTCGGGAGGTCGAAGGGCGCCGTCAGGATCGTCGATCCCGCCGCCGCCGGGGACAGTCTTCACTACGTCCTGCGAGACCCAGTTGACGAAGCCAAACCCAGAAGCCTTATTTCCGTCCTCGGTGCCATGCCCGCTAATCTCGCCGAGATTCTTGATACTGCCGTCGAAGCTTGTAGGGCTAATGGCGAATTTCCAGTTATCGTTCTGTCAGAACTGCGTCCCGACCTGACTGCTGCAAGTTCTGCCCCTTTGGAATTTGTCCCAACCCGCAGCCACCTGCCATCACTTTCCCCCGAAATTTATGGCAGATACTCGCGCAGGCGCTGGTCATTGATCATTGCGAAATGGGATATCGCTAGTGAAATCACAATCTCATCGACCATCGAGGAGTTTCTTGCCGATCAGCTCGGCGCGGATGTTTCCATGAGCTCACATTCGAGCAATCGCGGCATGCAGGGGTCGGTCAGCGCGGATGCTGAAGACAAGCTGCTCGACCGCTTTCGCGGCCATGGCGGCTCCATTAACGAAATTCAGGCGCCCCAGACGCCGGCGAACCTCGGTGCGGAAGGCATCTGATAGCGCCAGGTCGAGCGTTGTCGTCACACGATCCGACTCCGAGTATCGCAAGCAAAGACCCAGGCCCGCAGTTTGGGCATAAACGGCGCGAAGTTGCTGATCGTCCATTTCCGGCGCCTGGTTGGGCACGAAGATCGAGGGGATCCCTCCCAGGATGCTCTCATGGAAGCTGTTGTACCCCGCGGTGGTGACAAGAAGATCGATCGCGCTGGCGCACTCAGCCAAGGGGTAAACGCTTGTGCGCAAAACGCTCGGCCATTCCTGCTTGGGAGGTGGCGCCAACGGATTGAGGACCTGTACCGTCTGCACATTCCGTCTGGCCAGATCGGCGAAGATCAGACTGGGGAGATCCTCCAGGTCGAAATTTCGTTGCGACCCCAGTTGTACAGCAACCGTGAACCGGTCCGGGTTGACGCCAAGCTTGGCGGCAGCTTCTCTCCTGGGCAGGCCCGAACCGGGATCCAACAGAAGCACAGGGGGAACAGCAACTGCCCCGGGCATATCGCGGGTCGGACCATGGTCTTCGTCATGCGCAAATTCGCCTGGTTCGATCACCATGTCGAATATGTCCTGGACGCCCGGCTCGAAATTGTGGGAAAGACGCCACAACGCACGCCGGATCCAGATCCAGGCGAGGTCGCGTCGGCATTCGGCAACGGCAATTAACCCTGGAAACGGCCTGTTTCCATCAAACACCACCGCCGAGGCATCAAACGCCTCGACTGCCGTCACCAGCTCCTGCGCATAAGCCCTGTTCCAGCTTTCATCCGTTACGCCGATTGCCAAACCGGAAGGCGTATAGTCAACAGCATGACCTCGCGCATGGGCCAACGCGGATCCGGCCGATCGAGTAAAGAATATCGGATCCATATCATCGGGCAGCCGCTCTGCGATCGCCATCAGTCGTGTGATATGACCGAGCCCGATGCCGTTTGTCGCGACAAGAAGCACTCGGCGCTTCTTGCCTACACGTCGCGGGGCGGATTCAGGCGTCACACTTTCGGCAGTCTTGCCAGGTGAACAACCGCTGCCCACGGTCCGGCTGTTTTCCAGCCAAGAAGGTCTGCGAAGCTCAAGATCATCATAGAGGCGTGCCATGCGTTGCGGATATTGATCGATCGCAAATTTCCTTCGGACAAGCTCCTTGGCGGCATTTGATTGTTGGAGATAGGTCGAAGGAGAGGCAATGAGGCGCTCGATGACGCTTCGCGTTTCTACAATGTTGCAGTAGACCGCGCCATCTTCGAACAGGCTTTCAAATGAAGGGTCAAGCACTGTCACCAAGCCGCTGGCCATTGCTTCTGCGATACATACCCCGAAGGCTTCCACCCATTGCCGGCTGTGAAAATAGACATAGAAATCAAGGCGTCTGAGAAAGTCTGGGACGCTGCTTTGCGCGAATGGACTGATCTGCCAGTTCGAGCCGATCCACGGCTGGATTGGCTCTGGGACACCGCCCAACACCTTGATGGCGAAATTGGGTGCGTCGGGGTAAGCTGCCCGCAGGTCATCGGCAGAACTGGGCCATTTCGCCGGGTCTCCCCTCGTATGGCGTCCCAAACTCGCGATACCTGCCGGAGCTGATCGCTCGGGTAACGCCCATTCAGCGGCGTCGACCATATTATACAAATCGTGTCGGAGAAGCGGGGGGCTTTCGGTCCCAATACTGTTGAACTGTGACCGGACCTTTGGCCCGACAGGAGCGAACGCGACTGGCACACCAAAGAGCCTGTCCAAGACACGTCCCACGACCGTCAGATCGTATTGCGGAACTCGATTGCCGTCGAACAGAGGATGATGAACCACGCAAACGACGCGGCGAGGTCTTATGCGCACTGGCGAACTCGGCATACGCTCGAACACTGCAGGATGGTGAGCCAGAAGAATGTCGCACGTTGCCTCTTCCGACCCTGTTAGCCAGACGGCATTCGATTGTTCAATTGTGGCGGCCGTGCGAGTGTCGAAGACGCCTAACTCGCGGGTGCGCTGTCCGAGGAAGGGCAATAGCCCACAGCTCACTTCGCACTGTCTCGCCGCCTTGAGCTCGGCTCTCAGTGCGCTCGACGTACCGCCAAGAAATCGTGGGTCGGCAGCATGAACAACGTCAAAATGCATCAGCCAACCCCGAGATTATTTGCTGCACCCGGAATACCCTACCCTCAAATGAGCTTGAACCCTGTTTCAAATACCCTGATGCAGCGAGACATTTCCACCGCACTGCTCGCAGCCTCCCGAGGCAGAGAACAGAACGGGCGCTAATAGGCTGATCCGCGGCCCCAGCCCCGTTCGGATTGGGTGTTCAACTTCCGTACTGCAACAGGTTGCCGTTGAACCCCCTTCTTCATCCTTTCGACCGCCAAGTTGCCGTAGCAACTGCGAGGGTGCTTTGCGAGGAAAGCCTGATAGGATTGACGCGTGTTCAGCTTTTGTGCCCGGCGCCAATCGGCAGATTCAACTCGACTCGGCGGCGCACTTTGACAGTTACGGGCATTAGTTGGCGCAAAGGGTGGGTACGTCCAGGACGGCACGCATGCCGTCAAAAAGACCGAGAAAAGGACGGAAACACGTTTCAGCATGCGAGACGCTCCAATCCGGGATTTAGGCTAAAAACCTACAAGGAAGAGTAGAATAACTGTCGCCAAATAACAAGCTCCGCAATTCGCACCGACGTCCACGCGCCATCCCTTGCGACGAGAAAACTATTCCAGTAGCTCCGAGCTTACGGGCACAAGCTTTCTCGATTAACGCCGTCAAACATCGTTCCTATAGGGCCGGCGAAACCGGCCCGGAGCGCAGTCGCGAATGGCAGTGCCGGGGCGCGGCACTCTCGTGTCGCGGTTCCTTTATAACAATTGAAGCCTATGTGCCTGCCCATGACTGCCCAACAGAGGATCTAGTATGACTGAAAATAGCTCCGCCAATAATTTCCCTCCCGGGTACGAACTGCCAAAGGTATGGCATTGGGAAAAAGGCAACGGCGGACAGTTTGCCAACATTAACAGGCCCATTGCCGGCCCCACCCACGATAAGCTTCTGCCTGTCGGAACGCATCCCCTGCAACTCTACTCTCTGGCAACTCCGAATGGCGTGAAGGTCACTATCATGCTGGAGGAACTGCTTGCGCTCGGCCGCAGCGGAGCGGAATACGATGCGTGGCTCATTAGGATCGGCGATGGCGACCAGTTCGGTTCCGGCTTTGTGGAGGTTAATCCAAACTCGAAGATTCCAGCACTGATGGACCGTTCTACACCTGAGCCGACACGGGTGTTCGAAAGCGGATCCATACTTCTTTATCTGGCAAGGAAATTTGACGCCCTGATACCACAAGAGCACAAGGCGCAGACGGAGACGATGAATTGGCTGTTCTGGCAAATGGCCTCGGCGCCCTACCTTGGCGGCGGCTTCGGCCATTTTTACGCCTACGCTCCAATGCATATCAAATATGCCATTGATCGTTTTTCGATGGAGGTGAAGCGTCAGCTTGACGTGTTGGACCGTCATCTTGAAGGCAACCGGTTCATGGCGGGCGACGAATACTCGATTGCGGATATCGCAATTTGGCCCTGGTACGGGAACCTCGCGCAAGGAAAGGCATACGGCGACTCCGCAACCTTCCTTGATGTTGAGAACTATAAGAATCTGCAGCGCTGGACTGCTGAGATCGCAAACCGGCCGGCGGTCAAGCGCGGCCGCATGGTCAACCGGATCAATGGCGATCCTTCAGAACAACTCCATGAACGACACGATGCCTCCGACTTTGAAACGCAAACACAGGATAAGGTAGGCTAGAGGCAGAGGGGCCGTGTTACTCGGTTGGTTGCGAAGGTTTCGGCTGCAGGCGCACGTCAAACCTGCCGATCTTGTTCCTGCGCTTCCAGCCGTGCCCTTCGAAGTCGCTCGCTTTTTTCTTCCCTCTCTCGGCGCTCTTCCTCCACACTCTGGCGAGCGAGGCGCGTCGTTTCTTCGAAAGCATCGAGCCGTTGCTGCCTGCTCGACCTCGAGGATTTTCTGTTGCCGTGCCCTGTCATTTCCATTCTCCTCGCGAGGGGCGTCGTGTCATTCGCACTCCTGAGCCGCGTCCGATGGTATCTAATCGTGCATACAGCAGTTGCAGCGCAGGATGCTCGCGCGCCGGTGAATGGATTTTCACCTGCTCTTGTCTGCGCGAGAAAAGAGAAACGTTCTGCTTCACAAACCGTTCAGTGCAGCACCGTACGAGCGCTTTGACTGCGAGATAGGGCGTTCCATCTCGATGAAAATGGCCGCTGTCGAATTCCTCAACCTCGATGAGGCAGCTATGTTCCACGTTCTGATGAGATGTTTGCGGCATTCAGATCATCGGTGCCAAATGTCATTCGCATTTCATGTGCCGGCTCGGGCCAAGACTGCGATAAAGCGCTTCACCTGCTTTTGACGAATGCAACACAATACCCGTTCAACCGCGGCTTTTCAAATACG
Organism: Rhizobium sp. RHZ01; assembly: GCF_014851595.1. NCBI lineage: Bacteria > Pseudomonadati > Pseudomonadota > Alphaproteobacteria > Hyphomicrobiales > Rhizobiaceae > Rhizobium > Rhizobium sp. RHZ01. Next base: position 130,164 of record NZ_JACUZZ010000003.1, read on the forward strand.
CAACAGCCTTGGACATCAGCTTCGTGGCAACGCCCAATCCTCTAAACTCCTGCTCGACCCAGAACCAGAACCACGTAACGCCCATCGCCTCGATCTCGAGGATCCAGCGATCTCCGGTCCTTGGATTGCGATGCGTCGCACTCCTATCGACGCAATTGTCGTCATCAAAACTTACCGACGGGTCGGCGTCGGGGCAGCCGAGCAACAATCCAGCGTTAACGCCCAGCGGAAGCGTCGCTAGCCTCGTCCAGGCAGCAACAATCGAAGGAACCGAAGAAGTTGGAAATGGAGATCATTTCGGCTCTGATAGCCACATGCTTGTTGAGGCTGCCAATCACCTCCTGTGCCAACGGGATCAATGGTTTCGGGGGTGACGCAGCAAGTACTGTCACTGACGCAGAACGCCGTGTCGGCAACCCCGCAGCGCGCTAACAAAAGAGGCTCGCCACGATATACCTGCGGCGAGCCCTTAGCATGTGATGTTGCGCCACGATAACCTACCCGTGACAAATGAAAATCTGACATATAAAGATTAAGCAACTACTAAAATGCAAGCGGGACAAAGTGTTTATGCTCTGCGGCTGAGATCGACCCATCAACCTTAAAAACCACGACGTTCGCGGGGTCCTCACAGCTTCAGGCTTTTCGGCCACACCTCAGCCTGGATGTAGATCCATTTCAAGTTACAAACCATTTTCAATGGGCGGCTCCCCAACCGGGCCGGGTCATGCGCGCGCCCTTACGGCGGCTGCCTCACTGAGGCCGTCGCCAGACGCCAGGCTGGCGCTTGGGTTTCATTTCCGCTGACCCGCTGATCTGGACCGTATTACGCGACGCGGTATGCCAACCCAAGGCACAAGCCAGAGATGAAAAGTATCAATGCGATTGCGAACTTCGTTCGATCAATGAAGGCATGGAACGACGCCTCGGGAGGCGCTCCGTCGATACTGTCGACGGGTGTCTCCTCTTCTTGTTTTTCAGGATCGCCCGCTAATGGCCGCAGGTCGCACGGAATATCGGCAGTTGAAACGACGACCCGTCTCACGCTGGCCTCATCAAACTTCACAGAAAAGGAAATCTCCTTGCTCTCTTTGATCGTCAGCAAGGCTTTCCGAGCGGCGGCCTCCTCGTTTTCGGCTTCGACAAGTGACGTGTGCATCACGAGATAATGCGGCATTCGATCCCTCTTGCTGTGCTGTTCGACGGTGATCGGCAACTCCACCGGCCACGTCAAGCGCTAGAGCGTGATAATGTGTGCGCCTGACCCAAAATCCGGTTCCACGCCAGAGCCGGTCGAGAATGAAAGATCATTGCGCCTGCCTCGGACGGATTACGGTGCGCTACTTATCGGCGGCCAATGCCGTCGCGGCTTCTCCAGCGTGCTAAGCTCTTTTGGTACTCCTGTCGAAACATCATTGCTTTCTGCCCCAACCACGAGCCCAAGACGCTGCGCCAACATATGCGCATCGGCAGGCGCTCGAACTTTAACGTCGTTGTCGAAATAGAGGTAAACATCCGCCCCTTTTTGGACGGGGAAAGCGGCGCGGTAACCCGTTCCGCGTCAACGGGCTCTTCGCCGCGGGCCCATGCAGTAACCCGCTCCGCCCACGTTTTCAAAGCGTCATCGTAAGAAACGATAAGAGGAAGCTTCCCGCACGCCCATCCACTTTCCGGGCCTGCGAAATATGCGCATCACAAATAACCGAGAACCACGACTGATGATCCTAGTGTTCAATAATGCGACCTAGCATTCGATCTTGGACATTTTCTGGTCCGACTATTAACGCGGCGATTGAAGTTGCGCGTTCCCGCTCGGCGTAGTTATTGATGTATCCCTCTAGCAGAATGACAGGACCCAGCATCTTGATCGTGATGGCAGAGCTATCCAGATCGGGGTCGGCGGACATTGCCGCTTCAACGGATGCAATAGTCGCAGCCGAACTATGACCGCTCGTGCAATGCTGTTCATGGCTAAAGCTGTCTGATCCGAACTTCATCGTCTTTTCTCCTTCCGGCTCCCTTAAGAAACAGTCGAAGGATCATTAAGTTCGGGCGTTGGACTTAGGTCTGAATGAGAGGCGACGATCCATCGCTTACCTCCATGAGGCTTAGGGTCAGAAAACGCGAGCGTTGTCAGTGAGGCAATGCTCTAGCGCTTGTGGCGGGCCACACTTGGAGTGGTTCTCATTCGCCTACGCAAGTCGAGAGATTCATTCTAGCGGCAATGAAAGGATGACCTGAGTTAAAGAGATCCCAGAGAATATTGTTTTTTAGTTCAATGTCTTATCTCGAATACTTCCACTGTTAGGAAAGCTACGCAAGCAGGCTTCCATGGCTTAGTGGCGTCGATAGACTGAAGGCTAAATGGCCGGCCGACCCTCAAGCAGGAAGACTAGCCTTCGCTCAGCCGACTTTGATCGCGCAGATCAAGTTTCGCCGATTGTCAATGCCACGCTCCGCCATGCATTAGAGCCGTGAGATCCAGGACAATGTTGTTGTCCATGGCCGAAAAATGCAGACTAAAACAGGCAGGGCGCTCGACCCTTGCGGGGAGCGCCCTGCCAAACCCGGACGACCGCAGGCGGCAGAAATCTGCTCGCCAAGGACCATCGAAACGGGTAGTGGGGCGTTATTTGGTGTGCGCCTGTTCTTTTTCAAGCTCTTCCGTCCGTTCGAGTTCAAAGAAGTAGATTTGGTCTTCGCCTTTGATCGTCATCACTCCCATGATCTTTCTTTCATCGACGCGGCGGAAATAGTCGACAATCGGCTGCTCGTCATAGACCATCGCCGCACTCTCGGCGCCGGCAAACCGCATGATCCTCAGGCAAGCCACCGGACCACTCGCCTGAAAACCGCGGCGCAGATAGGAGAACAGGATCCGCGCCGCTCCCGTGCGTCCGAGCTTGTGGAAACGAAGTGCCAGGCAAACCGGTATCTGTGCTGGATCGATGGCAATCAGGCGCCGCTCTCGCGTCCAAAACAGTAATGCGTCTGCACGCATGTCCGCCCTAAACCGCTTTCCGAACCAGCCAAGATTTTCCAGCACGCCGTCGAGCGGGTGCCCGGCGGGGATGCCGCGCCCCTGCCACAATCCGACGATTTCGATCGGCTCGACCGGCGGCAGGCTTCGGAATTGCTCAAAGGCGGCGGTTTGCCGTTCTTTCATTCGATGACCTGTCCTTGCTTTTACGCTCTTTCGCCAGCCGTCTGGATCTCGCGTCGCGTCGCGCAGGTCGCAACTCCTCCAGCGTCGGCATCCACCAGCCCCGATCGAGCTCACTCTTGTTGGGTGGTGTTCGCGCAGGCCATGTCGTGACCAGTTCTTCAAGTGTGCCTGCGCGCCACGACGCCCAGACATATTCTACGCTTTCAGTTGCGGGAAAGTAGAACGCGCTGACCGTGGGCCGGTCCGCCAACTCGCCGTCAGTGCCGATGAAACAGACGACTCCGACATGCGTCCCGATCGCGCGCGCGAAAGGCGGGCCATCATGTGCGGGAACAGGGTATCGCTTCCGCCGGCGCTCCCGTGTCCTCACCTTGGACAAGCCCTCTTCTTCCGTTCCCTTGATGGCCTCCCGCCGCGCGCGCCTCGCTTCGGGCTCACTGCGCTCGGAAGCCGCTTCGATCGCCGGCCATCGACTGCGGAGGTCCTCGAATGACCGGTAAGGAACAGTCCATAAGCGGCGATCAACGTCCCAGCGTGCATAAGGGATCTCCCGGATCTCCTTGATGACACTTCGTGAATAGGGCGTCCGGATCTGGAACGTCGCCGTCGCGGCTTCGAGATATCGGCTTTCGATCGGATCGAATGCAAACGCGTCCCTGCCCTTTTCGTCAGCGAATGCATCTGCCTCAGCCTCCACTTCGGCGAACCATCGGCTGATACGCCTTTCCGCAGTACGACCGGGCACGAACCAGGCGTTCAGGCTGTCGCTCCACCGCGCACGAGGAAACGCTTCTCGAAACCGCTCCACCGTTATCCGGTCGTGCGGCAGATCAGTCGCTGCACCGACACGCCAAGGCCGGGTGGCCGTGGTTTTTGCTTCTTTGTCCATGTGCCGTGGCCTTAAGACACAACTGGCAACTCATGCTGGCCGTTTTGCTTTTCCGAGACGCTTGATTGCCTCTTCAAGCGGTCGCTCACCATCACAATAATCCTGCCAGGCTGAGCTTTTCGCAAGCAGCACAGGCACCGTTCGAACAGTGAACCGCGCCGGGTAGAGATCGGACGTCTGCTTGTGACGAGGTCAGCGGCATAGAGATGGTACCGCCTGGTCGCGCCCGCGGCGACAGAGGCGCGCCACGGCCGTCGCCATGCGATCGTTTCGTAGATAGTCAAGAAAGAAATTTTGCCGTTCCGAAGGCTTTTGGTCATCTTGATAAGATGGAGGTCGGGGGGTATCGCGCGCCATCAGCTGGCAGACATCATGCGCAAATCCTTTCGCTTCCGCCAAGGGCCGTGCGCGCCATCAGTAGTAGGGCGAGACACACGCCTGTCGTGGGCCATAATAGGGCTGGAACGTGTTGTCATAACTCCTGTAGGATCGATAACGCGCATAACACCAGCGCGTATGCGCATTGCCACCGTAATACGCTCTGCGATAGTATCGAGGCGCATAATAAGACGGGCCGTAGTAAGACGGGCCGTAGTAACCCGGGTCGTAGTAGTCAGGTGCATAATAGTTCGGCTGCGCCAGCAATCCGCCGATTATTGCGCCTGCCGCGAGACCGCCGAGCGCCCAGCCCCACCCGCCGTCGCCATGATGGTGATAGTATCCGCCGTGGTAGTAACCGCCGTGGCCGCCATGATAGTCCACCGGCTGCGCCTGCGGGGAATCGATCTTCGGGGCGACGATGGTGGGGAATGCCATTGCCGGCGGGACGCTCGTCAACGCCGTCGCAAGCGACACGGCAACGAATGCTAGCCTTTTCATCGGCTTCCCTTCCGTCAACTTTGCAGTCAACCATTATACCGCGGAAAGGACGATGTCGCACTTGATTTCCAGTGAGCGGTGAACGGTCCAGAAGGGCTGCCTTTTACCTCACTGCGACTATGATCGCTCAATGCCAGCATGGCCAGAGCCCTGTAATCCAAAGCGGCCCGCGATCGCGAGAGAAGCGCAGGCGTTGCCTAAAAAGAGCTAAGCTTCTCCCCCTCTGGCATGGGAGATTTCGTCCTGTGCAGGATGCTGGGTGCCCAGTTGCGCCCTGTTTGAGCCGCACCTCTCAAAGATACCACGTGCGACTGTCATCAGGTTAGCCACGTCATCACCTTCCAGCCGGGACAGCCCAGAGTAACAAACCCATCGATCCGCAGAATGCCGGCATCGGCATCGACGACGACATATCCTTGTCACCATACAGTAGGCGGGCCAATGACAGGCGATCCGTCACCGCAGTTCAATATTGACAGCCTGCGGGCCTTTTCCTCTTTTATCCGGTTCCGTATCGAATGAGACTTTCTGCCCCTCGCGGATGGTCTGGATCCCAGAGGCCTGAAGAGCCGAGATGTGCAGAAACACATCGTTGCCGCCCCCCTCGGGACTGATAAAACCGAACCCCTTGTCTTCGTTGAAGAATTTCACCGTGCCCGTTACCATTATAACCTCCCGACCAAGAATATGATCAACATGGAGCCGACGCGCAGCCTACGCAAGCGGAAATATGGGCCTCAGCCGCTGGTCCAGAGGCTGCTCTCTGCCAGGATATTTCGCCCGACCTATGACTGCCGAAGGCCCCCTCGCCGCTTCATTGTTGTCGACCGATCGGAAGAGGTTTACGTTTGCGACGATATCGGGACGTGACTTACTGTGTTTTGCGTTGTGGACCAGGCGCGGTCTCTTGGCAATCCCGCGCATCGTTGGCTCACGACGCAGCTTCAGATTGACCGGCGTCTCGTTTCCAGTTGGAGGAAACTCATGGGTCAGATGATGAAGGCCGCTGTCGTTCGACAGTTCCGCACACCTCTCGTGATCGAAGATGTGCCCGTGCCATCTCCGCAACCGGGGCAGATACTCGTCAAATACGAAGCGACTGGCGTGTGCCATACCGACCTCCATGCAGCCAATGGGGATTGGCCGGTGAAGCCGAGCCCACCATTCATACCCGGGCACGAGGGCGTTGGCTATGTTTCGGCAATCGGCGCCGGTGTCACGAGAGTGAAGGAGGGCGACCGTGTTGGCGTGCCCTGGCTACACAGCGCGTGCGGCTACTGCCCGCAGTGCCGAACCGGTTGGGAAACACTCTGCGCCTCGCAGTCGAACACCGGATACTCCGTTAATGGCACCTTCGCCGAGTATGGGCTCGCTGATCCTGAGTTCGTCGGCACACTGCCTGACCATTTGGAGTTCGGCCCCGCTGCCCCGGTTCTTTGCGCGGGCGTCACTGTCTACAAGGGATTGAAAGAGACAGAGGTGCGCCCAGGCGAATGGGTTGCCATTTCGGGCGTGGGAGGCTTGGGTCACATGGCCGTCCAGTATGCAAAGGCGATGGGCATGCATGTCGTCGCCGCCGACATCTTCGAAGAGAAACTGGCTTTGGCAAAACAACTCGGGGCGGACGTCACGATCAACTGCAAGGCTGGCGACGCCGTCGAGCAGGTTCGGAAGGCGACCGATGGCGGTGTACATGGGGCTCTCGTTACGGCGGTCTCCCCCGCCGCCATGGAGCAGGCCTTTGGCTTCCTGCGATCGCGTGGGACGATGGCACTCGTCGGCCTGCCACCGGGGATGATATCGCTGCCTGTGTTCGAAACAGTCCTGAAACGCATAACAGTTCGGGGATCGATCGTCGGTACGCGCCAGGATCTGGAGGAATCGCTCCAATTCGCGGCCGAAGGAAAAGTCACACCTCATTTCTCCTGGGAGGGTCTCGAGAGCATCAATGACATTTTCCACCGTATGGAAGCGGGAAAGATCGACGGTCGCATCGTCATGAGATTGTAACACTTGTACCAGCCAACCGGCGGTTCCGATTTTGGACAACAGGGTTCGCAAGGCGGCATTGCGATCGGAAATCTTGCGGCGGGGATCCGCTCAGTTGCGAAACGACCTTAGGTAGCTCAGAACCGTGCCGCTGCGGGAGGTTTTCACTCCGACAGCCGGTTCGAGGCATAGCAGAGCCAATGACCTTTGACCCACGGAAAGGTATCGCCATGAACAAGGGCTTGTTGTCTGATGCGCGTGACGGACTATCCAGAAGAGATCTTCTGCTGGTGGCGGGAACCGCCGCCGCGACGATCGCCAGTTACAGCAATGGCGCCAAGTCCGCGTCCCAGCCGGATGCATTCTCCATCAAGGACGTGAAACAAGGCGAGGATATTTTTACCTACATCTCAAGAATGAAGGGCGGCTTTGAACCGACTTTATACCAGCAGGTTATCGGTGCTGCCAATGAGTTCAAGGAAGGAGATCAAGCAATCGGCGTTGGCGCCGACAACGATGCGACGCGACGAAATGCACGCATTCTGTTGACGAATACCAAGCTCGCAGACCTCTACGCGAGGCCATTATTTCAGGATGATCTGCAACAACTCATCTGGCAGACCACCGACCAGGCCCAGTACGAAAAGGTCAAGGACTGGACCATGGGCGAATTGAGGGAATTTCTCCTCGCAAAGCCAGAGGACGAGATTAGGGGTGTGATGAATGGCCTGACCAGCGACACCATCGGCTGCGTGCCGAAATTGATGAGCAATGAAGAGCTCGTCTCCGTCAGCCGAAAGATCTTTAACGCAATGCCTGGCACCAAGCTTGGCGCGAAGGGATACATGGGCGCTCGCATCCAGCCCAATTCGCCGACAGACCATCCCGACGACATAATCTGGCAGGTCTTCGACGCATTTTCGTATGCCACGGGCGACATCGTCATCGGCACCAATCCAGTTGACAGTACGGTCAACAGCGTCGCCACTGTCGAACGTGCGCTCAAGGACGTTGTCGACACCTTCAAGCTGCAGGATGTGATCCCGTGGTGCGTCCTCTCGCACATCGATGTCCAGGCCGAAGTAGGCGACAGCTTCCCCAAAACCGTCTCCACGATGTTCCAGAGCCTTGCTGGAACTGACGATTGTAACAAGATCTTCGACATCACGATTGACAAGATCCTGAAATATGCGCGGGCGAAGAAGGGGCAGCGATATGGCCTCTACTTTGAAACCGGACAGGGCTCGGAATTCACCAATGGGGCGGCGAACGGCGTCGACATGATGGTTCTTGAGTCACGAAAATACGGCTTCAGCAGGGCTGTAGGATTGGAGCTTGCCAAGGTGCAGCCCAAGGGCGCCTGGCTTCACGTCAATGATGTCGCCGGTTTTATCGGGCCGGAGGTTTTCAAGAGCCGCGACCAACTCGTGAGATGCTGTCTCGAAGACTTGGTCATGGGCAAGCTCCATGGCCTTACCATCGGTCTGGACATTTGTACGACATTGCACATGACAGTGAGCCTTGATGACCTGGATTGGTGCCAGGATCAGATCATGCCGGCCAATCCCGCTTATCTGATCGCGCTGCCAACGAAGAACGACCCGATGTTGAGCTACCTCACCACATCGTTTCAGGATCACGTGCGCTTGCGCGAAAAGTTCGGCTTTAGGGTCAACGATGCGATTTGGGACTTCTACAAGCGGCTCGGCGTGGTGGGCAAGGACAACCGCTACACGGCGAATTATGGAAATCCCCTTTGGGTGTACTTCCAATATCGCCTGGCCAAGGGCGACAAAAGATCGCGTGAGCAGGTCTATGCGGAAGGCCGGCAGAAGATGCGGGAGATTGAGAAGCGAGGGGTCGACATTGCCACAGGGCATGGAAGGAACAGATGGGATCTCAATCAGACGCTTTCGACCAAGGTCAAAGGCTTGTACGAGGATGCGAAGCAGTCCCTCTGGACCGAATTCACGCCCGAGTTTATCGCTGGCATTCCCGATGCCGTTTCAGTGCACACACAGTCCAGGGATCGCAATGACTACATAGCCCATCCCATGAGCGGCGAGATGTTGAACGCGGAAGGATTGCGGGACGTCGAAAGACTGAGAGATGCCTGGGGAGACGATATCCCTCAAGGTCAGATCGTCATTTCCGACGGACTAAATGCAAAGGCCATCATGGATGATGGACATCTTGCACCCTATCTCGAGGAGATGCGCCGGCTGCTGGCCACAGCTGGCGTCGCAATGAGCAACAAGAACATTGTTGTTACCAGCGGAAGGGTGAGAGCCGGATACAGGATCGGCGAGGTACTTTTCGCAAGGGCAAATCCCAACAGCTTCCGAGGGATTCTTCACATCATCGGCGAACGGCCAGGGACGATGCACCACGCCTATTCGGTGTACATTACTGTCGCCAAGGGCAAACGATGGTCCGAAAAGGATATCGATCACGACATCACCAGGCTTGTCAGCAACGTCGCGGACACGGCCCTGCCGCCCAACGAAGCCGCCAGAGAAACACTGACCATCATCAGGGAAATCGTCGGACGGAATGTAAACGGCAGCCGTCGCTACGGGGAATAGAAAGGCGGTGTACGGGTGCTCCTCTCCCCGTTATCAGGGCCGCAGGTCCAGACCCGATCAATCGATCCTCCGGCCCACGCGCACCAGGTGTTCGTCCGGATCGGACACTGCGAATTCGAACATGCCCCATGGCTGCTTGACTGGTGGATAAAGAAGCCTGCCTTTTAGCCGGGCCGCCAGTTCTTCGACATCGTCAGCGTAGAAGTAGATGCCGAACGGGCTCTTGCCGGGAACGAGCCAGTCCTCGGCCGCCTTCGTCAGGTGAATTTCGGCGCCTCCGTCGTCCGTCAATATCACGTAATCGCCGTAGTCCTCAGAATCCGGATCGCGACGGAAGCCCAGCAGGCCGTAAAAGTCTTCGCTCGCAGCGAGATTGTTGCAAGGTATAACGGCGACGACCCTTCGCTTCTCGGACATAGATAGGCTCCAGCTTGTTGTGACCGATATCCGAATAGCACCGGAGGCCCTTTTGGGAAAAGCTCGAAGCCAGCTCCAATGGGCGGCAATGGACATAAGCGCGCCGACTGCCATTTTATGGATCGGTTCGCCAATTTCCCCCGGTGAACCAAATCAGGACGTGCGCGAAACAAAGGACGGTCACAGGATACCATCCCACGCGGCGCCTTAGACCACCGGAGCTTCGCCTCTCCACCGCCTCTCTGGCACGCAGAGTGTAACCAGACTTTACTTCACCAGGTTGCGCGCAATCTGCACAAGCGCACCATCACTGGCATCTGACGTCTCTGTTTGATTACCAGCCTCAAGCCAGCAGACGTTCATAACTGCCAGAATATCCTCATCCGATTGATCCACACCAGCCGCGTCAAAGTCTCTTCGGATGATGGCAAGGATATCGTTGCGGTTGACGTCAACCGCCCCTCGGGCAAGCTCATCCGAGTATGCTTTGGCATTTTCTTCGGCAAGCGCCAGTTTTTCCGCCGCCCACATGCCAACCAGCTTGTTGCGCCTCACCATTCTCATCACATCTATCCGAAGGCTAGCCATCGAAAACCCTCCGTTGCGTGTCTGCCTGCATCATATCCTTGTCTGCGATCCCGACAAAGACGATGAATGGAACTGGTCCTTGAATAATACGCTGCGTGCTCGGCGAACTTTATCTGGACGCAGCGCCAGCTGAAGGCTGGAATGGCGGCTTCTTTCGTTGCCGTTTCTTTGATGTCCAAACGCTCTCCTCGCCCCGCTTGTGCTCAGGTGGGGCCTTTTTGCATGACCAACCTGATCCGATGCCAGAGGTTTTGATTACACTCGCGATCACCATCGCCGCGTATCGTTATACCGATGGCCCGAAGCCACAACAGCCCTCCCTGGGTCGGCGGTGCGGATGACTATCTAAGCCTGATCCATCAGCGTTTCTGCCTGAACAGGAGTGCGTAATCCGCACACTGTGAACCCGTGGCAGCCTAACGCAAACAATTGTCTTCGGGCAGCAAGATTTCGACCGGTCGAAAACGGTACTGGTTTTGCGCGGAGACGAAGTAATTGAGTGTCAATGCACGGCAATGCGACCGGAGGGCTGGGATCTGGTTGCATTGCCGGTCCTACTGCGGCCGGATGGGTGCTTCCGTTCAATCAAAGTGCAACTTGCAAAAGTGCCCCCATGCAGAACGGCTGACGGTCGAGGATGCGGCCAATGTGCTGCCCCGAGGAGACCGGGAAGTCTCGCCATCGCGCCCGCCCGCAAAAACGCCTCTGGAGGAGGAACTGATGTCAGCGAGAACGCTGCGGGAAGAATTCGAGCACCTGTCGCGCTTCGTGTGGGTGTCGTGGAACAACAGCGGTCGCGAGCAGGCTCTTCTCGTGGCCCGCAGCTTCGCCGCCGACTTCCCCTCGGTCGGCACGGCCGAAGACTTCATGCGCCGCGCCGAAGCAATGCGACAGGAGGCCGGCAGGCTGACCCAAAGCTCGACGCAACCGCCCTCCACGCTGTCCGCCATCTGCGCGAAAGCAACGGAATAGCTGGGCCATTGCGCAAGCAGATCAGATGGCGACGTCGGCGCCATGCGACGAACGGCACGTCACGAGGGCAGACTGGCATGTCGCGCGTATGTCACCGGGATAAATGAGCCTGACAGGAACGAGAGGTGCGGTCCGAGTTTGCGTATAAAAAGAAGAGCATCATGCTGTTGCTTCGACTGTCGGGATTTGGACAGGAGCGCGCCGAAATTCAAGCGGGCTCTTGCCTGTCCAACGGCGGCAAGCGTGACTGAAGGAGCTCGGATGGTGAAACCCCAACAACCAGGCAATCTGGGACGCCTGAAGATCGTCTTCGAGGTAACGCATCGCAAGCTCACGGCGCATTTGATCCAGGACCTCACTGAAGCTTAGGCCCTCGGCCGCCAATTTACGAGCAAATGTCCTCTCGCTCAAACCAAGTCGTTTTGCAACGGTTCCTATGGACGCCTCGGCATGCGGCAACAGAGGCGCAATATTGTTTTCCACGATCGTTCGGAACCGGCTGGTATTGGCCATGCGGGTTGTCATCGCCTCGTCGCACATCTTCAGTATCAGTTCGTTGAGAAATGGGTCGTCTCCAACGACCGGGAGCTCCAACGTTCCGGCGTTGAAAATGATTTCATCCGTTTCTGCTCCGAATTCAACCTCACATCCAAATACTCGCCGGATATAGGTCAGGTCGCCAGTTCTATGATGAACAAATCTCACCTTGTGCGGCGAAAGATCCCGTCCGACGAGTTTGCGGCAGAGGCGCACAAGGGCAAATAACAGCAACTCCATGTTGTGCTGGTCGCGATGCCTCTGCACCCCCGTGTAGGAGACTTCGACAGAACATGCGGGCTTCTCCTTAAGCCGCACGACGAGTGCCTCGTTTCCAAGGCGGACATATCTTCCAAGGCGCGTGAAAGCGTCGTTCAGATCGTGTGACGAGGCCATCACGTAGTAAAGCATCCCCATTTCACGCAAGTCGCATTCCTTGGCCAAGGCAAGACCCATCCAAGCATTCTTCGAAACATGTGCGACCAACTGCAGGAAATGCATTTGCGCGGTGACATGAATTCGCCGGCGCTCTGCGATCGCTGCGCTTGAAAGGCCAGACCGTGACAGCAAAGGCGCAACCTCAATTCCAGCACGTTCCAGATGCTGAACTGCCAGGCGCGTGGCCAGTCCCCATGAAGTTGGTCCATTGATCAGGTTTTGAATGTCAGGTTCGCGTTGCCCGGCCATGAGCGGTGTCCCCCCGAAGCTGTAATGCTACCATTGTTTGTTCTTGTTCGCAAACTTCAACCGGTGGCATTTCCGTTTTCTCGCACCTGAGAAATGTGGCAGCTGCCCGCAAATTAATGTCACCAGATCACAAGCCGAACGCTTCTCAACGCAATATAACCGCCGACAACGGGTAAATGTCGATCGCACGATTGAAACGCCGCCTCACAGTCGAGGGGTACCGGTTTCGTGCGCTGCTCGTGGGTTGGATTGATAGATGCATCTGGCAGTCCATCAGTTTTCCCGGCGGACCAGGTGGGGGGTATGGTCGCCGCCGGGATGTCGCCGCCGCTCGTGTCGTCATCGCAGCGTCCACGGTGAGGCGTTCTGGGAGGAACGCGCAGACCGAGTGGCGGCGGCTCCGAAGCACCCCCCAATCGACCGCGAAGCGCCCGACAGCATCCATTTTCGTCCGCAAACAAACGGCAAAGTGCGATTACGCGACCGCCTGCGCACCAGTAATTTCAACGAGCGACCCGCACATGAAAGCTGCTTCTTCCGAAGCCAGGAAGGCAACCAGCGCCGCGACCTCATCAGGATGAGCACGGGCAGATGCTAGAGGCGATCCGTGAGCGCAACGTCGAACTTGCCGATGAGCTTGCGCATGCGCACACCCGTCAGTTCCAGCAGAATTTCATCAACTTCATGCGCAAGAACTACACGACCGACGTGGCAATGGGGCCACTCAAAGCTGCTGAGTGATCACGACGATCTCAAGCATGGCGGCTATGGGACCGGGTCAGCCGGCATCATGTGTTCGGAGCCCGCAAGCCCAGGAGCTTGTCAGCACCGCCCCTACGTCATGGCGTGACCTGTTTGCCATAGAGCCTGCTTGCCCGCAGCAGACGCTGCGAATACGGATGCTCGACCGCACCTTGCCGCAAGCGCTCGATCTCGACTTGTTCAACAATTTCGCCAGCTTCCATGATTGCGACCCTGCTGCACATGTGGGAGACGACGGCCAGGTCATGGCTGACGAGCAGATAGGTCAGGCCGCGATCTTTCCGCAGATCGTCCAGAAGATTGAGAATTTCCGCCTGGACCGAGACATCAAGCGCCGAGGTCGGCTCGTCGAGAAGCAGAACGGCCGGGTCAAGAACCAAGGCGCGGGCAATCGCAACACGCTGGCGTTGCCCACCAGAGAGCTGATGTGGGAATCTGTAGCTGAGTGACGGGTCGAGCCCAACCGAGCGGAGAACTGCATCGACATCAATCGAATTGGTAGCAAGCCCCTGATTGCGGAGCGGCTCCTTGATCTGCGAGCGGATCGTCTTGCGGGGATGGAGTGATCCGTAAGGATCCTGAAACACCATCTGGACGCGCCGGAAAAATGGCCGGTCGCGCCGGTGGTCCAGCGTTTCGCCGTCCAGTCTGATCCGTCCCTCGTATTGTGGATTGAGGCCGGACATGGCGCGTAGAACCGTTGATTTTCCACAGCCAGATTCGCCAACGAGCCCAAACGCGGCGCCCTTTCCAACAGCAAGGCTGAGATTTTTGACGACCGGCCTTAGGCTGGCACCGAAGCGGACTGTGAGGTTGCTGATTTCAATCACTGCGGCAACTCCAGCACGTTGTCATTTAACCAGGCCGGGTCACGCTTCAGGATCGGCAAGCGGGTGGGCGGGTTGTCGATCGAGGGCAGAGATGCAAGCAGACCCTGCGTATAAGGATGTTTTGCGGATTCCAGTTCGCGGGCCTTGAGGACCTCGACGACCCTGCCGGCATACATGATAAGGACACGGTCGCAGAAATTTCGAACGAGGTTCAAATCGTGGCTGATGAAAATCAGACCGAGGTTACGGCGCGCAACGAGCTCATCCAGCAATGCCAGGATTTCAAGCCGCACCGTGACATCAAGCGCCGAGGTTGGCTCGTCTGCGATTAAAACCTCGGGCTCGGCAATCAGCATCATGGCGATCATCACGCGCTGGCCCATGCCGCCCGATATTTCGTGCGGATAGAGGCGAGCCACCTTTTCAACATCTCGGATCTTGACCGCATCCAGCATCGCGAGCATCTGCTCGAAGGCCTGTTTCGCCGTGGCTTTGGGATAGTGAAAGCGATAGGTTTCGGCGATCTGCTCGCCCACCCGCATGACCGGGTTCAACGAATATTTCGGGTCCTGCAAGATCAACCCGATCCGCCGTCCCCTGATCGTCATCATCGCGCGCTCGTCGGCCTTGAGCAGATCCACGCCTTGAAAGGTCATCTGCTGAGCGCTGACGATTGCGGTCGGTGGCAACAGTTTCATTATCGCGCGACCAACCGTGGACTTTCCCGATCCGGACTCACCAACGATGCCGAGTTTTTCCTGTGCGAGTGAAAAGGTGACGCCCCGCACGGCCCTCACTGTTCCGTGCCCGAAGGCGATCTCGAGATTGCGAATATCGATAAGTGACGTACTCATTGCGAACCCCTCGGATCAAGAACGTCGCGAAGCGCGTCGCCGACGAGGTTGAACGCAAGGCTGACGAGGGCGATTGCAATGCCGGGTGCTGCAATGACCCATGGGCTGTCGAGCATGAATTCGCGGCCGGTCGCTGCCATCGCCCCCCACTCGGGCCAGGGGGGCTGCGCGCCAAGGCCAAGAAATCCGAGGCCGGCTGCCGTAATGATGATGCCCGCCATATTCAGTGTCACGCGCACAATGACGGAGGGAATGCACATCGGCAGGATGTGACGGGTGATGATCGTTGCAGGCGTTGCTCCCTGGAGCCGCACGGCGGCGATGAAGTCGGCCTTTCGCAG
Source organism: Rhizobium sp. RHZ01 (assembly GCF_014851595.1). Taxonomy (NCBI): domain Bacteria; kingdom Pseudomonadati; phylum Pseudomonadota; class Alphaproteobacteria; order Hyphomicrobiales; family Rhizobiaceae; genus Rhizobium; species Rhizobium sp. RHZ01. The sequence continues at coordinate 145,660 of NZ_JACUZZ010000003.1, forward strand.
GCTGAGCGTTTCTGCGCGCGCAAGGCGTGCAATCGGTGGCCAGGCCGTGAGCGAGATCGCGATGATGGCATTGGTAATGCCCGGACCAAGTGCTGCCGCAAACCCGAGCGCCAGCACCAACCCCGGAAATGACAGGAAGATGTCGGTGATGCGCATCAGCACTTCATCGACAATTCCGCCGAAATAGCCCGAGCAGGTACCGATTAAAAGTCCCATTGGAGCGACGATGACGGAGACGAGAATAATGATATAGAGCGTCGTGCGGGCGCCGTAGACAATACGGGCGAAGACATCCCGCCCGAAATTGTCGGTCCCGAGCCAGTGCTCCGCGGATGGTGGCGAAAGGCGTCCGGCCATGTCCTGGACGATCGGATCGTAAGCCGTCAGGAGTGGTGCGGCGAGCGCAACAAGGATCAAAAGGACAATGATTGCCAATCCTGCCAGGCCGAGCGGGTGAAGGCGAAATTTCAGCCAGCCCTGATGGAATTGCTGCGCGCTCGATTGAAACCAGCCCTGGGGTTCGGGCGCGTGCAGCCATTTGCGAAAGCGGCTGCCGTCGATGCGGTCGGCTTGTTCTGTGGACATCGTCATCGGCGTCACCGTGTTCGCGGATCAAGGATGCGATAAAGCACATCCGAAAGGATGTTGATCGTCAGGAAGACGGCGCCGATCGTCAGCACTGCTCCCATCACGACGTTCATGTCATTCATCTGAAGCCCACGCGTCAGATACTGGCCAAGACCCGGCCATCCGAAGACGGTCTCTATGAGCACTGCGCCTTCCAGAAGGCCCCCGAAAGTCAACGCCATGATCGTCAACAGCTGCACGCGAATGTTCCTGAAGGCGTGGCGCCAGACAACCATGCGGCGCCCGAGCCCCTTTGCCCTGGCCGTTACGATGTATTCCTGACTGAGCTGCTCGAGCATGAAGCTGCGCGACATGCGGCTGATATAGGCCACGGAATAGTAGCCAAGGATGGCGCCGGGAAGGATGATGTGACCAAGCGCACTCTGAAACACGTCCCACTGCCCCTCGACCGCAGAGTCGATCAAAAGAAAGCCGGTTATAGGTGTGACGAGCCCCTCATAGAATACGTCGACGCGTCCCGATGCGCCGACAAGCTGAAGCTTTGCATAAAAGACGAAAAGCGCCATCAGGCCGGTCCAGAAGATCGGAATGGAATGACCGGCCAGCGCAACGATCCGTGCAACGTGATCAATGACGGTGCCGCGCCTGACGGCAGCGGTGATGCCGAGTGGTACACCGACGAGCGCTCCGACGATCATGGCGATGACTGCAAGCTCGATTGTCGCAGGAAAGATCGCCAATAGGTCGGTGAGGATCGGCTGTCCGGTCGTTGCCGATGTTCCAAGGTCGCCTGTCGCGACCCTTCCGACATAGCTCAGGAATTGCACGAGGATCGGCTGCCCCAGTCCCAGCTCGTTGTAGACACGATCATAGACCTCCTTGCTGACCTCCGGCCCGGTGATGGCAAGCACCGGGTCGGCGGGAAGCAACCGCCCCATCGAAAAGGTAAGAAAGAGCAGGCCGAGCAGCGTGGTCACGATCGCCACCACGCGCCCTGCCAGCCGTCTCAGAATGATTGCGAGTGGATGCGGCGCGACATAGGCCACTTCTTCTTCGCTAAAAGTGGTGTCGGAATTTCGCTTGGATACTAGATCGGCATTCGCCACGACCCCTTACTCCTTGGTTACGTCGTGCCAGCGCGTCGACCAGGTCGTGTGGCCGTGGTAACCCTTGACTGCGGCACGCATGACATAAGGGTCCGTCCGCTGGAAGAAGATGACGAGCGGGGCATCCATTCGGGAATAAACGCTATCCATCTTCTTGAAGATTTCCGTGCGTTTGCCGGTGTCGCGTTCCTTCATCGATTGATCGACGAGCGCATTAAGTTCGTCCACCTTCATTCCGGCCCGCCATAGATAGTAACTCCCAAGACGTGCCTCATCGCTGTTGTCGGGATTGTAGGCGTACTGGGTGGCAACAGCGAAGGGGTCGGGAAGACGGGCTCCCGAGTTTCCGAGCAGGACTTCGTATTTCCGCTCCCTGAACGCTGGCGTGAATTCGCCAGGCACGAGATCAAGGTCAAGTCCGGCGACGCGCGCACTCGCCTGCAGCGCCTCGGCAAACGGCAAGGTTGCCGCTCCGGACGGATTGAGGACCTTCTTCAATCCATTGGGATACCCTGCCTCTGCAAGCAGTTGCTTGGCTTTGGCGGGATCGTAGTCATAGCGGGACGCCGCTTCATCGGGAGCGCCAATCATCCCGCGCGGGATCATCGACTGCCACGGGAAGCCCGTGTAGCGCATGATATTGCCGGAAATCGCCTTCCAGTCGAACGCATGTTGGAAGGCCTCGCGAACGTTGGGCTTTTGAAGATCCGGATCTTTCTGATTGAGGGCAATGTAGTAGAAGCCGAGGCCCGGAACGTTGTCGATCACCATCTCCTTGTTGTTGGACAAGGCATCGAGATCGCCGCTTGCCAGATATTGCCCGACATCGACGTCACCTGCTTCAAGCTGCAGTCTGAGATTGCCGGATTCGGGAATATGACGTGCAACAACTCGCGCCATGGCCGGGGCACCACCCCAATAGGCCTTCTGCGCGTTGAAGATCGCAACATCGTTTGGACGCCATTGAGCAAGCGCAAACGGCCCGCTTCCCGCCGAGTTGGCCGACAGCCAAGCGCCCCCAAGGTCGCCGTTCGCCTCGTGCGACAGTACCGTCTTCTTGTCGACGATGCCGATCGACGATCCGGCAAGGGAATAGAGTACCAGATCCGTATTGACGGGTCGTGGAAGTTCAATCTCGAGCGTGCGTTCGTCCTTGGCTCGTACAAGCTTCTCGACGTTGTCAGGCGTAAAGCCCCATAGCGCGATATCGGTCGAACCGACCTGACCCATCTTGATGACGCGTTGGATCGACCAGGCAGCATCTTCTGCCGTGACAGGATTGCCACTTTGGAAGACAGCGTCGTCGCGCAACGTCAGGCTGATGACCTTGGCGTCGTCCGACACGCTCCATTTCGTCGCGAGCATCGGCTTCAACGTTTTCAGATCGTCCGGCGACAACTGCACGAGATTATCGTAGAGGTTGGAGATCAGTTCGGAGACTGTCCGCGCATTGTTCTGCGCCGGATCAAGCGTTCTGATGCCGGTCAAATTGGTACCGATCACCAGCATGTTCGGCGGGGATGCCGCAAGTGAAGGTTGCGCGACAATCAATGCGCTGGCCATTGCGGCCGTTGCCAACAGGTTCCTCAGCATTTCAAGACCTCCCAATCTTGGGGCGTCAAATCGCCCTGGCTTAATAGATGAATGTCGAACTCAGCCCGCCGCCCTCGCGTCGACCGGCGCTTCATGCCGCTGGATGTCGCCGGCAGCCTCCCACGCGCGAAGCAGGCGAAACAGTTCTTCACGATCGCTCTCGTCGAGCATCGGCAATCCCGGCACGCGAACCGGACCGACGTTCAGGCCGGAATGGGTTACAGCCTCCTTGACGACCGTCACATTCGCACCGTTGCGGTATTTCGTGCGCATGCGTTCGAACGGCTCGAGCTTGTTGAGGATGGCGCGAGCACCGTCGTAATCACCGCTGGCAAGCGCTTCGTGCACTGCAAGCGAGAGCTTTGGCGCAACGTTGACGAGTCCGGAGGTAAAGCCCCGTGCGCCGGCGGCGGTAAACGACAGAGCCCAGCTTTCAGCGAGGCCGCAGACAAAGAGGGCGCCTGCGGGATCGGAGGCTGAAATCGCCCGCGAAAGCAGCATTAGATCCGGTGTCGCGAACTTGATGCCGGCGATGTTTTCATGGCGGGCAAGGCGGACCATGTCTTCGACATTAAAACCGTCGGCTCGCACATAGGCGATCATTGGCAGGGGCGAAGCATCCGCCAACTTGCAGAAATAGTCGATCTGCGCCGATGGTGCCGCAAAGGGATCGACGGGCTGATGCGCCATGACGGCAGATGCGCCGATCGCAGCTGCGTCCCTTGCCATTCGGACTGCCTCGCGCAGTGATCTGCCGATCGCGGCCGTCACCGGCGCCTTGCCATCGACACCTGTGACCGCAGCCTCGTGTACGCTGCGGATCTCCTCCACGGTCAAGGCATAGAACTCGCCGGTGTTTCCAGCCGCGACGATGTTGTGGATGCCAGCCATCGCCACCCGGCGATAAATGATTGCAGTCGAACGGGGTTCGACCTCACCGTTTTTGTCATAGGCCGTTACGGGAACGCCGGACACGCCCGTCAGGGCCTGGCGCATGGTTGCGATGCTCATCTTCTCTCCCCTACCTGTCGATCAACTCGCGAAGCGGATAGGCGCCAGGCGCTCGCCATCAACATCAAGAGCAATGGCGGTACCCGCCTCGAAACAGCCACTGCGGTCAGTCGGCTCATCAATTGACGCCCTGGAACATTCGAGCGCGTGCGTTCAGGATGTGGCGCTTCATCGCGTCGTGGGCCTCGGCTTCGTTCCGCGCAAGGATCGCCGCCACGATCACCGCGTGCTCATCCTGGACGCTGCGTATCTGCGCAGGCGTGCGCTTGAGACTAAGACTTCGCGTCACGGAATGACCGACAGCAAAATGTGGCCTGAACCACTCGCGGACCGTGATGTGGAACTGGTTTCCGGTGGCAATGGCGATCGCGTCATGCAGCGCCTCATCCTCATCGGCCCCGAGCTCGCCATTGCGCAAGCATTCCTCGATTGCCTGCAGTGCGGCCATGATCCGCTCCTTGTCCTCCGGCTGCCAGTTGCGGGCGGCAAGCTCGGCTGCCTCCGCTTCGAGACCTGCGCGAAATTCGAAGAAGCGCTGAACGTCGGCGAGCGATCCGACCGGCACCATCTTCAGCATTGATGAGTCCGGCCGCTGTCGGACATAGGAGCCGGAACCCTTGCGTGAGACGACAAGGCCATCGGTCCTCAATCGTTCAAGTGCTTCGCGCACGACCGGTCTCGAAGCACCGAACATGGCGGCAAGCTTCGATTCCGGCGGCAACCGTTCGTTCACCGGAAAGTTTCCGTCTGCGATCATCCCGACGATCTTCTCGTAGATGATGTCGCTCAAGCGGGTTGCACCCTTGCTAGGCTCCATGGCGGCGGAAAGTTTCGTCATCGTCCCTTTTCTTTCCTCCAGACCGCAAATTCCGCAGCGGTGCCCTCGTTGGGCGGATAGAGACCAAATATCCCCTGCCCGGCGCGCACCCGTTCCTCGACAAAATCCTCGAAAACGGTTTGCTCGAAAGCCTCGTTGGCGACCTCTTCTGCCATCGCTGCCGGGATGACGACCACGCCTTCATCGTCGCCAACCATGAGATCGCCCGGATAGACGGGCACATCACCGCAGCCAATCGGCTGATTGATATCGAGGGCATGGTGGCGCACCAGGTTCGTCGGCGCCGAGGGTGCTGCGTGATAGGCTGCAAACGGCAGGGAGGCAATGTCTGGCGTGTCGCGAAAACCCCCATCGGTAACAACGCCTGCCGCACCGCGCTTGAAGAGACGCGTAATCAGGATTCCACCGGCAGAAGCGGCCGAATGATCCTTGCGGCTATCGATAACAAGCACGGCGCCTTGCGGGCATTCTTCGATGGCGCGGCGCTGCGGGTGATTCAAATCGCTAAAGACGCCGAGATGATCGATGTCTTCCCGCGCAGGAATGTAGCGCAGCGTGAAGGCAGGCCCGACCAGGCGAGGCGCTTGCGGATTGATCTTGTGGATGCCGCGGATGAAGACATTTCTCAAGCCGCGCTTCATCAACACCGTCGTCAGCGTTGCGGTCGAGACCGCTCTCAATTTGGTTCGCACAGCATCTGACAGATTCATATCCCCATGCCTTCCTGGGCGGTCGTTTAGAGATGACAGCAGGCGTTTCCTCATCACCATCGCTACAAAATCTGTAATTATCTGTCAACTCTTGTAATTATTTGAAACCATGCCTATCGTCAGCGCCGGCGCCAGGGAGAGCGCTTTGAGGCGGGGCCGGAGCTCGTCCTGCCGTCCGCCTTTTGGGCAATGTGGGAGGAAGTGATGCGGAATCAGTCTGCGCGACATCGCATGCCGGAGTTTGCCACCTTGACGGACATGCCTAGGGATCAGACGGGAAAGCGCTGCATGTTCGTCGAGGTCACGAAGGAGACAAGGGCTGCAGCGCCGCTGTTTGGCGTCGGACAATCAATCCCATCAGAGCGCGCCTCGATCCGCGACAGCGGGATCGCTTGCGGCATTTTCGCTGCATCTAACAGACATCTGAGGCACTGGAGTTTCTTACAATGAAGATTACCGGGATCAGAACCTTTCTCATGCATGCCGGCCAGCCCGATCCCTCCAAATGGGCTTCCGATGAACGGTCAGGCGATGGCGCCTCCAGGCTGCCAGGCACAAGAAACTGGCTGTTTTTGAAAATCGACACGGACGAAGGCATAACAGGTATCGGCGAATGCTCCGGATGGCCGCGTGTCATCGAGACCGCGATCCACGATCTTGCGCCGCTCCTCATCGGCGAGGACCCGGCCCATATCGAGCGGCTATGGCAGAAGATGCATGTCGCCATGATGGGTCACGGCATGTTGGGAACGGTTGGCGCCGGCGCCATGACCGGCATAGACATGGCACTGTGGGACATCAAGGGAAAGTCGCTCGGTGTGCCAATCTGGATGCTGCTTGGCGGCAAGGTTCGTGACCGGATTCCGATCTACTCCCATGCAAACACGCCCGAGCGGGCACTTGCCGTCAAGGAACGCGGGATAAAGGCGATCAAATGCGGCGGGGTTGCCGACCCGGTGCGCAAGGTTGCCGCATTGCGCGAAGCAGTCGGCAACGAGATCGACATTGCAATCGATCTTCATGGCCCGCCCTGGCTAACACCGGCCGATGCCTGCCGACTGGTCAGGGCGCTTGAGCCTTACGAACTCTTCTGGGTCGAGGATCCGATCGCACCGGAAAACATCGATGGCTACCGACGCATTCGCGATGCCGCCCACGTTCCCTTGGCAGCCGGCGAACGTTCGGCGACGATTTTTGGGGAGCGCGAACTGATCGAAAACGAACTGGTCGACATCATCCAGCCCGATACCGGCCGGGCCGGTGGCATTACGCAGATGAAGAAGATCGCGGCCATGGCCGAGGCCCATCACATCCAGATGGCGCCGCATTCAGGCTCGCTCGGTCCTGTCGCCGAATACGCTGCGTTGCACGTGCTGGCGGCTATTCCGAACGCGCTCATCCTCGAACGCATCGATGACGATTGGGACGGTCGAAAGCTGACGATTTTGCCCCATCCACAACAGGTCGGCGGATCGATTGCCGTCCCGGACGCGCCGGGTCTTGGTTGTGATATCGATGAAGCATTCGTGGCGCGCTTTCCAAGCGGCGGCAATGTCTCCGTGCCGGTGCCCGAGAGTGCCGGCTCCTACAATCCCGGAACTTATAACGAGCATCTTTACGTCCAGACGCGCCTGTCGCGTCACCGCTATTTCAATCGCTAGAAGGAAAGAGAAATGAAGATCGACCGCATGCGGGTGTTCATGACCCGCGACAAGGACCGTCCCCGCGTCATCGTCGCACTCGACACCGACGACGGTCTGACGGGCTGGGGCGAATGCTACAACCACGGTCCCGACAAGGCGCTCCCTCCCCTCCTCGACTACCTCTATGGTTTTCTGTCCGGTCAGGATCCAACGCGTGTCGACTATCTGGTCAATCTGTTGATCCAGCAAAGCCGGTTCCCACCGGGCGCCCTTGGGTTGGCTGCGATCTCGGCGCTTGATCACTGCCTTTGGGACCTCGCCGCAAAGGCTGCCAACCTTCCCGTCTACAAGCTGCTTGGCGGTGAAGTTCGCGATCGTGTCAAGGTCTATGCCGGCGTCTATACAGCACCCGATGCACCAGCTGCGCGCGATGAGTTCGATCGGCTGAATGAAGAATGGGGCTTTACCGCATTCAAGCTCAGCCCCTGGCGCATCGACATGCACGCACATCGCTGGGGCAACGTGGTCAAGGCGTCGGCGGATTATTTCCGCTCTCTGCGGGAGACCGTGCGGGACGAGTACGAGATCGCATTTGACGCACATGCAAAGATCTTCGAGCCTGTCGCCGCACGCCAGCTCGGCAATGCGCTTGCTCCCTACGATCCGCTGTTTTACGAGGAGCCCCTTCGCCCCGAAAACATCGAGGCCTGGGGCGATCTCAAGCAGGGGCTGAACTGCGTGCTCGCAACAGGTGAATCGCTGTACAATCGAAACGAGTTCCTGCGCCTTCTGCAGGTCAAGGGCGCCGACTTGATCCAGCCCGACATCTGCGTGGTCGGCGGCATCAGCGAGATGCGGCGCATCGCAACACTTGCCGAAGCGCATTTCGTCGGCGTGGCGCCCCACAATCCCATGGGACCACTCGCCACGGCCGTGAATGTTCACTTCTCCGCCGCCGCACAGAATTTTCGTATTCTGGAGTATCGGCTGCCTAAGGGGCAGGCGTATGTCTACGGCGGCCTTGATATTGAGAGCCGACAGGGCGAAACGCGTTACGTCATCGATCCCTATTTGCCCAAGGGCGGCTATCTCGAGCTGAGGCCGGACAGGCCAGGCTGGGGCGTTGAGATGGACGAAGAAGCAATGGTTCATGAAGGCTATGTGCACTGGCAACGCCGCGTTCCCAAACGGCCGGACGGCTCTTACGCTTTTGCGTAAGTGCTCATCGAGCGCCGTCCAGCCCTGAAGGGCAGACTGTCAATGGCATCGGCGGTATTTGACGCCGCCGATGAAAGCGGTCAGCCAATCGATAGTGGATTGGTTGTGTAAAGTTTGAGTTGGCCGTCGTCGGATGCTGCGACTGAATGATGCTGTTATCCGCGAAGCAATGCCCGACTTGAAAGGAAAGGAAAGAAGAGCAACGCATCCCACGTGTCAGGAGAACCGATGCTCCTTTCCGTTGACAGGGGACGCGAAGAGGCTCTCGCCGACCGAAATTTGCCGGTCGCCGTCCGTGCGTACGACGAGCACCTGCAATTCCGGTACATCAAGATGGATGACCGTATCCGCGCCGAGCCGCTCGATATGACGCACTTTGCCTTGCCATTTTCCTTCCGTGGATGAGAGCGCGATATGTTCGGGCCGGATACCATAGATCCGGCAGCCTTCCCGCGCGGCAATCTCCGCTTCAAACAGGTTCATCTTCGGCGAGCCGATAAAGCCCGCGACAAACGGAGTGGCCGGATTGTTGTAGAGCGCCATCGGTGTCCCGACCTGCTCGATGGCCCCGCCGTTCAAAACGACGATCTTGTCGGCCATTGTCATCGCCTCCACCTGATCGTGCGTGACGTAGATCATAGTGGCGCCGAGCTTGGCATGAAGTTCGGTCAGTTCGATGCGCATCTGCGAGCGGAGCGACGCGTCGAGGTTTGACAGGGGTTCGTCGAACAGGAAGACTTTCGGGTTGCGCACGATGGCACGGCCGATCGCGACGCGTTGGCGCTGGCCCCCGGAGAGCGCCTTTGGCTTGCGGTCGAGCAGATGCGAGAGCTGCAAGATATCGGCAGTCTGCTTCACCCGTTCGGCGATTTCCGCCTTGGGCCGCCTGGCAAGCGAGAGGCCGAAGCCGATGTTTTCTGCGACCGTCAGATGCGGATAAAGCGCGTAGGATTGAAACACCATAGCAATGCCGCGCTTGGAGGGTTCGGCATCTGTGACATCCTTGCTGTCGATGAAGACCTTGCCCGATGTCTGTGTCTCCAGTCCGGAAATGATGCGCAGCAACGTCGACTTCCCGCAACCGGACGGACCGACAAAGACGCAGAATTCGCCGGCATCAACGGTGAGATCGACACCCTTCATCACCTCCAGGCTGCCAAAGCTCTTGCGGACTTTTTCGAGAACAACGCTTGTCATGGCTTATCCCTTGACTGCACCGGCGGTCATCCCTGCAACGATCTGCCGGTTGAAGAAAATGAAGACGATCAGGGGCGGAATGGTCACGAGAACGATATTCATGAACAGCAGGTTGAACTGCGTCTGGAACTGTCCCTGAAAGTTATAGAGAGTCAGCTGTACCGTGACGTTTTCGCGGCCCGGCAGATAATAGAGCGGGTTGGTGAAATCGTTGAAGATGGCGATTGACTGGACGACGATGACCGTAACGGTGACCGGCTTCAGCAGCGGCAGGATGACGCGAAAGAAGATCTGTAACGGTTTTGCACCGTCAATGATTGCAGCCTCGTCGAGATCCCGAGGAATGGTTGCGATGAAACTGCGAAACAGCAAAACCGTGAAGCCAAGGCCATAGGCAATCTGGATCAGAACCATGCCAGATAGCGTCTTGAAGAGACCGAGCATCTGCAACACCCAGATGGTCGGGACAACGGCCGGGGGGATCATCAGGCCGGCTAGCACGCAGCCGTAGATGACCGCGTTCCAGCGTGAGGGGCGGCGCTGCAGCACATAGCCGACCATGGCGCCGAAGAGCACCAGCAATGTGACGGCGGCCACAGTGATGACGGTCGAATTGAAATAGGCAAGCAGCAGCATGTAGTTGCGCGTCTGGACGACCTCCATGAAGTTCTGCCAGAGCTGCCAGTCGGCCGGCCAGCTGAATTTCAGCGTTGCCGCATCCTGTTTCGTCTTGGCGGCCGTGATGAAGATAAACATGAATGGCAGCACGAAGATCACGCCGCAAGCAGCCAAGGCCGCAATCCCGGTATAGATCTGGCGGCGGTTCATAGATCCACCTCCTTGCGATTGAACCAGGCCGTCAGCGGCAGGACGATCAGCCCGATGAGGAGGAAGAGGATCACGTTACCGGCAGTCGAGAGACCGTAGAAACCCGCCTGATATTGCTTGTAGATGACACTTGCCAGCACATCCGACGAAAAGCCCGGACCGCCGCGCGTCATCGCCCAGACAAGATCGAAGCTTCTTAGCCCGCCGATGAGGGACAGCGTCACGACGGTGACGGTGGCGGGTCTGACAAGCGGCACGGTGACACGAAAGAACATCTGGCGGCCAGTCGCCCCATCAATGCGGGCGGCCTCATAATAGTCCGGGCTGATTGATGCGAGACCTGCGATATAGATGACTGTCGCAAGCCCGATCCCTTTCCAGAGGTCGACGAAGATGATGGAGTAAAGCGCAAGCGCGGGGTCGGTCAGCCAGCCCGGACCATGGATACCGATCGCAGCAAGTGCCACATTGATCAGCCCGCGTGTCGGATGCATGAGCACCGAGAAGGTGATGCCGACGCCAATCGTCGAGACGAGAACCGGAAAGAAAATCACGGTACGCAGCAGGCCTTGTCCCCAAAGCCCGGAGGTCAGCAATACGGCGAGCAGCAGACCGAGAACGGTTTTCGTGCCCGAGGTCAGGACGGCATAAATGATCGTGTTGACGAGACCCTGTATCAGAAAGGGCTCGCGAAAGAACTGCCGGTAATTTTCCAGCCCGATGAACTGTGTCGTGAACAGGTCCCAGCGCGTGAGGCTGAACCAGAAGGACGCGATCGTCGGGGCCAGAAACAGAACAGTGAAGACCACTGCCGCTGGCAGCACAAACCAATAGGGATAGGCAGACTTTCGTGTTGTCATACGGATACCTTGAAGCGTCCCCCATCCAGATCGGTTGACCTGGATGGGGCATCGGCTGGGAGGTTACCAGTTCGGCAGGCCAAGCTGCTTGGCCTGCTTCTCGACATCCTGGTCGTAGAGCGCAGCCGCGTCCTTGGCGGAGCGGATGCCGGTTCCGACTTCAACCGTAATCTGCTCTAGTGCAGGTCCCTTGACGGGCGAGAGGAATTCGAGTGCCGGGCCGTTGCGGCCCTCAGTGTCAAAATAAGGGAGCATGTCGGAAACAGCCGGCGGAATATCTTTCGGGAGCTCGCACCCCTTTACGAGATACGGACCCGACGGGACGGCCTTTGCCATCAGGTCGCAGGCTTCCTTGGAGCCAACGAAGTCAAGGAATTTCTTGGCTTCCTCGACATTTTCAGATTTGGCAGAAACATAGAGCGCTGAAGGCATCCAGACCGTCAGGCCATTCTTTCCGGCATCCATGCCCGGTTGAGCGAAGAAGCCGAGATCTTTCAGATTGTCCGGAAAATTCTGCTGGACATTGCCGATACCGAAAGTGAGGTTCGGATAGTGCGCGGCCTCACCCGTCGCGACCATGCGCATGCCGTCGTCAAATGTCGCAGCACCGAAGTCGGCATTGAGGTACCCTCCCTTGGCCACTTCCTCCAGGTGTTCGAAGCCATGCAGTGCCGCAGGCGTGTTGGCATATTTGACCTTGTTGGCAGTGTAGTCGTCGGCGAAGTTCGGGACCTCGGCCTGAACATTATAGAAATCGGCAAGCACGAAGAGCTGCGACGTCCAGGTCGTGCCGTAGGTCTGGGCGACCGCGACCTTTCCGGCCGCCTTGATCTTCTCATTGTTGCTCATGAACTCCGCCCAGGTCTTCGGCGGGGTGAGGCCGAGATCGGCGTAGATCTTCTTGTTATAGAATATGCCGCCACCCATGGCCGGACCGAAGGGAATGCCGCGGACATGGCCGTCCGGGCCGCTAACAACCTTCTTGAACGTGTCAAGAATACCAGCTTCCGAGGGAAGGTCGGCAAGGTCGGCTATCGTTTCCTGCGGCTTCAAAGCCTGGAAAAGCGAACCGCTATTATACTGGAAGATATCCGCCATCTCGCCGGTCGCGAGCCGGGTCTTGATGATGTTGTCGCCTTCGGAGCCGCCCGCGCGCTGCTCGACGTCGAAGCTGACGTCAGGATGCTTTTCCGTATAGGCCTTTGAAACCGCATCGAACGAGGCAATGGATTCCGGATTGGTATCGATCAGCACACTGAGGGTCACATCCGCATGTGCCACTCCAGCGGCAAGAGCCATGATGCTGGCTGCAAGGATGCTGCACTTCGTCATTCGCATAGTCATTTCCTCCTCTTGAAGACCGGAATGCGTAAGCTGATTGCCCGCAAATCGAAGACCTGCAGGCAAATTGCATCAGTTGGAAAACGTAATCTTATGCTCCCCCGCGCCGAGCTTGATTTCCTTGCCTTGCTCTACATTGGCGCCATTGGCCTGTAGCGACTTGCGCTCGCTTTTCCCCTCGAGACGCGCAGTGACACCTTCCGGCAGCACCAGGCTGCATGTGACGAAACCTTCCTCCAGGGTCCATCCAGCCTCGATCCGACCAAAGCGCGTATCATGCCATGCCGAAACCGGCGAGAGAGCAGGCAAGATTGCGGGATCGAAGAGAATTTCCTCGAAACCGGGCTTGTCTTCCAGCGGCTTGATCCCGGCAACGTCTTCGAAGAGCCATTGGCAGACCGCGCCATAGGCATAGTGGTTGTAGCTGTTCATGTCAGGATCATAGATCGTGCCATCTTCGGAAAGTGCATCCCATCGCTCCCAGATCGAAGTCGCGCCGCGGTCGACCTGATAGAGCCATCCGGGAACCTTCCGGTTCAGGAACATCTTCTCGGCAACGTCCACCATACCAAGCCGGGTCAGCGCCGGCAGCAGGGCGGGAGTGCCGATAAAGCCCGTACCGATGACGCCATCCGTTTCCTCCGCCACCCTACGGAAGTAGCCTTGCGCGGCTTCCTCGTATTCCGGCGGAACGAGGCCATAGAGGAAGGCCAGGGCCCACGAGGTCTGGTCATTATGGGCAATGCGGCCGGAGGGTGCGAAGAACTCGTGTCTGAATGCTGTCTTAATCTCCTCGGCACGCTTCTCGAGCCGAGCGGCTTCGACGGTCTCACCGAGAATACGGGCGATCTTTGCCGTCAGTTGCGTTGAGATGAAGTGATAAAGGGTAGCTGCGCAATCATCTGCTATGGTCGGGCGGGGCTTTCTGTTATCCCCGACCGGCTGAAGCCAGTCGCCGAAGGTGAAGCCGTGCGCGCCCCAGACCGCGGGCGGCCGGATGATCGGCCCATCAGAGATGCCCCAGAGATAATCGAGCCAGCGCAACATTGCGGGGAAGCACTCTTCCAAGGCAGCGCTGTCACCGTAATGCAGGTAAAGCTGCCAGGGAATGATGACGATCGCATCGCCCCAGCCGGTCGATCCCGCCCAGTCACCGCGGCCATCGATTGGATGGAGCCGCGTCGGATCAGGTGAAAAATGCGACACTGCCCCATTGGCCCGTTGATCGTGGATGACATCGCGCAGGTATTTCTTGAGGAAGGAGTGGCTGTCGGCAAGCCAGCAGGCCGTTCCGGCGAAAACCTGCGCATCACCGGTCCAGCCGAGGCGCTCGTCGCGCTGCGGGCAATCGGTCGGCACTTCGATGAAATTCGAGCGCTGCGACCAGATCGTGTTTTCGATCAATCGGTTGACGCTCGCAACACCTGAGGTAAACCCGCCGGCAGTCAGGGGTACCGAGGTTATCGGAACCATCGTGATGGCGGTGAGTTCGGCCTCACCTGTCACAGTGATGCGCGCGTAACGGAAGCCGAAGAAGGTGAAGAGCGGCGCATAGACCTCTTCGCCTTGCCCGGAAAGCGTATAGGAGACTTCAGCACGCGCACTGCGATAATTGCGATTGTCGAAGAAGCGATCGGGGCCGAGCACTTCGGAATGCTCGACGCGCACCTTTGCACCGGCGACACCCTTAAGGCGCAGCCGGACATAGGCGCCGGCATTCTGTCCGAAATCAAAGACAGTGCGGCCATCGGCCTCCGTCCAGCTGTCGGTCGGTGAGAGAGCGTCCAGTTCCTTGACCGCACCAGTCTCATGCGGGACGAGCAAGGCCCTGTCGAAGGAGAGCACATCGACGCCATAGCTGTCCTTTGGACGAATGCGGGCGTCATAATCCTCGCCATAGTAGATGCCGTTGCGAACTACGGGTGTGAAGCCGCTCTTCCAGCTCTCGTCGGTTTTCACGAGCACCTCGCCGCCGGCGCGCAGTTCTGCGATCGCCCCCGTCCGGTCGCCCCAGCAATTGAGTATCGGGTTGGATGCCCACATCAACTGGCCGCGATACCAGCCGTCGCCAAGCCAGATTTCGATGCGATTGTTGCCGGGTTGCAAGAGCTTAGCGACATCGTAGGCCTGATAGGCAATCCGGTCGTCGTAGCAGGTCCAGCCGGGGGTCAAGAGATCGGTACCCACGCGTTTTCCATTGAGGAAGGCGCGGTAGAGACCCAGGGCCGAGATGCTAAGAACTGCTTCGGCCGGAACCACATCGAGCGAGAATTCCCGCGCGACGAATGTGCCCTGTGTTGCCTGGCCACCGTCGCAGGCGGGTCCGATCATCGACGCTGTAAAATGGAACGCAGAACCGGCAAGGCCGTCTTCCCCGGCAAGGCCGTGGGCCGAAACAGTCTTCATCTAGAACCTCCCCCAATCGCCAATTCCTCCGGCGATTGCTTTGTGTGTATCGTTCTATGTATATCATTCTACACTATCGATTGCCGCGCAAGAGCTTTTGTGTCTATAATTTTCCGAACACCGGGGAATGAGGCGATTTGGAATGAAAAATCAGACCGTTAACGCGACAAGAGACAGGGTCACTATCCGTGACGTGGCCCACGATGCCGGTGTCTCCGTCGCTGCGGTCTCGAAAGTTCTGCGTAATGCTTACGGAGTGAGCGAGGTCTTGCGAACCAAGGTCGAGATCTCGATCGAAAAATTGAACTACCGACCTTCTGTCGCAGCGCGAGCCATGCGTGGCCGCACGCAGACGGTTGGCGTCCTGGTGATCGAGTTGTCGAACCCGTTCCTGGCGGGTGTCATCGAGGAGGCCAATGCCACGCTGGCGAAAAGCAGCTTCAAGGCACTGATCGGCATCGGCCGTTCCACGAGCCCGATCGAAGCTTCCATGATCGAATCGATGATCGACAACCGCATGGATGGCGTTCTCATCATCGCTCCCAGGATATCGAGCAAGGTGCTGGAGCGCTATGCGCGCCAGATCCCGATCGTCGTCATCGCGCACCATGAGCCGCACGCGCAGACCTATGACACGGTCAATTCCGACGATCGACGGGGCGCCTGCCTCGCCGTGGAGGCAGCGTTGCGGTCCGGCTACACCGACATCGCGATGCTCGGTTATGACCTTGCCGATTCACCGCCCACCATCGTCGCCCTCCAGCGCGAGAAGGGCTATCTTGACGGCATGAAGGCTGCGGGCCTGGAGGCCCGCATCATCCGTCTGCCGCTTGTGGGATCCGACCGCCGGGCCGCTATCAATGATTTTCTGGCCCTGAATGACCGTCCCCGCGCGGTCTTCGTCTGGTCCGATCTCGATGCTGTGCCACTCATCAATGCCGCGCGCATGAGTGGCATACGGGTCCCAGAAGATCTTGCAATTGTCGGCTACGACAATTCGCCGATGGCGGCCATACCGCTCGTCGGCCTGACAAGTGTAGACCAGAACGCCGCTGAACTCGGCAGGACCGCGAGCGACGCGCTGCTTAGCCGAATAGAAGGACGCAAGGACGCTCGCCACGTCCTGATCGAACCCCGTATCGAATGGCGCGGCAGCACGTGAAGCTTCCAGGAAAAAGCTTGGGTCTCGTTCAATTGGTGCCTAGGCTCCGCTAGCGGCTGCAGCAACCACTGCGATTTTCGTTGGCGCTGAGACGGATCTCAGGACGGACTGGGAATCGGCGGCAAATCTGGCGCCTCCAATCCGGAAAACGGATCGCGCCATGCATCGATCTCATCGAGACGGTCGGCCCACCGTTTTATCGCGGGATACCGATCAATCGGGAGGCGCGCGGCGTCGTTGAACGGCAAGAATGTCGCCATCCGAAAATCTGCAAAGGAAATCGTCTCGCCGACCAACCACGATCGATCAGCAAGCTGGCTTTCGAGAATGCCGGCGGCCTTGTGGAATCGTCCAAGACCCTCTTCAACCATCCTCTCGTCACAGGTTCCGATGCGATAACGCAACTTCGTGCCTCGCTCCCAATGCACGACGTCACAGGCCTTGACGAAATTCTCCTTCGCCCAGCTGATCCAGCGTATCATTTCCGGCTCATGATCGTCGGTTCTCCAGAAATTCGAGCCGACACGACGGGAAAACCAGCACGCGATCGCATCGGTCTCCCAAAGTGTGCGACCGCTATGCTCCAAGATAGGCAACAGAAGGTTTGGGTTGAGTGAAGAAAATCGCTCCGACTGCCCTGGGGCCATTGGTGCGGCAAACTCGAATTCCACGTCCATTTTTAAGAACCGCGCCACGGCGACAGCGAGTCGCGGATTGGGGTTTCTGCTGAAATAAATCTTCATTAGGTCTTTGCCTCCACCGTCTTCATAGCAAAAGACGAACGACGACCGAGCCTTTCGACATGGCGATGAAAATTCTGCTGGGCCCGCGACATAGCTATCCCACAGAAGTGTAGTGACGGCGCGAAGCACGTTTTCTCCTCCGCCCGCCCTGGGGAGCCAATGGCACAAGGGTTTTGTCCTCGTCCGGCGAGGCGCGGCCAGGTCAGGTTTAGCGCGTTAGGCCTATCGCCCGCGCTGTAGGCACATTAAGAAAAGAACCATATTATACCTTGCAGAGTATATTTGATGGCATTATATGAGGACTAAGCAAGAGCGATTCACGCTCTTCGTTGAGCGGCTGGCCGGCGCGGAGGCAGCAGGAACACATGATGAGGCGTTTGAACTTATCCGCGAGACCCTCGACGGCGTTGAAGACGAGATTTCCGGCATTGCCTCCAACCCCTCAGCTTTTCAGACGGATGGACGAATGTACCCTCCACAAGCTGACAACGCCCGGAAAGTACCGGGCCATCCAGTATCGATCCAGAGCACACAACACGATCATCGGAGCAAATGGCGCTATACGGATTGAAACAATAGGGTTTCAAAAAACTGTAATTCTCGAAAAGCTGGGCGCGAATGGAGAAGGATTGGCGATATGACAGCAACTAGCCTTTTGACTGATACAGTCGCTCACCTCCAAGAGCTTGGGTTCGCCGTTGAAACTGACGCTCCTGATGATCCGAACGGCGAGACATTTCTGGACATCACAAGGAACGATTTCTCCACGCAAATCTCCTTCCGCCCGCATGCTGGACTAGGGCTATTCATTTCCGACGATGCGTACGGACAGAGACCTGATGAGGTCTACCGAAACGCGGAAAAGGCTGCTAATCGGGTCGATCAGTTATTCAGACAGTTCGAAAAGTCGGGATCTATTGGATACCTCACTCTCGTGGACATGCGGAAGCTCAACAACCTGTCGCAGGTAGAGCTCGCTAAGGCTCTTTCGATCAAGCAACCGTCGGTCAACAGAATCGAGAAGCGGGAAAACATCAAGTTCGAAACTCTGGCGAAGCATGTGGCCGCGATGGGTGGCCGCCTTGAGATGCGCGTTGTCTTCGACGAAATGGAAGCCCGGCTAGAGATTCCAACTTCCCAGGTAGGATGATGCCAATGCAGGCTCCAACTTTAAATCTAGTCGTCCTCAGGGCAAGCGAGCCTGGTTCTCTCGCTTCGTTTTACCAAACTCTTGGTTTTCAGTTCCAAAGGGAGAAGCACGGTTCAGGCCCCGAACATCTCGCGTCGAAGACAGGTGGCTCGGTCTTTGAAATCTATCCCAAAGGCACCGAGAGCTTAGACACGACCGCGGTTCGCCTAGGGTTTCGAGTCCCTTCGATCTCAAAAGTCTTGAGTAATCTGGGCAGCGCCGTGGATATAATATCTCCCCCTTCCAAATCTGATTGGGGCACCAGTTGCGTTATTAGGGACCCTGAAGGTCATAAGATCGAACTACTTGAGGCGTAGAGTTCGAGTAACGTCCGCTCGCGCAATTTCACATGCGCGAGCGATATCTCGTCCATTTGCTAGTGGCGGCCAACGCGGCTAGGCACCGTGCCGGTAAAGTCTGGGCGCCATCCCGAGACGCCGAAACCTAAGCTTTCGGCCTCGACTTCAGAAGAAAACAGCATCCTCATTGCTGAAACCATCTGTCAGAACGTGTTTGTATTCGAAGGTGCAGCGGATTGGCTAATTTGTACATTTGCGGTTATAGAGCCCCCAGTTTGTGAAGACCAACATCTGAGAGCATAGCATGACGAGCCAACATGCGGGCCGCGCAGGCGCTACATACGCCGCGCCGGACGGCCAAACCGGAAGCGATCCGGTCGCCGTGGCACATTCGGTACCGATGGTAGCCTTCCAGGGCGCCGGGAAGCGTTACGGGCCCGCGGGCGAAGGTGGTTTCACCGCCGTCGAAAGCGTCGATCTGACAGTTGAACGCGGCGCCATCACCGGGATAATCGGTCGCTCTGGCGCTGGCAAATCGACGCTCATCCGCATGGTCAACGGGCTCGAGAGCGTGACGTCGGGCAAGGTGCTCGTCGATGGTGTCGACGTCGGCGCGCTTGGTGAGGACGGTCTGCGTGGCCTGCGCCGCCAGATCGGCATGATTTTCCAGCATTTCAATCTACTGTCGTCGCGCACCGCCTTCGACAATGTGGCGCTGCCGCTGGAAATTGCAGGCGTCGAAAAGAAGGCGATCCGTGCCAAGGTCGGGCCGCTGCTCGACCTTGTCGGCCTCGGTGACAAGGCCGGCAGCTATCCTTCCGAACTCTCGGGCGGCCAGAAGCAGCGCGTCGGCATTGCCCGCGCGCTGGCGACGGACCCCAAGCTGCTGCTCTCCGATGAGGCGACCTCGGCGCTCGACCCGGAGACAACGCAGTCGATCCTCGAGCTCCTGAAGCGGATCAATGCCGATCTCGGTCTCACCGTTCTCCTGATCACCCACGAGATGGAGGTGGTGAAAACCATCGCAAGCCATGTGGCTGTCATCGATGCCGGCCGCATCGTCGAATCCGGCCGTACCTTCGACGTCTATACCAACCCGCAGCACGAGACGACGCGCACGCTGCTCGCCTCGGCCCTGAAACTGCCGAACTGGCTGCGCTCCGCCGTCAAGTCGCAGCCATCGGCCGGCGACCGTGTGCTCGTCCGGCTGGTGTTCTTCGGAGACACGGCCTTTCAACCTCTGACCGGCCGGCTTGTCGCCGAGCTCGGCTCGGACGTCAATATTCTCGCTGGCGCGATCGAGGAGATATCGGGCGAGCCCTTTGGCTCACTTGTCGTTTCCTATTCGGCGGAGCCGGATGTCGTCGCCCGGGCTAACCGCTTCTATGCCGAAACGGGCCTTACAACGGAGGTGCTCGGCTATGTCGCCTGATATGATTTTCGGCCTCCTCTCCAAGGCGCTGATGCAGACCCTGCAAATGGTCCTCGTTGCCGGCATCGTCGGCTCGATCATCGGCCTGCCGATCGGTGTCTTTCTCGCCACATCAGGCAAGGGTGAGCTGTTTCCGGCACCGAAAACCAATCGCGTGCTTGGCCTCGTCGTCAACGCCGCTCGTTCGACGCCGTTCATCATCCTGGTCGTTGCCATCGTGCCGCTGACACGCCTTTTGACGGGTACCTCTATCGGCACTTGGGCAGCGATCGTGCCGCTGACCATCGCCACCATTCCGTTCTTCGCGCGCCTCGTTGAATCTGCCATCCGCGAGGTCGACAAGGGCCTGATCGAGGCCGCCCGCGCCATGGGAGCAACGCCATCCCAGATCGTCTACAAAGTGCTGCTTCCAGAGGCGCGACCCAGCATCCTGATGGCGCTGACGATGACCATCGTCAGTCTGATCGGCTACTCGGCCATGGTCGGGGCCGTCGGCGGCGGAGGCCTGGGCGACCTCGGCATCCGCTTTGGCTACCAGCGTTTCAATCCGGAGATGATGGTACTCGTCGTCGCGGTGCTGATCGTGCTCGTGCAGGTCGTGCAAAGCGCCGGCGACGGGCTCGCCCGCCGCTTCGACAAGCGTAACCGGAATAACTGATCTCTAGTTCGCATATCCAATAACATACCAAGGAGACTCCCGTGAAAAAGTTCATCATCGCTGCCGCGATTGCGGCCTTTGCAGCCGGCTCGGCCTTCGCCGAGGATATCAAGGTCGGCGTCACGCCAGGCGAGCACGCCCAGATCATGGAAAAGGTCGCCGAAGTCGCCAAGACCAAGGGTCTGAATATCGAGATCGTCGAGTTCTCCGACTATGTCGTGCCGAACCAGGCGCTGGCCGACGGCGACATCCAGGCCAACTCGTTCCAGCACCAGCCCTATCTCGACAACCAGATTGCCGACCGTAAGTTCGATCTCGTCAGCATCGGCACGACCATCACCACGCCGATGGGCGTCTACTCCAAGAAGGTGAAGAGCCTCGACGAACTGAAGGACGGCGCTACCGTTGCCATCCCGAACGACCCGACCAACGGCGGTCGTGCGCTTCTGGTTCTGGCTAGCAAGGGCCTGATCAAGTTCAAGGAGAACCCGGGCATCAAGGTGACGGTTGCCGATATCGTCGAGAACCCGAAGAACATCGAGTTCGCCGAAATCGATGCCGCCCAGCTGCCGCGTTCGCTTGAAGACGTCGATGCCGCCGTCATCAACACCAACTACGCCATGGAAGCCGGCCTGCATCCCAAGACCGACGCCATCGCCATCGAAGGCGAAAAGTCACCCTATGCCAACGTCATCGTCGTCCGCGCCGCCGACAAGGACGCGCCCTGGGCCAAGACACTGGTCGAGTCCTACCATGATGAAAGCATCCGCAAGTTCATCAACGAGCAGTTCAAGGGCGCCCTGATCCCGTCCTGGTAAGATCCTGCTTTATCGGGCCAACACAGTGAAACGGCTCGGCTCCGCCGGGCCGTTTTTCGTTGATCAGGGGCATTTTGTCTTCGCCAAAATAGGACCGGCGTTCACCGAAGGCTGTGTTACCGTGACGAAGATCGATGTTGGGCGGTAAAGTCCGATCACATTTAAGGAAGCCGCGATCGCCGACATTACAGACTGTCTTGAAGATGATGCCTGCCGCCCGATGATCGGGCTCACTCTACCGCTGGACCAAACGGCGCAAGCTCATATCGCTCTGGAGCGGGGAACTGTCGTTGGGAAGATCATCATCATCGGACCTGCGAAACCTTGAAACGGTCCCCATAGTTGCCGGTTTTCTAGCCGGGGGCATCGCCCCCCACCCCGACTGGTGATCGGGTCGATCTTCGCCAGAGCTCAGGTATCGTGAGGCGGATCGCAGGTCACGCCGAGAATGTCCGGAAAGCCACCCACTTAACAATGTCGCGTTTCACAGTTTATTAAGACACTTGTACTGAAGCTTCGGCGGGATTGGCAGCGGATTCTTGTGCAATGGTGAATGGAGCAGTTTTCTTCCTTGTGGTGAATTTCATCATCGCAATCTGCTTTGCGCTGGTGTTCGCCGTCGTGGCGGTGCGCAGCCAGTCGCGCCAGGCTGCGCTATGGTTCTCGGCAGGTTTTGCTGTCGCCTCTCTTTCTGCCATCAGTGAACTCTTCGTTGCGTATACAGATTTGTCGAAGCTCTTCGCCGTTTTGGCATTTGCAACTGTGCTTGGTGGCATGATCCTGCTGCGCTTTGGTATTGGCGAGCTTTACGGCGTGCGGATCGCGCCATTCTGGGCGATATCTTTTTTCACCCTTTGCATCTTACTTGATCTGTTTATCTATGGCCTGCCGCGTAGCACGCTTCGGCACGCCTTATCTTATCAAACACCTTTTGCGCTGGTCATTCTCACCAGCGCTGCTGCGGTCTTCGCGTCACGGCGCCGCGCAAGAATCGATCGGGTCCTCGGCTATCTGCTTACCGCAACCGGTCTACATTTCTTTGCAAAGGCTGGTCTGGCAGTGACCGCCGGTGCCGGCGCGGCGGCAACTGACTATATTCATACAAACTACGCATTGATTTCACAGGGATCGACTGCCGTATTGATCGTGGCAGTTGGTCTGACACTGCTTTCGGTCCTCGTCCTCGATATCATGGCCGATGAACGCAGCAATTCCGAAAGGGATGTACTTTCGGATCTTGCCAACCGCCGCGGTTTCGAGAACGGTGTCGCCGCTGCCCGCCTTGTCGCCCCCGCCGTCCGGCATTCCGTCATGACCTGCGATATCGATCGCTTCAAAAGCATCAACGACACGTTCGGTCACCATGCCGGAGACAAGGTGATCCGCGCCTTTGCTGACCTCCTGAAATCCGGCGCCGCGCCGAATTTCATCGTCGGGCGCATTGGAGGCGAGGAGTTTGCCGTGTTCATGCCGAACACAACGGTCGAAACGGCCATGCTGTTTGCCAGCTCTGTACGACGCGGAGCGACGGGGATCACTGTGGAGGGGTTGCCTCCAACACTGACCGTCAGTGCCAGCTTCGGTGTTGCCGAAATTCCCGTCGGAGAAAGCCTTGACGACGCAATGCGCCGGGCCGACATGGCGCTTTACGAAGCAAAGCGAGCCGGGAGAGATTGCGTTAGACAAGCCCGCTCTGCGTCGCCGGATATTCGGTTGGTGACATGAGAACAGGCCTTCGGACCGGACGGATTTTCAGTTTACTCGGCATCCAGAGCAACGGCTGCTTCACCTCCTCCGTGAGACTATATCGCAAAATCCGAGGAGGCGCGCCCCCCCACCTCATACGCTCTTCGTTGAAGGATCCGGGCTTGGCGGAAAGACTGTCTTTTTCTTCCCGTTCATGAAGAGACTGTGATGGAGGTGCATGGATTGCCCGCGCCAGGAACTGGCTCTCGCAGGGCGGCCGATCACTACCTGGTCGCACGACGATCCGGCATGGGATGACGCGGCGGCATCCTGTTCGATGATCTGCCCCTCGTCGGGTAGTCGAGTGTGGTTCGACACGACGCCAACGATATCAATCGGCAACGCGCCAACTTCCACCGGTTAGGCTTCGTAGCATCCTCCGGTGACAAACCAGCGCGCAGAGCCTGCTCCAATTACACGTGTAGACACAATCAAATTGGATAGTCGTCCCATCAGAAAACAAGTAACGGTGCTTGAGCGGGCACATAGCCCCGCGTGCTGTTTTTCATATTTGACCGCTTCGGTAGTCGGCGCCAAGCCTCGGAACGACCCGCCGCCCGATCTCGCTGGCGAGCAGTCATAGAGTATCGATTGTGCCGTGTTTCGCGCTCACAAAATACAGGTCATCGCTTGACGGTCGCGACGATGGATACCGGACGTGAATGGACCGTAAAGGAGGAACAGGTCCACTCAGTCTCAAAATTCAAGCTTTCCGTCCTTCTTCCAGACGCGCAGGCCGAACAGTGCCACCACAAGTGTGCCCGCGATGACGAGTGTTACCAAGGCGTTGATCTCTTGCGTAAAGCCGACGCGTAGCATCGACCAAAGACGGATGGGAAGCGTCATGCGATCCCCAGACAGGAACAGTGTAATCAGGGTTTCGTCGATGGAGATCGCCGCTGCGAATAGCACGCCCGACAGGATGGCAGGCTGAAGGTGTGGGAAGATAATATGGCGGAAGGTCTGCCAGCCATTGGCGCCGAGATCCATTGACGCCTCGCGCAACGAAGGTGACAGATTGGTGAGCCGCACACTTGTCAGGCGATAGGCTATTGCCAGGACGAATATCGTGTGCCCGAGAGTGACTGTCGCCAGGCTGAGCGGCACCTTCAAAGCGGTAAAATAGATGAGAAGCGCCAGCCCGGTGATCATCGACGGCATGATGAAGGGCAGATAGATCAGGGTCTCGATGGCCCGGCGACCGAAAGCGAACCTGCTGTCGAGATAGAGCGCCATCACGACCGCGATCACGCTCGACAGGACCGAAGCCGAAACCGCGACGATGACACTGGCAAACAGCGATTGCATGAGGTCAACGTTGCCGAAGAGCTCAAGATAGGCACCGCCGCCGGCTTCCGCCCAATGCAGCGAGCCAGCTTTGCGCGGCACCACCGAAAGCAACGCGTTGACGAGGATCGGCGCATAGAGAACCAACACCGTCAATGCAAACAGGACCGCGCAAAGCCCGTAGACAAATTTCTCTCCTCCGCTGGACCTCATTGCTATGCCTCACCCTTCTTGGAAACTAGCCCTGCCGACAGGATGGCCGCTCCGCTGACGATCACCAGGACGACCGCGAGTGCAGCACCCAGCGGCCAGTTATAGGCGGCACCAAACTGAGAGAAGATCACGCGTCCGAAGGTAAAGCCGTTCGGACCACCGACCATCTGCGGTGTCACGTAATCGCCGAGCGACAGGACGAAAGCGAAGATTGCTCCGGATATGACGCCAGGAACGGAGAGCGGCCAAACCACGTGGCGGAAGGTAGTCGCCTGCGTGCCGCCGAGATCGGCCGATGCCTGTACAAGAGATTCGGGAATGCGTTCCAAGGCCAGATATATCGGCAGGAACACGAACGGCAGGTACATCGCGACCATCGTCAGGAGGATAGCATTTTCATTAAACATAAACGCCGTCGTCGGCTTGGCGAGAAAACCGGCGTCGAGCAACAGCTCATTCATTAACCCGGTTACCGCTAGAAGCGAGCGCATCGTGAACAGCTTGACAATATAGCTCATGAACAGCGGCAAGATGATCACCAGCAACAGTGGAAAGCGTTTAGCCTCCGGTTGCTGCCAGACATACCAGGCCAGCGGATAGGCCAGCAATAGGCAGATTAGGGCGACACGGCCGCAAAGCCAGATCGTGTGCCAAAGGACCCCGACATAGGCCTGGTTGTTGGCGAACTGGACGTAGTTGCCGGCCGAAAAACCTCGCACGATTTCGCTGCCGTTCATCGAATAGAACGAATTCAAGACAAAGCCACTGAGCGGCAACAGCACCAACAGAACCGGACCCGCCGCGGCGATCAGAAACAGGAAAAGACGTGCTCCCGACCTCATCTCGCACCTTCCGAAGCCGCGACAAGTTTAAGATGTCCGGCAGCAGATGCGGCTTCGTCACCATCGACCGGAACAATTGCCAGATCCTTGGCAGAAAAGCGAAGTCGAACCGAAGTCCCCGGCACGCTCGACACCGGCAAATCGCCGCTCGTGACCTTGACCAGAAATTCGATCTCGGGATGATCGTCGCAGGTTGCAACGACGCGTGTCAGCGGGCCTGCGAAGATGGTTCTCCGAATCCGCGCGGAAATACAGATTCTCTCGCCTTCGCGCTGAATACCAGCATCCATTCTGCCTGCCGCGCTAAGCTGGATGGCCTCTGGGCGAAGGGAGGCGATTACCTTTGCCTTGCGCGGTCCCCTTGCGGCGACGTCGGCAAGCAGGCCAAGCGGCGTCTGAAGGCCACCATCGGGAGTCAAGGTCCCGGCGATTAGATTGGTATCGCCGAAGAAGCTCGCGACAAACGGCGTTTTCGGCGCGTAGTAGACTTCGCGATGGTCGCCGACCTGTTCTATCCGGCCTGCGCTCATCACCGCAATGCGATCGGACATCGTGATCGCCTCTTCCTGATCGTGTGTGACGAGAATGAAGGTGGTGTCAACACGACGCTGCAGATCCTTGAGGAAGGTTTGC
Source organism: Rhizobium sp. RHZ01 (assembly GCF_014851595.1). Taxonomy (NCBI): domain Bacteria; kingdom Pseudomonadati; phylum Pseudomonadota; class Alphaproteobacteria; order Hyphomicrobiales; family Rhizobiaceae; genus Rhizobium; species Rhizobium sp. RHZ01. The sequence continues at coordinate 172,021 of NZ_JACUZZ010000003.1, forward strand.
ATCTGATAGCGCATTTCGGCATCGAGGGCGGAAAGAGGTTCGTCGAGCAGCAGCACCTTAGGTTCACAAACGAGTGCACGGGCAAGCGCGACACGCTGTTTCTGCCCGCCAGAGAGCTGCGACGGCATACGGTCGATCATTTTCTGCAGGCCTACGATCGACAGCGCCTCGTTGACCTTGCGGGTGATCGCCTCACGCGGCTGGCGGCGGATCATCGGCCCGTAACCGATGTTCTCGGCTACCGTCATGTGCGGAAAAAGCGCGTAGTCCTGGAAGACCGTGTTGAAGGGGCGTTTGTGGGTCGGCACATTGGTGATGTCGCGTCCCTGAAACAGAATCTCCCCGGAGGTATTGTTGGTAAAGCCTGCGATCATCCGTAAGAGGGTCGTCTTGCCGGACCCCGAAGATCCGACGATCGTCAGGAATTCACCCGATCGGACATGAAGCTCGGTCGGCTGCAGGACCTGCAAATGTCCATATCTTTTGCTCACTCCGCGCAGGACAAGATCCTGCTCTCCTTCAAGAGACGACATCGCGCCGCTTTCCCTTCTTGCGTCTAACGACCACGTGCACCGCCGAGCGGTATTGCGAAAGAGGATCGGGGGCGATGCATGAGCATCACCCCCCGTCGATTTTCTAAGCCGCCTTGATCTCGTTCCACAAGGCTGTTCGCGCCTCCTGGTTTTCCGCCTGCTGCGCGAAGAACAGTTTGTCGGCGTAGGTCAGGCCATTGTCCTCATTGGCTTTCTGGTTGGTCGTGTTGCCGTATTTCAACTTGGTGGAAAGTACCGTGCCAACCTCGTCGGCCATGCAGTTGTTGATCCAGGCGTGCGCGAGATCGACGTCCTTGACCCCATTGCAAACGACCCAGCAGTCGAGCCAGCCGGTTGCCCCTTCCTTCGGGATGGTGAGCATGGCGTCCACACCGAGCTTCTTGAGGTTGACGAGCTGCAGCTCTCCGATCGACAGCATCGCCTTGATCTTATTCTCGGCAAAAATTTTCACGCCGTCGTCGAAGCCGGTGTAGTAGGTCATTAGGAGCTTTTTCTGCTCGATGAGTTTCGCCTTGCAGGCCTGCAACTGATCGGGCTCGAGCTTGTAAGGATTCGGAAAGCCGAGCAGCAACGCAGCGAGTGTGATTGTACCCGGATCGTCGAAGTTAATGAGCTGCCCAGCATTGCCCTCATCCCACATCACGTGCCAGCTGTCGGGAGCCTGGTCGAACTGTGCTGTGTCGTAGATTAGCGGCTGCGAGCCCCAGGCAAAGGGAATGCCCCACAATTGACTGTCGATGTTCAAGTCAGTGACGTTCTTGTAGACCGGGCTCAGGCGGTCCATGCGCGCAACCTTGGTGGGGTCGATCGGCTTGACGAGACCGAGTTTCTGATAGCGCGGCACCAGCGACGTGTTGATGGAGAAAGCGTCGAAACCCGCTCCCTGCGATCCGCGCATCTTGGCAAAGAACTCTTCGTCGGAGGTCAAGTAGGTGATGTTGACCTTGACATCGTTTGCTTCTTCAAAGGGCTTGACCCATTCGGGCTCGGCATAGCCTTGCCAGACCGCGATCCGAAGCTCCCGCTGGGCAGCTCTGGCTACAAACGGGCTCGCGAGCAGCGCAAAACCCGCCGTGGAACCGAGAAATTGTCGTCTATTCATCATGCTACCCTCCCAAGTATCTGCGTGACTTCAGTTGGACTTCGTTCATCTCGATGCCGGTACTTTAGAGGCATCGCATTCGCAGCAAAGCACCGCTTCCATCAATCCTGATGGTGCCACTTTGCCGACCCTCAGATTGCCACTCATGGCGCGACCGCAATGGTGCGACGTTCCGCAGCGCTCCGAATTGCGGCTTCGACGAGACGCAAGCCCCGCAGCCCATCCTCGAAGCTTGGAAATTCCGCAGGCTTTCCCCGCATGCCGCGCCATGCTTGCGAAATGACGTTTCTGAACGCCTCCCCGTGTCCCTCGGCGTGGCCCGCCGGCAGGAACGTCATGTAGGATTTGTCAGGCGAAAGGTCGTTAGGCGTACGGAAGCGTTTCAAAAGGCCCTCGCCTCGCCGCTCCAGATACCACTCCGGTTCCTGTTGCGTCCAATCCAAACCGAGATTGGTGCCGTCCACCGAGATCGCCAGCCGGTTGGGGTAGCCGGCCGACACCGTGCTGATTGTGGCACTGCCGGAGGCGCCGTTATCGAAGCGCACCATGATCTCGGCGTGATCCTCCACTTGCACGTCCACTTCAACACCGTTCTCGAGCTCCCGTCCGGGTGGGCGCGGTCCCTGCCCCGGGTGGCCGGACCAGACGCGTTTCGGGTGATGGGTGCTGAACTGTGCGGTCACCTCACAGATAAAGCGGCCGGTCACATGCTCGACTAGATCCAGCCAATGGACGCCGATATCCATCATCGCGAATGAGCGCCCGACCTGCTTCGAAACGAAATGCCAGGTGAACCGATCGGGGGACAAGCCTTCGTCGTTCATGTAGCATCCGCCGACGCGAAGCAGCCGCCCGACCTCCCCAGAGGCAATGCGCTCGCGCATCAATTGCACGAGCGGATATCCACGATTGTGATACATGATGGCACCGACGCGGCCCGCACGTGCGGCAGCTTCGATCATCAGCGAGGCGTCGTCGATAGAAGCAGCGATGGGCTTTTCGCATAGAACGTGCGCCCCCGCTTCGAAAGCAGCGATCGCCTGAATCTTGTGGAGGTGGTTCGGCGTGCAGATGTGAACGACGTCAGGCTTTACCTCGGCTAGCATTTGTTCGATGTCGCCGTAAGGCCGGCCATGGCCGAAGGACTTGGCCGAGTCCAGTGAACTGCCGCAGACGCCGGCGATTTCTCCACCAAGATGCAGGATCGCACGTGCGTGGACCTTGGCAATGCCGCCCGTCCCGACAATGGCTACTTTCATTTTGTACCCCCCGGCTTTGCCGACCCGGCTCGGCGCTGGGCGGGACCTGAATAGTTGACGTAGAAAATTTAACGTCGATAATGACCCCAGCAAAAGGGACAAATTCGCGATTTTTGATGGTGCCACTTCATGCGAAAGCGAATGCAGTTTTCCCTAGATCTGCTGACGCTTGACGCCGACGCCGAGACGGCGCTCCACCGCCAGCTTTACAACGAACTAACCCGTCTGATCCTGAGCGGGAAGCTCAAGGCTAACACGCGGCTGCCCTCCAGCCGCACGCTTGCCGACGAGCTACACATCAGCCGCAATACTGTGATCGCCGCCTATGACGCCTTGCTGGCGGAGGGTTATGTCGAATGCAGGTCAGGCTCGGGAACGTGGATCAGCGATCTGCCGGAACCGACCAAGAAACCGGACTCCCAGCAGGACGAACTGCATCTTCCGCAACTGTCGCGGCGCGGCAACGTCATTGTCCGCCAGCCGAAGGATCAGACCGTTCCCGGGCAAATCGCTTTTCATCCGGGCTTTCCCGATATTCGGGAGTTTCCGTTTTCCACTTGGGCCCGCCTGTTGAAGAGGCATGCCCGTTACCCCCACGAGGAGATCTTTGGCTATCATTCGCTCTCGGGTCACCCGAGACTACAAACGGCAATTGCCAACTATCTTGGGGTTTCGCGCGGCGTCGAGTGCACGCCGTCGCAAGTTATCATCGTTACCGGGGCGCAGTCGGCCTTCGACCTCTGCGCGCGCCTTCTCCTCGATGAAGGTGACGCCTTCTGCTACGAGGAGCCCGGATATTCCGGCGCCTTCAGCGCGATGCTGGCGGCCGGCGGTGTTCCGATCCCGCTCTACGTCAACCGCGATGGATGGTCCGTTCGCACCGCCTTCGAGCTGAATCCGAGGCTCTTCTTTGTCACGCCATCCTGTCAATGGCCGATGGGGCTCGCGATGCGTCTTGAAAATCGCCTCGAGTTGTTGAACGCGGCAGAAAACCTGAACGCGTGGATTATTGAAGACGACTATGACGGCGAGTATCGCTATCGCGGCAAACCGATCCCTGCCATGCAGGGCCTCGACAAAAACGGCACGGTTCTTTACGTCGGCACTTTCGGCAAGACGATGTTCCCTGCTCTCCGCATCGGTTTTGTCGTCGTGCCGGCGCGCCTGAGCCAAGCGTTCGACGCGGCCGTCAGCATTACCGGCAAACACCCGCCTCTTCTGCTGCAGGCGACACTTGCGGATTTTATCGAGGAGGGCTTCTTTGCAAAGCACCTCGCAAAGATGCGACGCATTTATGCCGAGCGTCAGGCCGAATTCGTCCGGGAATGCAACGCCTATCTCGGCGAATGGCTGTCGGTCGAACAGATCGATACCGGCATGCAAGTTGTGGGCCGGTTCAAGATGCCGATGTCGGACGTGGAATTCTGCGGGTTGGCGGCCGCGCACGCGGTCGACGTCAGCCCGCTTTCGCCGCATTACCGTCATTCGCCGCCGGAACAGGGCATCATCATGGGCTATACCGGTGTTGGCTCAACCGAACGGCAAAAAGGATTGGAGCGGCTTAGGGCCGCGTTCCAGGAAAGCCTGCGGTCAAAAGACAGGGGCTGCGTTGCATGAATGTGATTAAGCAACGCAGCCCCGCTGGAATGCAGCCCCGTCAGGTGTATTTCTGAATGTCGACGGCGCCGGACGTGCGAACGGTGGCAGACGCCGGGGCAGCGTTGGTGAGTGCGATACGTGCAGCTTCCGCAATGTCATGGATGATATCGGCGGTCTTTTCCGGTACTCGGAGCGGATCGGTCGGGACCATGACCGTGCGAGCCAGGATATCCAGCGACGAGGCACACATGTCTCGCGAATATTCACGACGGCATTCGCGGTTTTCAATCAGATTGTAGGGGTTGAGGACCGGGTGGAAAGCGCCCTCGTGCTGCAGTACCTGGTCCCATTCGGTGTAGGTGTGGCGGCCGGTCTTACCGGCGATTACGGCCGGGAAGACCTCGACGAACCGGTTTGCTGCCTCGGCGTTAGGCAGAAGATACATGACGTGTGTTGCGCAATCGTGGTCCGGACTGTTCATCGGGCTTAATCTGAGGCCGAGATTGTCGAGGCTCGCAGTACCGGCGATGATGCGTTTCTTCTCCCTGCGCATGCTCGAGATCAACCCGTCGATGCGGTCGAGTTGAACGTTGAGGAGCGCCCCCATGAATTCCGAGGCACGGGCGCCATTACTTGCAAACGGCTTTATGCTGTCGGTTCGGCCCTGCCAATAGTAGTGGCACGGATCGATGGCGCATCGCACCCTTTCGGCGACCTGGGGATCGTTGGTGGCAAGACCACCACCCTCGCCGCAACTCATGTTCTTGAAGTAGTTGAAGCTGAATGCGCCAGCATGGCCGATCGAGCCGAACTTTCGTCCTTTGTAAGAGCCGCCGACGCCCTGGCACGAATCTTCCAGCACGAAGAGGTTGAACTCCTCCGCGATAGCCATGATCTCATCCATGTTACAGGCGGCGCCCCACATATGTACGGGGATGATGGCCTTCGTTCGCGGCCCAATGGCTGCGCGGATGGCCTTAGGGCTGATCGTCACGCTCTCGTCGATGTCGACGATTACCGGGATCGCGCCAACGGCGAGAACCGACGTTGCGGTCGCCATATAGGTGTGGGCGGGAATGATCACCTCATCACCCGGACCGATGTTGAGGCCCATCAGTCCGGCCGACAGCGCATAAGAGCCACTCACCGCCAACGAGAAATGCTTGACCCCGAGAAAGTTGGAATAACGGCTCTCGAACTTCTCGCACTGGCTACCTTCGTGATACCGAAAAAGGACGCCGGATCGGATGACATTTGCCAGTGCATCGATTTCTTCCTGCCCATAGTAGTACATCGCAACTCTCCCATGTAAGCGACTGCTGTTGAAGGAAAGCTACTCAGATTTCGGTATCTTCAGAAGTGCCGTTTCAAACAAGTTTGATGGTACCACTATCACTAGGAATGGGACGGAACGCCGACATGTTCCTCGAACGCTCGTTCCAGCTGGCCGATCCCCAGTTCCGTTTGCGACTTGTTACAGGCGGCGTATCCCAGCACGAGCCCTTGGATGGGTGTCTCATGCTGATAGTATTTCGACAGCGGTGATACATTGATGCCGAGCCTTGTCGCGGCTTCGCCGATCTGGATGTCGCTCAGGCCCTTGCGCAAGTGCCCAACGACCTGAATGCCCGCTTCGGCGTTCAGCAACTGCATGTAGTCGGAAAGCCGCTCCTCGCAGATCCAATAGAAGAATTGCCGGCGGCCAGCATAGATCCGCCGCATGCGTTTCAGGTGTCGGCTCATGTGTCCCTCGACGATGAAGTCAGCGAGCGCTGCCTGCAGGAAGAGCGGCGGAAACTGTCCTGTTGTGCTGAGGGCGGGGTGGATGCGATCGCAGAGGCCCGGTGGTAGGACCATGAAGCCGAGACGAAGCGCCGGAAAGAGTAGTTTTGCGAAGGTGCCGACGTAGATGACGTTGCCGGAGCGATCCATTCCATGCACGGCGGGAACCGGTCGGCCCTGGAACCGATATTCGCCGTCGAAATCGTCCTCAATGATCCAGGCATTGCTTCTTTCCGCGAGCTCCAGCAGCTGCAGCCGCTGCTCCATGCGCATTGACGTTCCAAGGGGATGCTGGCAGGCCGGTGTCACATAAATCAACCGGATGTTTTTCGGAGGCCGGCCCATCTGCCATCCCTCGAGGGTGACCGGCATGGGACGGACATCGGCGCCAGCGACAGTGAAGGCCGCCTTGGCACCGTAGTAGCCTGGCTCTTCCATCCACACCCGATCGCCGGGATCGAGCAGCAGGCGCGCCAGAAGATCGAAGGCCGCTTGTGCGCCTGTGGTTATGACGATCTGCTCCTTGGTACAGATGACACCGCGCGAGGAGGCCAGGTAGCCGACGATCGCCTCCTTCAGTTCAGGCAAGCCTGTTACGTGGTAGGTCCCGAACAAGCTGTCTCCGGCGAAGCTGGCCCGCCGCGCCAGCAGGCGACCCCAGACGCCAAAGGGAAAGTTATGAGCGTCGGGCATGCCCGGATGAAAGGCGAAGCATCCCGGCGATCCATGGTGGAACGGCTGGTGCATCAATGCCATGCCTCGCACCGACAGAGTCCGCTCGCTTGGGATGATCAGCGACGGGGTCTGCAATTTCGGCAACAGAGGGAGATCCACTACGACATAGCGAGCGCCCTGTCGATTGACGAGATAGCCCTCGGTGACGAGCTGGTCATAGGCCGCGATGATAGTGTTGCGGGCCAAAGCCAGATCGGCAGCGAGTTCGCGCGTCGACGGCAAGGCCGTACCGGCGGCAAGCGTCCTGTCCTGGATCATCTTCACCAGCGCGCGGTGCAGCTGCCGATGCAGGGACATCTCGCTGGTTCGATCGACAGCAATCATGTCGAGGGGAAAAGATTGGCGGAGACAGCGTGCGGATGACACAGGCGTTTCCTGACGTGGACCAGACGATGTGCCACGCTACGTCTTCCGACGACCACTGACAACTGGTTCCTAATTTTTCCGCCAAACTGGAACTCGTGCAGGTTACAGATAGGTGTAGTCTAACCGCAGATCGAGGGTGATTTCTGGAGGGGGATCTACACTCGCATTGAGGTAGCGCGGCTGGGAGGGTTCGGCGTGCACCTTCAGATGTATCTCCCCACCATCCTTGCCTGCAGTTGGTCGAATCGCACCGGGTTTCGATATGCGGCGCTCCGGCCAGCGTAGTAGGGCGACCCTCAACCGCGAGGAAGAGGGAGCGTCAAGTGAAGCATCTATTATTGGAAAGACAACTCGTATGACAGTAAGGCTTGGCATCAATCCGATCACGTGGACGAATGACGACGTGCCGGAACTCGGTGGAGACACCCCCCTGGAGGTGTGCCTGTCGGAAACCCGCAAGGCGGGTTTTGCGGGCACGGAGCTCGGCGGCAAGTTCCCGCGCAAGAGCGCTGAGCTTGGCCCGATCCTCGAGCAGCATCAGCTCGACCTCGTCTCCGGCTGGTACGATGGCCGCATCCTCGACCACGACATCGATCAGGAATTCGAGGCGATCCTACCGCATCTGACGCTGCTGCGCGACCTCGGCGCCAAGCATGTGGTCTACGCCGACACCTCGCGTGGCCGCCACGGCGCCATCCACGACCCGATCTCGCAACGTCCGCATCTCGCCGACGACGAGTGGAAAGCTTACGGCGCCAAGATCACCACGCTGTCGGAACGCTTTGCCGATTTCGGCGTGCGGATGGCCTTCCACCATCACATGGGCACGATCGTCGAAACCGACGACGAGATCGGCAAGTTGATGGCCAATACCGGCGAGGCCTTCGGCCTGCTCTACGACACCGGTCACTGCGCCTTTTCCGGTGGCGACCCGAAAGCGTTGCTGCAGCGCCACGTCGCCCGCGTCGTCCACGTGCACTGCAAGGATGTCCGGCCAGAGATCCTGAAGCGCGCCCGCGCCGAAGACTGGAGCTTCATGCACGCCGTGATGGAAGGCATCTTCACGGTGCCGGGAGACGGCGCGCAAGATTATCCGACGCTACTCAAGATCCTGGCCGATGCCGGTTACTCCGGCTGGCTGGTTGTCGAGGCTGAACAGGATCCCGCCAAGGCCCATCCCCTCACCTATGCAACGATGGGCTACCGCAACCTTCGCGCCATGGCGATCGAGGCCGGGCTTACCGTCGCGGATCGAGGTATCCCGGCTTCCAATTGCCAAACAACCTGACGAGGTGGCCATGAGTTCCGTTCGCTACAACGGTGTCGTCAAGAGCTTCGGGGCGTTCAACGTCCTGAAATCCCTCAACCTCAGCGTGCCCGACCACGCCTTCCTTGCACTGCTAGGTCCGTCGGGCTGCGGCAAGACTACGGCGTTACGCATTCTCGCTGGCCTCGAAATGCCGACCGCCGGCCAGGTGCTGATCGGCGAACGCGATGTCACGCGGTTGCAGCCGCGCGATCGTGACATCGCCATGGTGTTCCAGAGCTATGCGCTTTACCCGCAGATGACAATTGAGGAAAACATCGGCTACCCACTGTGGCTCCGCGGCATGCCCGATCACGAGCGCAAGGCCAAGATCGCTGAGGTTGCCGCGATCTTGGAGATCGACCATCTACTGACCCGGCGCGCTCGCCAGCTTTCCGGCGGCCAGCGGCAACGTGTTGCCCTTGCCCGTGCAATTGTCCGCAATCCGACGGCATTCCTAATGGACGAGCCATTGTCCAATCTCGACGCCCGTCTGCGCCTGACCATGCGCGGCGAGATTAAACGGCTCTGCCAGCGCCTCGGCTCAACGACGATATACGTTACCCACGACCAGGCCGAAGCCCTCACGATGGCAGATCTGATCGCCGTCATGCACGGTGGTGATTTGCAGCAGCTGGCGGCGCCAGCCGAAGTCTATGACCGCCCGGCCAACCGCTTCGTCGCCACGTTCGTCGGCAATCCGCCGATGAACGTCCTGCCGGTCAAGGCGGACGGAACAGACATCCGGGTCGGCGGCGCCCGCCTCGCGATCAGGGGTGAGCGCTTTGAGGCCTGCCGCGCAGCCAGTGTTACCGAACTCGGCATTCGGCCGGAAGATCTGCATTTAACTGAGCCAGGTGTCACGGGCTCGATGGCCGGTGAAATCTACGTGGTCGAACCGATGGGCAACGAAACCCTGGTCGATGTGCGTGTCGACGGCGGGCGGCTGACAGTGCGCGCCGATCGCGGCTTCCGGGCGTCGGTGGGAGACCACATTGGCGTCTCCTTCGATGTCGGCAATGCCTGCTTCTTCGATACGGCTGGCAAAACCGCTGTTCATAGAGTGGAAAAAACAGAGAGGAACAGAGCATGACGGACGATAAGAAATCCTACCTGACGACATCCCGCCGTTCCCTACTCAAGGCAACGGTTTTGCTGGCACTCGCCTCCACCAGCATCGGTACCTTGATCATTCCGGCGCCTGCTAAGGCTGCCGGCAAGAAAGTTATTATCGGCGCGTTCGCCGATGGCGGCCTGACCCCCTTCAAGCAGAAAATCATCCCGCTTGCCAAGGAAGCAGGCTTCGACATCGACTTCCTGGAAGACGAATACGGCGTGACCCTCGAGAAGTGGTTCGCCGACGCCCAGAACGGCGCGGGGCAATACGACCTCTATCTGCTTGACGATCCGTGGGTACCGCAATTCGGCGCAGCCAATGTGCTCGAGGATCTGGGCGCCGCCGGCCTTGGCGTCGATGACAAGGACTGGATCGGCCCGCTAATCGATATGGGTTTCTGGCCGCCACGAAGCGGCCCGCGTGTCGCCGCATTCAAGGATGCAACGCCGACCCTGATCTGCGCGCCCTTCATCGGCGATCTGCAGACGCTGACCTATCGCAACGATGTCTATACCAACGGAGCGCCGAAGACCTGGGACGAGGTGATCTCCAAAGGTAAGGAAGGCGTCGCGTCGGGCAAGATCAAGTATCCGGTCGTCTTCCGCGGCGTCGCCGGCAACTCGATCGTCACCAGCTGGTATTCGATCTTCCTGTCGTTCGGCGGCGAGTTCTTCGATGACAAGTGGAACCCGACGTTCAACTCGGAAGCCGGTAAGGCCGCCTCTGACTTCTTCGTCGGCACCATGAAGCAGAACGCTCCGGCGGGCGTGGTCGAATTCGACTCCGATCAGGAAGGGGCGGCCATCCTTGGCGGCGATGCCGGCGCGATCATCCAATATTCCGGCAATGCACTGAAGTCCGACGATCCGGCCCAGTCCAAGGTGGTCGGCAAACTCGACTTCGGGGTTGTTCCGAAGCAGGTGAAGGCCATTTCACAGCTCGGGATCTTCATAGCCGGCGTACCGAAGTCGGCGCCGAACAAGGCGAACGCGATCGAATTCCTCAAGTGGTATACGAGCGCAGATACCCAGGCGAAGGTCGCCGAAGCCGGAATGATCCCGGTCAAGCGCAGCGCGTTTGGCATCGCCAAGCCCGGCAATCGTTTGATCCCGGTCGCGCTCCAGCAGCTTGACGCCGGCGCGCTGCCCCGGCCGCGTATGCCGGAATGGGCAAAGGTTGAGGAGCTGCTCGGCATCGAGCTCAACAAAGCGCTTCAGGCCGGCTCTGGCGGCGGAGCCGCGATGGACGCAGCGGCCAATGAGGTCAAGGAATACCTCGCTCAGGCGGGATATTATCAATGAACCCGAAGGGCGGGATACTATCAATGAACCCGAAGGGCCAGATCCTGACCAAACAACGGCTTCAGGGCGCCGGACTAGATCTTGCCTTGCCCTACCTGATGCTGGCACCCGCGGTCCTGGTCGTGCTCTGCGTCCTGGTCTATCCATTCTGGGACGGCTTGCGCGCCAGCGTGCAAGCCTACCGCTACGGCACGGCGGTTGGCTGGGCCGGGCTGGATAACTATGTGCGCCTCTGGAGCGACGACCAGTTCCTCAACGCTCTGTGGGTGAGTATCAGGTTCGTCTTCCTGGCGGTGGCAATCGAGACCGTGCTCGGCTTTGCGCTGGCATTGTTCTGCCTCCGCGAATTCAAAGGCATCCGACTTCTCAGAACGGTACTCATCATACCGATGGTGATCACACCTGTCGTGGTGGCGATCCTGTTTCGTCTGATCTATGCCAGCGACGCCGGCATGATCACGGCCCTCTCCGTGGCGATTGGCGGCGGTCAGGTCCAGATCCTTGGCGATCCGGTCAACGCCTTCATCGGTCTTGTTGTTCTCGACGTTTGGGAATGGACGCCGCTGATGTTCCTCATCCTGCTCGCAGGTTTGCAATCCTTGCCGCAGGAACCGTTCGAAGCGGCCCGCGTCGACGGTGCGGGCGCTTGGCGCAGCTTCGTCGATCTGACGCTGCCGATGATGCGACCGGTGCTAGCTATCGCCATCGTGCTCAGGACGATCGACGCCTTCGGGACCTTCGACCAAGTCTTCGTGCTGACCCGCGGCGGCCCCGGCGAAGCGACCAAGCTCGTCTCGATCTACGGCTATGATACCGCCTTCAAGTTTCAACAAACCGGATACGCCTCGGCAATGTTCGTCACTGTCGGACTGATCGTGCTCGCCATGGCGCTTACGGCCGTTCGTCTTCTTCAGAAGGAGGCTCAGGAATGAATTCCCGTCTCGCAAGGGCCAGTGTGACGTCGTTCATCGTGTTCATCGTCCTGGTGCCAATCTACTGGCTGGTCTCGACATCGCTTAAGTCCAACAAGGAAATCACGCAGGAAGGCACGCTCTACCCCCATGTACCGACCTTCGACAATTATCTGCGGCTCTTTTCGGAGAAGAACTTCGGCGCCTATTTGACCAACTCGCTGGTAGTGACAACCGTGTCGGTCTCCATCGCTTTGGTTCTCGGCACGCTGGGCGCCTATGCGATGGCCCGCTTTCGTCTGCCTTTCTTGCTGGAACGCAAGATCGGCCTGCTGTTGCTGACGCTGCGCATCGTGCCGCCGGTGGTAATCCTGATCCCGGTCTACCTGCTGATGCTGCGTCTTGGCCTGCTTGACCAGTGGCTCGGCCTGATCATCACCTATACCGCCTTCAACGTGACCTTCTGCGTCTGGATGATGGAAAGCTTCTTCCGAGAAATTCCGGTCGACCTCGAGGAGGCCGCCATGGTCGACGGCGACTCCCGGTTCGGTGCCTTTCGCCGAGTGACCTTGCCGCTGGCGGCTCCTGGCATTGCCGCAACCGCCATCTTCGCCGTGATCGTGACCTTTAACGAGTTCATGTTCGCCCTGGCACTGACCGCCACCCCAAAGGCCATGACCATGCCGCGCGGCACGGCGACTTTGATCGGCCGCATCGACACCGATTGGGCATCCATGGCGGCGGCCGGCGTGATCGGAGCGTTGCCCATCGTCGTCTTCGCCCTGCTCGTACAACGCCACCTAGTGCGTGGCCTGACCATGGGAGCGGTCAAATAGCCGCGGATCGAGGTCCGCATTGTCCATCAATGGCCGGTCGAACCGGCCCGAGGAGAGAGTAACTGAAATGATCGACATTTGTTTGTTTGGCGCCGGCCTGATCGGCAGCGTCCATGCAGGAAACCTTGCGCGCCATCCGAAGGCACGGCTTCGTTATATCGTCGACCCGCGCCCCGAAGCGGCGCAACGCATCGCCACGCAGACAGGCGCGAAGATCGTCGACACCGAGACGGCGCTTTCGGATCCGACCATCAAGGCGGTGATGATAGCCTCGGCCACCAAGACCCATGCCGAGCTTGCCATGGTGGCAGCGGCGAAGGGCAAGGCGATCTTCTGCGAGAAGCCGATCGATCTCGACATCGGCCGTACAGATGAATGCCTCGCGGCAATCGAAAAGGCCGGCGCGCTGTTCCAGATCGGCTTCAACCGCCGCTTCGACCCCAGCTTCCGCGCTCTCAAGGAGCGTCTCGATGCCGGCGAGATCGGTTCCGTTGAACAGGTGATCATCACCAGCCGCGACCCTGAGGCGGAGACCGAGGAAGCGCTTGCCGGCGGCGGCGGTGTTTTCCGCGAAATGACGATCCACGACTTCGACATGGCGCGCAACCTACTCGGCGAGGAGCCCGTCGAGCTGTTTGCGACCGGATCCTGCCTGGTACTGCCCTACTATGCCAAGCACGGCGATTACGACACCGCGATGTTCGTCCTGCGCACCGCCTCCGGCCGCCAATGCCATATCAACAACAGTGTCCGCGCCGTTTATGGGTATGACCAACGCATCGAAGTACACGGTTCGAACGGCATGCTGCGAGCCGGCAACCGCATGCCGACCTCGGTTGAAGCCTTCGGCTCCGAGGCCGTATCGCGCGACAAGCCGCTCTACTTCTTCGTCGAGCGCTACATGGACTCCTACTACGCCGAGCTCGATCACTTCATCGAGTGCGTGCTTGCCAACAAGAAGCCGGATGTCGGCGCGAGCGACGGACGCAAGGCAATGATCCTCTGCGAAGCCGCCCTTGCGTCGGCAAAGTCCGGCCGCTTCGAACCGATCAAGTTCTAAGACTGGGATTGATACGATGAAAATAGGAATGATCACCGACAGCCTCGGCGGCTTGTCGTTCAAGGACATGCTGCGGGCGTCGGCCGAACTCGGGCTGGAGACCCTCGAATTTGCCTGCGGCAACTGGTCGAGCGCACCTCATATCAACCTCGATGCCATGCTCGATAGTGACACGACGCGCCGGGAATTCGTCGCTGCCGTCAAGGATCACGGCATGACGATCGCCGCCCTGAACTGCTCCGGCAATCCGCTGCATCCGGGGGCGAAGGGCGCCGAGCATCACAAGGTGACGGAGAAGACTATCAAGCTCGCAAGCCTCCTGGGCATCGACCGCGTCGTCCTGATGTCGGGGTTGCCGGGCGGCCCCGGCGATGCCAATCCAAACTGGATCATCACCGACTGGCCGCCGGAATGCCTCGAAATCCAGAAATACCAATGGGAAGAAAAGCTGATCCCCTATTGGCGCAATCTAGTCGCCTATTCCAACAACCTCGGCATCCACAAGCTGTGCCTCGAACTGCATGGCCACCAGGCCGTCTACAACGTCCACACGCTGATAAAGCTGCGCGATGCAGTGGGCGAGACCGTAGGCGCCAACTACGATCCGAGCCATCCGATGTGGATGGGCGCCGACCCGATCGCCGCGGTCCGCCAGCTCGGTTCGGCCATTTACTATGTCCACGCCAAGGACACCCGCGTCGAACCGGTGCCCGCGGCCATCGACGGCGTGCTCGACCCGCGTCCCGGCGACCGCTACGCCGAACGTACCTGGAACTACATCACACTTGGCTATGGCCATGGGGAAACCTGGTGGCGGCAGTTCTGTACGGCGCTCAAGCAGGTCGGCTACGACGACGTGCTGTCGATCGAGCATGAGGACTTGATGATGTCGCCGATGGAGGGAATGCGCAAATCTGTCGAGCTGTTGCGCAACGCCGCCATCAACCTCGGCGAGCCAAGGCGTCGTCCGGATGCGAGCGCCTGACCAGGGCGCGATGGTGGCGGAAGCGACCGCACAGCAGCGTTTGCGCTTCCGCCCCACAAACCCCACGAGGTCAACATGATAGACATTTCCGCACGGCGGACGGCGCCGCACAATTATCATCATCTCAACCAGTTGATTGCGAGCGGCCAGTTGGATTTTCCCGATCAGCTTCGACAGGTGGCACGCTTCGCGCTGGCGAATCCTGAGATTGTCGCCTTCGAGAGCAGCAAGACGCTTGCAACCTTGTGTGGCGTATCGCCGACATCAGTCTCAAGATTTGTCCGCCATGTGGGCTTCAAGGATTTCCGCGAGATGAAAGTGCTGTTTCAAGCGCGGCTGCGCGAAATGGCGGGCCCGGAGCCATTTTTCTGGGCATTGTAAACTGTCGCCGTGTTTGCGGAAACCATTTGAAGAACTCAATGCGGTCTTACGACCATCGCTTCCGTGATCGCCGCCGCAGGAAGCAGCCAGTCGTCCGGCGACCACGGTCGCTGTCGCCGGCCCCGGCGGCGGTCGGTGTCAATCCGAAACCGGAAACGTTGCACTGCCCCCGTTCGCGATGCGTAACGCACAGTGCTGGAGGTTAGGCAGGTCGGTGCGTCGCTCGCGCTTCGGCAAGAAACAGATGATCGGGAGACGATCCTTTTGGATGCACCGGGACGAATTCGACCGTAAGCGCAAGGGCGAACTGGTCGCACTGGCCAATCTGCGTGCGACCCCGACCGTGGCTCACACTCTGCCTGAACTGAACCTGCACTGGAATAGGATGCCGGGAACCTGTTGTCGCGTACCTCCCCTTACAACGCTCCCGAATTGCCACCCTCGCGACTTGCTCCAATCGTTTCGCCACCCCAGTTGGCAGCGAAAAAGGCAGCAGAACATAAGGTCCGAACCTCGAAGGTTGGTTCGAAGGCTACGTGCCTGACAGGGCGCTTTGTCACTTGATCGCGCCTGCGAGACGTGGGGGGCGGTAGAGTGACCAAATCGCCGTCGGTTCAATACGCATGGCCACTGGCAATTGCGATCAACACAGATAGTAGCTTTTTGGGATACCCGTTAATTCGCGACGATGTTGACGATCAAGGTCCCCCAGGTCGTGAGGAGAATATGGCCGATGGGTACAGCCGGTGTGTATCCGAGAACCGCAACGGTACTTCCCGATCGATCCTGGACGGCCGCCATGCCGGCAGTCATCGTCTGCGCGCCGGCCAGCCCCCCGAGTAGCAGGATGGGGTTCATGCGAAGCACGTAGCGGCCGAAATAGAGCCCTACAATCATCGGGGCAATGGTGACGATCATGCCGCCAAACAGAAGCCCCACACCCGCTTCGGCGATTGCAGCAACAAACAGCGGTCCAGCGTGCAGCCCCGTCATTGCGACGAACGCGGCAAGGCCGAGCGCAGTCATAAGCGATACAGCAGCATCTGGAATCCGCCCGAAGAGGGGGAAGCGCGTGCGCAGATGCCCAACCAGCAGCCCCGCCAACAGCGTGCCCACACTCGTGCTCAACGAAATCCGCATGTCGCCGATCGGAAAGGTGACGAGGATGCCGACAAGTCCACCAAAGAATATCGCAAGACCGAGAACGAAGAAATCCGTCGTCGTTATCGGTGCGATAACGACACCGATCTGCTTTTCCGCACGCGACACCGTCGCCTCCGGCCCGACCAGGCGCAAAATGTCGCCTCGCTCAAGGCGGATCCCCGGCCCCACGGGGATCGCCGCGCCGCCACGGCTGATGGCACGCAGATATAGACCACGTGTCCACCCCTCCTTGGCAATGTCATCGAGCTTTCGGCCCGCAAGCTCACGGTTGGTCAACAGCACGTCTGCCCCGAGTATCGGGACATCAAGAAGTTCACGATCCTCGACCTCTTCGGCGCGTGGGCCAAGCACGGCCACGAGTGCCTCCCTCGGCCCTGAGACGGCCACGACATCGCCGGCAGCAATCACCATCTGCGTCTCCGCCTCGATGATCGTGCTCCCCCGTCGCAGGCGCAGGACAAAGAGCCTGTGCTCGGGAAATTTCGCCTCCGCGGCCGTCAATGTCAGACCAGCGATCGGCGCAGCGTCCGCGATCCGATAGGCGCGCAATTCGAAGCGATGCCAGGCAGATGCCACGCCGGGCGTCTTGCGAGATATCCCGAGTTCCTGTTCCAGCTTAAGTGCCTCTGCACGCAAATCGATGCGCATCAGCCTCGGACCGACGACGCTGCAGAACAGGATCACTCCAACGGCGCCGAAGATATAGCACACCGCATCCGCGACTGCGATATGTGCCACCAGCCTCGCGCGATCGGCTTCCGTCAGTGCCAACCCATTGATCGCCTCGGTTGCCGTGCCCATGGCCGGGCTTTCGGTCAGCGCGCCCGAAACGAGTCCCGCCGCGAAGCCCGGATCAAGACCAAGAGCCTTGGCAACCGCTACCGCCGTCAGCAACCCGGTCACGCATACAACGACGGCAAGCAATACTGGCTTGAGACCATCTCGTTTCAAGGCTTGCATGAACTGAGGTCCGACAGAGTAGCCAATGCCGAAGAGAAACAGAAGGAACAGGAAAGATTTGGCCATGGCGGCAATCGGGACGTCGGCGAATTGACCTATCAGGATGCCCGCAAAAAGCGAGCCTGTGACGGGTCCGAGGGTAAAACCTCCGAGTTTGATGCCCCCGACCAAATATCCGATGCTGATCGCAAGAAACACTGCGAGTTCCGGATACTTCACGAGGAATTGCGCGACCCAAGACATGACCAGATTGCCCCCTCTCCCCTTCTTCAGGCCAGATATGATCGCCAACTATCCGCACGCCAGAAGTCAGCAGTGCCTCGCTAAGGCATGCCGTAGCGAGGCGGCATTAGGGAGCGCGAAGCCAGCGCTCCTGAAGCAATGACTCAGCGCTTTGCGCCTGCAGCCTTCGGTTTGAGCAATTTTAGCCCCCTGGCTCTCTCGTAACCGTGAATCTCTTTCACATCCAATTTGCGCATGAAATCGATCGTCTCCTGCGTCAGCACTTGACCCGGCACCATGATCGGAAACCCGGGCGGATAGGGTATGACGAAATTGGCCGAAATCATTTCCGGTCCCTCCCGCAGTCTGCGATCGCACTCAGCACCGAGCAGCGGCACATACTCGCAACGCGCGGCGTCGTAGGCATTGAAGAAGGCGGTCCGCATGTCGCCTTCGGGTGTTGTTTTACCCGCATCACCCCGAAAGGTTTCGTGGAAATGGCTGAAATTGGGCAGGTCCGGCACGTCAGTCATCAGGGATTTGACCCGCGCATCAAAGGCGGCTCTTTCTGCCTGTCCACCGTCGGCGAGGCGCTTCTCAATGCCGAGACAAATCTCGACGAGAACGCGGATAAGGTGGGCCACGTCGCTACGCGTGTTGTTGATGTTCGACTGGAGTAGCACGCTATTGCGCGACGTCTTGTTGAGCTGGATCCCGTACTCGCTCGCCAGCAATCCCTTGAATTGCGTTCCGTCGAAACCAGCGGTTCCGCAGACAAGCGTCATGCGCGTCGGATCAAGATAGAACTCATCCTCCTGCATCGCTTTGACCGCGGTGGCCCAGTTCGAGCCGGGCGCGAGGTAGTCCTGGAAGCCCGACTGGCGGTACGCAGCTGGTATCATCTCGTCGGCACCGAGGACACGGAAGTATTTCGAGATCAGCTGATGCTCATTGATTGCCCGACGGATCTTCAACGCAATCTCGATTGCGTTCATCACCAGGCCATAGCCTTCAAGTTCCATCTGTCGACGCGCGACGTCCAGGCTGGCGATCAGTTGCTGGTTGGGGCTCGTTGATGCATGCGTGAATACTGCCTCGTGGAACTGAGCTTCAACCGTATGAAAGTCCACATCCTTGACGAGGAGCATGGAGCCCTGCCGGATCGCCGACATCGACTTATGCGTCGAGTTTGTCTGATAGACGCGAAGGCGTACAAGCCGCGGATCGGGGATCAGCCGGGTGGCCAGAAGTGTCTCGTCGGAAGGGTTATCTCCGAGATTGGCGCTTTGCTTCTCATAGGCACTGATGGAGGCGGGATCGCGCAACCATTCCTCGATATCGGCCGCGGCTCCCATGGCGGTTCGAGGTCGCAGGAAGGGAGAGAACCGGGCAAATCCCGACCACGCCTCGTCCCAGAGGAAGATCAGATCCGGCTTTATGGCAAGGCACTCCTCCATCACCCGCCTGACATTGTACATGTGCCCATCGAAGGTGCAGTTGGTCAGGTCAAGCAGCTTTAGGCGATTGAGCCGCCCCTCCGCTTTCAACGCCAGCAATGCACGTTTGATGGTTGCGAGTGGTACTGCCCCGTACATCGAGTATTCCGTCATCGGGAAAGCCTCGACGTAGTATGGCTGCGCACCCGTTAGAACCATGCCGTAGTGATGCGATTTGTGGCAGTTGCGGTCGACCACCGCGATATCGCCCGGGGCCAGCAGCGCCTGGACGGCCATCTTGTTGGAGGTGGACGTGCCGTTGGTAACGAAAAAGACGTGGTCGGCACCGAAGGCACGGGCAGCCATTTCCTGCGATCGCTTGATGTTGCCGGTAGGCTCCAGAAGGCTGTCGAGGCCGCCCGTTGTCGCGCTGCTCTCTGCTAAGAACAGGTTGAGGCCATAAAATTCGCCCATGTCGCGGATCCAGTCCGACTTGAAGACAGACTTGCCGCGAGCAATGGGCAGGGCATGGAACGTACCAATGGGTCGCCGTGCATATTTTTTCAGGTTGTCGAAGAAGGGCGTCTCGTACCGTGCCTGCACGCCTTCGATGATCGCGAGATGCAGCTCCAGCGGTTCCTCGACGGAATAGAAGATGCGCCGTATCGAATCCGCCGCCGGATCACCGGCAATTTTCTCGACCTGCCGGTCGGACAGCAAGTAAATGTCGAGTTCCGGTCGGATCCGCTTCAATATGCGTGCCAAGTGCAGCGCCGAGACCTCGGGGCTTTCCGCCTCGCCAAGCAGCGGATTTAGGACGGAGCGCAACACTGGCGCGTCGTGGCGCGAGCGGTAAGGGAATCCCTCCGCAAGGACGACGGAGATGATAGATGGGTTCAATGCCGCAGCGCAAACCGCATCCTCGAAGGAGCCGACAAAGATGGGCTCGTAGATGAAGGAATCCTCGTGACGGCGCATCCTGCGGAGCTCACCGGCCAAGGCGGGCCATCGCGCCGCCGGTTGGCTGTTGACAAACAGGACCTCGAAATAGGGGCGATGAGCACGAGCCTCACCCGTGGCTGGCGGCATAATATCGACCACCTCGTTTGGCGACAGGTGGTCATTGACATCCCACTCCTCGGGACGGCTGCGATAGGCATCCGTCAGAAGGCCGTTGGAGATGCGCCGAGCCAGTCTGGCCGCGCCGCTGGGGTCGTTTGAAGCAATGCGCTCGGCCAGGGCTTGGCGCAATCGCGCACCGGGATAAGCGTGGTATTCCTCTACGGCTTCTATGGCGGCGAGCGCTGCCTCCAGCGCCTCCCGCCCTCCCCGTTGTGCGGCCCACGCGTCGGCCAGAGACGTGACCTCGCGCCAGTTGTCGGCACGCCCCGAATGCATCAGCAGAGACTGATTGTCTGCGGTTTTTTTTGGCATCTGATGCTCCCAACACCCTTTTATTGAAGATTCGCTACAGTTGACGAATTGTCACTGCACAG
Source organism: Rhizobium sp. RHZ01 (assembly GCF_014851595.1). NCBI lineage: Bacteria > Pseudomonadati > Pseudomonadota > Alphaproteobacteria > Hyphomicrobiales > Rhizobiaceae > Rhizobium > Rhizobium sp. RHZ01. Next base: position 192,593 of record NZ_JACUZZ010000003.1, read on the forward strand.
ACGATTGGAGTGGCCTGCTGGAGGTCGCCAGCTTCTAAAAGCACTGCAAGGCGAGGGGAGCCGTATACCGACCCCCATCCATTTCAGGCCAACGTCAGCATTAGTCCCAGGTCGCGAATGGACTATTGTCGCCAGTGTAGCCTAGACTCGGTATCTGGCATTCCGTCCCGTTAGCCCTTAAGCGGAGCCGTAGCTAGCCGGCGTCGTGCGCGACGGGACAGCATCACAGCCCTAGCGGGCCGAACTCAGGATCACTCAACGGCTGCGACATGCGAAGTAAAATACGGTAGTTTACCGCAGACCGTCTGTAGCCTACTCACTTCCTCCTCGACCGATGGTTTTCGAGCTGCAGCCTCCCCCGGCCTCTGTCTTTCCCGACATCCTATTCTACCGGTCCGGTGGCCAAACGACGCGCGCAAGGTCCCTGACGATATCAGCTTCCAATTCAGCGACCATCGTCTCGTACTCCTCGATATAAAAGCGGTCAGCACCATCACGCCGGAAGGCTTCCAGTGCGACGCAACCCTCATCGTAGGCTTCAAGAAGATTGCAAAAGAACGGCCATGAACTGGACGCGGGCAGTTTCTGGAGCAGTTGGCGTTGCGCAGGCAGCTTGAGCATCAACCGACGCAATCCAGATTGCGCGGTCCCACGGCAGCCGTCTTCCTCTATCCAATCCTTCCCCATTGGCGATCCTCTACCCGATAACAGTGTAACAACCGCGCGCCCACGCGGAAGTAAATTACGGTATGTTCTGTTTCCGTGCCCGTTCTGGCCGCCGTGAAATTGCGCGGCCTTTTTTTTGGCGTGTTTAAGGAAGCCAATTGCCATGTCACGACATGTCGATAATCTAGCATCGACATGCCTTTAGTTGTCCACTTGTCGGAAGGACCCAGATGAGAAGTCAACCCGACGGCGTACACTCGCACCCCTCTCCCGGCGAGGTCCGAGAACAGTTGGATCGCATACTGTCGAGCCCAGACTTCATTCTCCCCGATCGCGGGCGCAGATTTTTGCAGTTCATCGTGAACGAGACCCTCGAAGGACGCGCCGCCTATCTGAAGGCATTCACTATTGCAACCAGCGTTTTCGGACGTGATGCGTCATTCGATGCGATGAATGATCCTTGCGTGCGAATGGCAGCACGCCAGCTTCGTAGTGCACTTGAGCGGTACTATCTGACGAGCGGCTCAATGGATGAGGTACTGATTGCCGTTCCGGCTGGCGGTTACGTTCCAACTTTCGCAAAACGGGCGATTGAGGGTGGCACCAGGACTGAAGATGAAGCGCAAACGGTCTCTGCCGCAGGCGTGTCATTGCCCGAGAAGCCGCCAACCGAGCCGCCAAAGCGCGAAAGCAGATTGCCTCGTTGGATTATGATCACCGCTGGAATGATTGTACTTGCCGCCGTGGTGATGGCGTCGTTCACCGAAAGAAATAACACTACATCGAAGCAGCCAGTCATGGGCGGCGGCAGGGCAACGATTTTAGTCAAGCCCTTTGCGACCAACGAAGAAACGAGGGTCTCGAATGAAGTCCTGAGTGGGCTGAAAAATGAAATCGTCGTCAATCTCGTGAAGTCCAAAGAACTGGTCGTGGTCACTGAGGGCGCAAAAACCAACGCCGACACGACATACACTCTGCAAGGTAGCATACGCCTGGAGGCTGATGATGTGCGAGCAATCGCACGCCTGGTCCGGGGGGCAGACAGTGCAGTCGTGTGGTCGAGCGACTACGACGTCAATATAAAGGGTCGAAGCATTCTCGACGCCCAGATGGCCATCGCGCGATCAATCGCGGCGGCTGTGGCAGCCCCATTCGGAGCGGGTGCGACGTCGCGGCCCCAAGAATAGGCTACGCCCTGGAGATATCGGCTCTCGGAAGCGAGTGGCCAGGCTAACCGTCTCCAGCCGGCTTCTGCTTCCGATGCTTGGTCAATGCATGTGCGCTCCTTACCCGCTCGAAAACCAGTGCCGGCGAAATGGCTTCCCGCTTGGTCCGGGGCGCGTGTCTCGTATTAGGACGAAGCTTGCAGACGGGAGAAACCCTTCATTGCGTCGTCGAAATCGTCCGGATCAATATCGTCGACTGTCGCCGTGGCGTCGAGGTTGTCGGCGCTCTTATTGGTATGCGGCAGTGATAAAAGGGTGAGAGCACATCGGTGATGCATGCCTTAAAGGGTGTAGGATACCGTATACTACCCCACTTGAAGGTGTAACATTCTTTGCCGTTGCAATCTCATCGGATACCTTTCCAACTAGCAGAACTCGAAGTCCGCATTTCGATGTGTCCAGTGCCCGGCAGGCATACCACAGTGGGAGGAATGATAATGACGGAAGCGGGAATCTACGCAAAATTTGTCGATCTCAGCCCCTTTGAGATCAAGGACGAACTCATCAGGCTGGCTCAGGCCGACAAGTCGGGTCGTGCATATCTCAACGCCGGGCGAGGCAACCCCAACTGGATCGCAACCAAGGCGCGCGAAGCTTTCTTCCTTCTCGGTCAGTTCGCGCTGACCGAGGCCAAGCGTGTTTCCTTCGATGAAGAAGCGGGTCTCGCGGGAATGCCGCCCGTCGACGGATGCTACAAGCGGTTGAAGGCATGGGTGGAAAAGCGCAAGGGCGATCCGGACACGCCCGGCGCTGAGACGCTCGACGCTGTGGTGGATTTTGCCATCAAGAAATTCGCCTTCGAGCCTGACAAGTTCGTCAACGAACTCACGGATTCGATTATCGGCGACCACTATCCGGTTCCCGACCGCGCGTTGGTGCACAACGAAGCGATTACTCATGAATATCTGATGTGGGCCATGTGCGCTGGCCACCGCCCGACCGCAAAATTCGACCTCTACCCGGTCGAAGGCGGCACCGCGGCCATGTGCTACATCTTCAAGGCGCTCAAGAATGCGCGCCTTCTGAACTCCGGTGATACGATTGCGCTCGTCACGCCGATCTTCACGCCCTATCTCGAGATGCCGCATCTCGAGGACTATTCGCTGAAGCAGATCCATGTTTCGGCGGAGGCGGAAGACCGTTTCCAGTTGACCGAGGAAGACCTGAAACCGCTCGAGGACAAGTCAGTCAAGGCGCTGTTCATCGTCAATCCCGGCAATCCCTCCGCGGTCGCGATCGATCCGGAAAGCATGGACCGGCTGGTCAAATTCGTCAAATCAAAGCGCCCAGACCTGATGATCCTGACGGATGACGTCTACGGCACCTTCGTGCCGAATTTCGAATCCGTCATGGGCCATCTGCCTCACAACACGATCGGCGTCTATTCCTATTCGAAGTATTTCGGATGCACCGGCTGGCGCCTCGGCGTCGTCGCCGTCGCCCAGGACAACATCTTCGACAAGATGCTCCGAAAGATGCCCGAGGCCACGCAAAAACTTCTCGACGCGCGCTACAAGGCTCTGACGCCGCATCCCCGCGATCTCAAGTTCATCGATCGCATCGTCGCCGATAGCCGCGATGTGGCGCTGAACCACACGGCCGGCCTGTCGCTCCCGCAACAGGTGATGATGTCGCTGTTCAGCCTCGTGGAAATGATGGACGAGGAAAAGATCTATCAGAAGGCGTGCATGGCCATCTGCCAACGCCGGTTCGACAAGCTGATGAACGGAATGGGGATCGAGTTCAAGGCTCGCCCCTATTTCGACCGCTACTACGGCATCATCGACTATGAATACTGGGCGCGCAAATATGTAGGCGACGAGGTGACGGACTGGGTGAAGGAGAACGTTCATCCGCTCGATATCGCCTTCAAGCTAGCCGAGGACCATGGCATCGTGGTGCTGAACGGATCGGGCTTCGAGGCGCCGAACTGGTCGGTGCGCGTGTCCTTTGCCAACCTGCCGGACGAGGCCTACGATTCGATCGGCAGGGCCATCCGTGCGGTGGCGCGAGGTTATCTGCAGGCCTACCGCGCCGCCAAGGGCGAGACGGCTCAGCCGTAGGGCGGGTCGCTATTCGATTTGTAGAAGACGCAGCCGAAGAGATCCTACGCCGGAGATCGCCACCATGCTTCAATGGTTTGCCGCAACGCTTCAGAAATATCCCGAAATCGCCATCTTCCTGTCGCTTGCGATCGGCTATTTCGTTGGCAAGTTCACCTATAAGGGTCTCGGTCTCGGTGCCGTCACCTCGACCCTGCTCGCCGCCGTGGTCATCGGGCAGCTCGGCATCGTCATATCGCCGAACGTCAAATCGGTCTTCTTCCTGATGTTCCTGTTCGCGGTCGGCTACGGCGTTGGGCCGCAGTTCGTGCGCGGTATCGCTTCCGACGGCCTTTTTCAAGCAAAGTCATTGCGCGCCAGTTCCTCCGCGCCGTCCTAGCGGGGGTATCCCTCCGCCGACGGCCGTCTGTTCTGATCTGCTGATTGACGTTAAGTCCATAGCTTATGTCATGCGCTACAATTACTTGGTCGCCGAGGGGATTGGTCGGACGAAGGGAAGGTTCGGATCGTCGAGGAGAGCTTGCAAGCCTTTCTGCAGGCTCAGTGACGGCGCGGCGATATGGATTGTCGCGGTCATTGTTGACAAGTCGAGATCGTTCCCGGCTGGGAGAGGTTCGAAGCAATCACGGCCTATTTGAGATTCATCATTAGTCATCATCGATCGAACGGGTCGCCATCGTAACCGAAAGCACGCTTTTGAGAATTATTCTGCCGCTTGCTGGCCACGGCGTTCATCCCGCCTTCGAGGACATTACAGGTGCACTCGCAGTTGCTTCGTGCGGGGAGGAAAAGGACGTCTGAGCAAATTCTATGAAAATGCGCGTATTCTTCATTCTATCGTGCTATTATTAGTTGTTTCTAAACTGCGACCTGCCGAGGTCGGTTCTGGCTACGGCCCCTTGTGGTTTCCAAACATATCACTGCACACACGAGCACTCGCTCTGGCAGGGCGAGGCTATGGGAGGACGACCATGATACGTCTTGTTTCAATCGCACTAGCAGTCGCGGGCCTTGGCTTGGCTGGCCAAGCATTGACCGCGGAAGCAGACATGTCGAAGGTGACCTGCAAGGATGTCGGAGACATGCCGGCCGCCAAGACCATTGGCGTGGCCATGTGGGTGAATGGGTACGTTCACGGCAAAGCTGGCAGCGCCATGATTGACGGCGACAAAGCCCACGCGAATGCGGAGAAGGTCGCTGCTTATTGCAAGAGCAACCCCAGTTCTACCCTCGCCGACGCCATGGAAGCAGTATCCAAGATGTAGGATATTTTGCCGGTGGCGGCACTGACGCCGCCACCATTGCATTGAGGTCCTATATTGACCTTTGCCACTCAGTAGCGAGGTGGAATTCTTACACACGTCCAGTAGCGTGCACTCTCCCCACGAGTGCACCATAAGCAGTCGAACAACTTCGACTTCTGGAGGATGTTGTCGGTAAACCCGGCGCGGTTCACGGCGATGAAGCGGAATTGATCACAGGGCTTTCCGTGGCATCAACAACGAGTTGTTCCGCTTCCTAGATGTATGCGTTGACGCGTTCAACGTCACGGGGCTCAAAAAATCTCGGCGGACGATACAAATTCCCAATCGCTGCCGGAGAATGCATCTATACCCGAAATGGGTACTACTGGCCTCGATGAGGTCCGCGACAGGAGCGACTAATCAGCATAACGCGCTCGAAGCGCATGAGTGTCCGGTTTCTCTCCTGTCAGGATTTCGTCCCGTGGGTTCACCGTCCGTTGTTGCTCCTTGCCCTCTGCCGGCCCGCGCCGGTCAGATCGTTTGGTAGGTCACCGTGCTGCTCATCAACGGGCAACCGCAGCCGTCTCCGACACCTCCGGGCGTCGATAAACTCCACTCTTGTTTAGAAGCGCCCAGACAATCCGCGCCATCTTATTGGCCAGCGCAACTGCGGCCACCTTGAATGGGCGACGGGCAAGCAGCGTCCTCAGCCAGGGCTGTGCTCGCTCATTTTTGCGGGCGCCACGGAGGACTGCTGTCGCTCCAAGAACGAGGAGGCATCGAAGTTCGGGATTTCCCATCTTCGAGATGCGCCCCATCCGTTCTTTCCCTCCACTCGAATACTGTCTCGGCGTAAGTCCCAGCCAGGCGGCAAAGTGACGAGCTGATTTGAAACCACCGGGGTCTGGCACCAGCGCCTTGACAGTAGCCGCGATGATGGCGCCAACGCCAGGGATCGTGGTCAGCCGGCGCATATCCTCATCAGTCCTTGCTTCGGCAACAATAGCGCGATCAAGCCGGTCGATCTGGCCTGCCAGAGCATCGATCTGATTGGCAATCGCCATCAAGGCGAGCCGCGCTGCCGCAGGTAAGCGGACATCCGTGAAATCGGACCGCCACCAGCGTCTCGACCTTTCCCATGCCGGCGGCATCAATGATACCCAATTCGCTCAGATGCGAACGCAGGGCATTGACCACCTACGTTCGCTGCTTCACCAGAAGACTGCGGCTCTTAAGCACTATCGCTTCCGCTTGTTGCGCAGCCGTTTTGACCGGAACGAACCCCATGGTCTTGCGCGTCACGGCCTCACTGATGGCCTCGGCGTCCGCTGCATCTGTTTTACTCCTTTTAACGAGGGGCTAGACATAGGCCGGGGGAATAAGCCGCACGTCGTGGCCGAACCTGGCGATCTCGCGAGCCTAATAATGGGCGCTGCCACAGGCTTCGATTCCGACAACGCAGGCAGGTTGCTTCGAGAAGAAATGCAGCACTTCACTACGTCGCAGCCTCCGGCTGAAAAGTTGAGAGCCGTCCTCATCTGCTCCGTGAACTTGAAAAATGTGCTTCGCCAAATCCAGCCCGATGGTGCTAATCTGCTTCATGGAACGGTCCCTCCCTTGTGGCGTTTGAACAACGACCACGTTTTAGCACAATGATGCTGTTGGAGCGGGCCGTTCCCCCCCATCAGCATAAGCAGGAAGCCTCAAGCACAGACTTGAGTATAAGCCTATTTCTAAGCTCTCTGCTCACGGCTCTGATGTGAAGATTGAGAAAGTCGTGGAACAATCGCCGAGACGAGACGACCACTGATCTCGGAGTCCTAAAATCGGGAGGACAAACGGCTGCGAGGGACGCTCCAGGCACAAGGGTCGCCTCACCAGGGTTACCGCCCAGTGCAAGAACCTCAATGACGCAAAAACGGCCACCATCAAGGTCTGGGGATATGGCTGGGCATTAGAACGGATCTCATTAGGGCACTATTTCGGACGGGCACGCCCCCGCAACGTCTTGCCTCTGCCAGTGGCGTGCGGGACTTAATCCCCTCGCGCAGCTGATCGGGTGTGATCTGTAGACGTTTTTCGATCCGATTGCCGCTCAAGATGAAACATGGGGAGCGAGGCCTGATCACGAAGCCCGGTGTATCAGAATTGCCACTCTCACTAGGCAACTGGAACAGTCGCAAGGAGAAAGCTGCCAGATTGAGTATTCTTTTTTAGCAATGCATCATAGCCTCATCCGGCTCAAACTGAGTGGAAACGCTGCCGCCGGCTGTTCGAAGGCAATAGCAGACGGTCGGCGGCGTTTCATTTCATCCATCGACCACTAAAAACTGCCCCGGGATCGCACAATGAAGTTTTGAACCGGATTTCGACGTAGCGCACTGCCATGTCCCTCCGTCATACAATCCCACTGGGTTGGCGACGAGCATCATGGAAGCCCACCCCGATTGAAACGCCCTGTATTGGGTGACAAAGCTCTCCGGCCTCCCAGCGGGTGGCGTCCAGGCACTCGTATTGAAGTCTAAAGCTCCGGTTCGATCGGATCTTTTCCATTCGTACCGGCTATGGGACCTCGACAAACTGTTGTCTGGGCTGAGGCGCCACAAGGCCGACCTGCTGCGGGTTCTGGAGCGACCTGAAATGCCACTGCATACGAACGCGTCGGAAAGAGATCTGCGCTGCTTTGTCATCAAGCGAAAGATATCACGGCGGCACCGTGAGCGGCAATGGTCGGCAGGCGCGCGATAGCATGCTCGGTCTGATGAAGACCTGCCAAAAGCTCGGCCTGTCGTTCGGGCATTATCTTGGGGAACGGCTGGGCATTGGCGACGGCGACCATTTTATTCCGCCACTCCCCTTCATCGTTGCGGGACGAGCCTGAGAGCATCGTCCCCTATGGGACGACAGCGACGGCGCTCCAAAATCCGTAAAATTCGTCGGGTCTGCCACCAAATCAGCCCCGCTTACACCGAAACAGGTCTGGATGGGCAGATTCGCTAAATCATAACACGTTGAACTTATGGTAACAATTCCGTTATAAGAAGCGATACAGGGGATTGCTTCCGCTGCTCATGACAATCTTCGGCTGCAGTTCGAACCATCGATAAGTACTGGTTATCGGTGGTTGATTGATTTCAGGGTGCAAATCAGAAAGAATCGGGGCAAATCACGGTCCTGGCGGCCGCTGAAACCGTCCTTTTGGAGCGCCCCGTGGCCAAAGCCAAGAAAACCCAAAATGCCGTCGAGCGCCGCGCTGAAGAACTCGACACGATCGCCGCCGTCCTGCCGATCGAGCGCCGAGACGAACTCGCCGAACTGTTGACCGACCAGGATGTCGAAACGCTGCGCCATCTCGTCAACCAGGGCATGGGCGACAATACCCTTCGCGCCCTGACCTCGGATCTCGCCTATCTCGAAGCCTGGGGGATAGCCGCCACCGGACGCTCGCTGCCGTGGCCGGCGCCCGAGGCGCTGCTTTTGAAATTCGTCGCCCATCACCTCTGGGACCCGCAACGCCGCGACACGGATCCCGATCACGGGATGCCGGCCGACGTCGACGAAAGCCTCCGGCGCCAGGGGTTTCTCAAATCCGTCGGTCCGCATGCGCCGGCGACGGTGCGCCGCCGGCTGGCAAACTGGTCGACGCTAACCAAATGGCGCGGCCTTGACGGCGCCCTCGCCTCCCCTGCCCTCAAATCCGCCATTCGCCTCGCTATACGCGCTGTTCCTCGGACCCGGCGTCGCAAGAGCGCCAAGGCCGTCACCGGTGACGTGCTGGCCAAACTGCTGGCGACCTGCGCGACCGACAGCCTGCGCGATCTCCGCGACCGCGCCATCCTGATGGTCGCCTTCGCCTCTGGCGGCCGTCGGCGCAGCGAGATCGCCGGACTGCGCCGCGAACAACTGACCGTCGAGCCGCCGATTCTGGTCGAAGGCGGAAGCCCCCTCCGCTCTCTCGCCATCCATCTCGGTCGCACCAAGACCACCAGCGGCGAGCAAGACGATGTTGTCTATCTTACCGGTCGATCAGTGGAGGCGCTCAATGCCTGGATGACTGCTGCCAAGATCGATAAGGGAAGTGTGTTTAGGGCGATTGGGCGATGGGGAACTGTTTCGCGGCGCGCGCTCGATCCCCAGTCGGTCAATGCGATGATCAAGCAGCGGGTGGCGATGGCTGGATTGGACAGTGGGGAGTTTTCCGCACACGGAATCCGTTCGGGCTATCTTACGGAGGCCGCAAACCGCGGCATCCCGCTTCCTGAAGCGATGGAGCAGTCAAGACACCGATCGCTGCAGCAGGCATCGAGCTACTATAACAGTGCCGAACGTCGCAGCGGTCGCGCAGCAAGACTGCTATGACCGCAAGATGGATGCCACGGGTAGGCACCGCAGCCCGGTCGATATGGTCACGCTACTTAAATCTCGACAGATCGAGCACTTTCGTGTGGTGACGCCACCATAGCACGAGGCACCAACAGACAGAGGTGCGAGTTTGCATACCCTGCCCTATAGCTCTTCATCAAACTCCTCGTTTGCGAAGCCATAAGTTTCCTCATAAAGTCGATGCAATTGCACCCGACCCAGGATTTCCCGGTGTCCATTTGCAAACTGGAGTTTCCCGACTGTATCAAACCCTCGGCGAACCGCCCCTGAGAGGCTTTGCAGCAACTCCAAGTCGAGCGGCGGTTGAGACTTATCAGCGTCAAGTTCCTCGGCCATTCGAGCGACTACGCCAATCACAAATGAGAGGCCACGAGGAATAAATGTCGCTATCAGTTCACGCGCCCGCAGGCACATCTTCGAACTCTCGGGCGTGCCGTTCGGATTGCCACCCAACGCTCGCTGAATCTCGTTTACCGGTTGGCCGCTAATCCAAGCTTCAATGCCGGGTTGTATGGCTTCAAGCACGGCAGCTGTGAGCGGGGTACCAGCCTTCTTGCCCGCCGCTGATATGGCGGATTTTTCCACATCTCTCAGCAAATGCTCGCACGCATCGGCATCTTCCTTCAGCCATCTAAACACCCATCCGATCCATCCCTCTATGGTCGTTGGCAAGTTCCCTAGCCCATCGGAAAGACGCACCCTGAGCTTTTCCAGAAGGTCAAGGGGAAGCCCGCTCTGGGATGCCATCAATAGGACGACCGCCTGAGGATCGTTCTCGACGGCCTCCTTTGCGAAGTCCCACAGTTCTTCGACCTTCTTCAGGTGGTCGTCCTGCTTCTTCTTTTTCTCGGCCAGAAACGAACCGAATGACCGGGACATCAAGTTATCGGTTGATGCGACGTCGACGTCCGCCGCGCTCAACGCCACGAGGCGATTGATCGTATAAGTTACCTGTCGATCATCCAGCTTCCCCTCCATGACGCGGTCGAGAACTACCTCGAGAGGATCGGTAATCGTGACACAGCGATCGTCCTCAGGCAGAACAGACTTCAGCTTACCCTTCAAATCCGCGTTCAGCACCGCTCCTGGCTTGAACGTCGTTATCGGTTCGGGAACCAAGATGACGACGCCATTGGCCAGGTGGCCCGCCCTGCCCGCACGTGCTGCGGCGTTCAGGAGTTCATGGGCTTCGAGCGCTTCTCGCTTCCCATCTGTCGCACTCGAACGTTTATCGCCCGCCAATACGGCGAGATGGGCCGGGAGATTCAAACCTTGCGCAAGAGTAGGCGTAGCTACAATCACGCGCGCACCGTCGTTTCGGCGAAACAGCCGCTCAGATAAAGCGCGCTCTAGCCGAAGCATCGATGAATTATGCGGGACAGCACCGAAGTTTGGTTCGCCAAAGATCGAATGCTTAGCATCGCCGAGCTCCAGTACGAGAGCATCCCATAACGACACTTCGCTTTCGTTGAGAACGACGGCTTCGCCCAGTTCACTGGCTATCTTCTTCGCCGTTCCGACTGCATCGGCTTTTGTGTTGACGAAAACGATGGTTTTGAGCCCGCTTTTGTGGGCGCTTAACGAGATCGCCGCAGCGACGTCGTTGGCGTTAGGGGTTGCCCAAATCCTTACTCCTTTGAAGCCACCTGCCAACTGGAATGCGTCGTCCGAAATACTCGTGAACGCATGCGCCGTCGTCGATCTCGTCCAATTATGTTGCAATCCCCAGACCACGTAGGGCTGCGCCGTGATCTCACGTTCGGCAGGTGCGCGCAGGCCTTTTGCAATCTTTTTTTCTTGAACGTTTTTTGCTTTCTGGACGGTTTTTGCGCGTTCGACAGCCTGCGCGATTTCATTTTCCTCGTACGTAACGACTCCACGAGCCTGGCGGCTTGGCTTCCAGAGCAGATCGACCGCCAGACAGGGCCGACCGGTGAGTTTTGCAATCCACTCGGAAAACTCTGGTCCGTTTTTCAGCATCGCCGAAAGGAAAAGCATATCCGCTTCCGGAACAGCAGCTCGAAACGCCAACAGGCACAGCATGCCATCAAGGGCACGGCCGATTTTTCCCGATTCCGCGCTTAGGAGATGGCATTCGTCAAAAACCAGCAATCCAACCTTATGGAACGACGTCGGGGAATAGGAGAGCATCGCCAGGCATCGCTCCGGTGTCATGACCTCGATGTCCTGCAGCTGCGCTTCTTCCAGGAGCAGGGAATCGTAGTCGCTGGAAACCTCTAGCCCAAACTTGTCGGTTGGGAACATCTTCTGCAGGTCGTCGGTGAGTTGCTCCACGAGGGCGTGCGTAGGAGCAAGGAAGATGACCTTTTTCTTACGAGCGAGCGTTGCGGCGATCTTCAGCACGCTGATTGTCGTCTTACCGGCCCCGGTCGGCAAGACGAGGACCGCGGAATTCCCAGTCTCGTAAAACCCCTTGTGGATTGCTTCCCTATGGTTTCGCCAAACATAGGGCGCGTCCTCGGCCCTAAATGTGAGCCATCGTTGCCAAAAGCCGGCGTCTGCGCCATCGGGCGGAGGCAATTTGGTGAGCGCAGCCTTGTCAATGGCATCAGACGCGGAAAGCAACATGGAGGCAAGATGGGTTGGCCCCGCATAGGCAGTGCGCAGCTCACCACCGAGCATCTCCTCACCGGCCACTTCCACATTCGCGCAAAGCTCTATGACTTTCCGAAAGGCATCCTGAGCAGTAGCGAACCTTCCAGGCGTCGCTTCAGGGACCGCGACTGACATCAAGTTCGCTGCAAGTCTCTCAATGCCTTCGATCACAGCCGATGCGAGGCTACGAAAGGCTCGGGTCTGGATCGTACCAATTATCGGCGCGTCGACGCGCCAGCGATTGGCGCGGGTGAGTATCGAGGTCAGCCTACCCTGGACCAAATCGCGAATGTGGTCACCGAGGATCCTGATTTCGAAAGGTCCCCGACTCCGGGGAATGGATGCTCCTGCCTCGTAGGCGTCAGCATATTGTTCAGCTCCCAGGAAGAGCACAGCTGCCGATACCGCCGGATCAACACCATCGCGACTGATCGGCGATGTATGCTCGGTCTCAAAAGCGGGAGACGATCGCCGTGCAATAATTTGCTGAGCTGTACCCGCTACGAAGGCGGCAGCCCGGCGTAGTTCCGGATCCTCTTCAATGGACGCGACAATCTCATAAACGTCAGCGATACGATCGAGCGACCATGTTTCCTTCTCTGAAGCGGCGTCATTTTCCCCCTTGAGCCTTGCCGAGACTAGCTCGGCATAGTGCCGCGTCAGCATCTGAGGGATTTGTTGGGCATCGAGCTCGGGCAAACTAGGCGCGGCTCGAAGAGAGTTCCGATGTGCGGATGTCAAACATGGTCGGCTTCAAATTGCTTGAGTTCTTTAATTACTTCTTCAGCGAGTTCCTGAAACCACCCGCGCAACTCGCTGACAATCAATGTTGCTCCAATGCGCTGGTCCTTGGTGATATCGGCTAGACCGTTGTAACCCTTGAAGAGCTTCTTCCGTCTCGTGGCCGTCGATACCTCGGCTCCAACGGTCAGGGCCGCCCGATAGGTCCGAAAGCTCTTGTCGAGCACCCTGGCGGCTGCCTTCGTTGCTTCGGTCCCGTTAAGCCCAGTTTCTCGGATCAAACTCACCGCGTTGGCAACCAAATCGCGCATTCGTTTGCTGGCGTGGTGCTCCCCAAAGGTCACGAGTACCTCGCCCTTGAACTTCTTCCGCGGATTTTCCGTGCATTTGTCCTCGAAGATAGTTGCGCCAACCATCACCGGCTCAGTCGGATCCATTTCGATCGCAAGGCCGTCGAGACCTTGCGTCGTGGAAGCAATGTGCGGATCCTTCATGAAGGTCCGGGAACTGCTCGACTGACGGGCAACAATCCAGGAAATGCATTCAAACAAAAAGCCGTCCCGATGGTAGCGCGAGACTTCTTTCTGCGCATCGGTTTGTCCCCGGATCAACATTTGACCCCGCGCTCCGCGGAACAGTTCCTCGTCTGACAGAGCAGGACCATGAGGTTCAAGGGCGTCGATGATCCTCACAGCATGCTGCGCCTGCCCAAGCGCGATGACCGCAATCAATTTCGCCAATTCTTCGAAATCATTAACCGCCCATTGGAGGCCGGTGACGTCGTCGTCGACCTCCACCGTCGTAGATGTTACAGCAGCCATTCTTTCAAAGTCCCCAACCCAAATGCCGAGCGGAAGATATGGAGAAACCCATAGTCGTTCAATGGGTTAATCGGTGACAGTCGAAGAGTTTTCAGGCTCTTAGTTACCGACGTCATCGCAACGAGAGGTGCGAATAATTCTCGCCAGCGGATTAAGTCGCATATAAGTGCCATACAACACGCGGGTTTGACGGCGCCTTCGCCTCCCCCGCCCTGAAATCGGCCATTCGTCCAATGCTCAGATGTCCAGGGCATGAAGAGCGGCACCAGCCCGCAAGCTCAGACATCGGCAGTACGAGTTTCCGGCCGGAAACTTTGAGAATTTACCAATAATCTTCAGTGGCTTAGCCTGAAACACCTCAATTTCGTTCGATTCACGCGGTGGCGTTGTTCGGCACCGAGTTCGCCCTCAGCTGCGCAAAGAGCATCGGCCCAAGCGAAAACTCCCCTCGCCGCGCTTTCGCGGTCAGATCCCGAAGATATCCCCCCGCCGAGTTGATGTGCCCACCACGCTCGTAGATGCACGCTATCGCTATCGCCGCCCCGGCCTGCCCCATGACTTCGCACGCCTCCTCGTAGGCCGAGGGGCTAACACCAAGCATGGACCGAACTGTTACCGCGGCTGACATCATTTCGCGCCAGCTACCGATAGATCCCCCTGGGCCAAACGGTGCAATCTCCGGGCAGGCACGCAGCACCATGGACAACGGGAACGCCTCCGGTTCGGCTTTCCGCTCTGTCCGCTTGTTTGTCTCGGACTTTTCGCCCTGCTTTTTTTCGAAGCGAGGTTCAAGTTCATTGCAGGATTCGGTATTTGAATTCTGTATGTGGCATCCGTCGGCGATGGCATTGCCATCGTTTTTTGCGGTTTCTTCTTTAATTTCCAGCATCCTGGAGACTTCCTCGTGAAGAAGGCTCATCTCGTCGAGGCTCGCTATCAGATCCTGTAGAGTCGGGCGCCGAACGAACCTTCCTACAATCTCGACAAAGCACGTTTCCGCGGCAGTCCAATCGCCCGCAAGGTTCTCTTCCATCCCAACAGTGATCAGCTTGCGGACATCTCGCCGAACGATCGTGAGGCGGTCCTTCGTGATGCGGAAGCGGCGCTGTTCAGTAGCCACGTCTTGGGCGAGGGCAGCAAACTCGCTGGCGCGCGCAAGAAGCGGCGCGAGGCTGAAGCCGTACGCATCCTCGATTTTTCCTTCGTCGCCTTTTCGAGCGTAGCGCTTGCCGTTAGGGCTATCCTTGCGGATGATTACACCGGCCTCCACCAGCGAACCGAGGCACTTGCGCAGGGTTGTCCCAGCGATGCCATTTGTGCGGGCTGATAGCTGAGCATTCGATGGGAAGACGACCAAGTTCCTCTCGTTGCTGAGTTCGGCAACTGGGAAGAATGTTAACAGTGCATTCAAGACGGCCAAGGCTCGATCTTGAAGGCCAAGGCGCGAGCGGGCGTCGCTTACGTCGCGAAACACACGCCACTTATCCACCGGACCGGCTGTTACAGCCTGCTCGGTCTTCACCTGACGCTTCACCAGGGCAAGCGTCATCGGCCGCCGCCCAAAGGGCGTCGTGATATAACCCGTTTCCATGTCCTTCACCTTTCACAAGGCAAAGAAAAGGCTACGCCGGTGTGGCGTTGACTCTTGACTGTGATTCCGGGAAATGCGATTCTCTAAGCGACCAAACTGAGAGAGGCCTTCTGGAACACCGTTTCGGAGGGCTTTTTCTTTGCGCTATCGGCACCTTTCTTCGTTACGACTCATCTATTGCTTCGACTTCTTGAACGAAGCGTAGATCTCTGGGAGAGCCGACATCAGGTACTCACCGAATTCCGGCGCTGCCTTCTTGTCGATCATCAATGTCAGTGTTCGTCTGTCCTGGCGGAAATTCGCAACCTTGACCCCATCGTCGGCTTGCCAGACATCTGCCTGAACTTTTCCGTTCTTAGGTTTCTTTGGTGCAACTGCGTCGAAAACGCGGACAAATCGCTCATCAGAACCTAGGGAGCCGACGTCGCTGGTCGACAGAAGGGCACGCGCCTTCTCTGCCGCCCCTCCTACAGCCAATCGCGATGAGAGCTCATACCAGCGATCACGGCCCGTCTTTGGGGCAGCACCAATCAGCCGGATGATGTCGTCCGGCAATTGGGTCGCAGCCTGAATCAACCGTGAAAGGTTGCTCTTGTCGACAGCCAGCGCTGCCATGATGACGGGGCGCTGGTACCCACTCGCTTCGAGCTGGGCCGCATAGAGCGCCCGCTCGATAAACGACAGATCCTGACGCGCACTGTTTTCCTGACCTTGCGCCAGTACAAGCTCGTCATCTGTCAGATTTCTGATTGCGGCCTTTACCTTGAGGCCGGCCGCTTTGACCGCTCTCAATCGTCTGCGGCCGTAAGCGATCTGATACCGTCCTTCCACGGTCGGGTGAGGGCGGACAAGAATTGGAACCTGCTGCCCATTCTCGCGGATGTTGCGAGCAAACTCCTCAAACTGAGCCCCATCCTCATCAAGTCGATCAGTAACGGACGGCGCATCTATCAGTTCGGGATCGAGTTCGCTCAGTCCCTGCGACTTCAAGGCTTCAATCGAACGAGAAACTGCACCGATTGCACCTCGAGGCGCGTATTGGGGGGTAGGGAAGTCGGCCGCCCTGGCTCCATCGACCTCCGTAGCTGATGAAGCAGGGGCTTTCAAATCTGAAAGGAGATGTTTTCTAGCCATCTTGCTTTCCCTTGAGGCGCTCGTGATAAGCCTGATGCGTGGACATAGAGAGTGCAAAATTTGAAAAGTTTCCGGCTGGCAACTTCTCCGTCAATGTCGCGTTTCGTGGGATCTCTACTGCCATTATTTGCGGCCCCAAGATGATTGAATGAGCTGTTCGATTTCGCTGTTCACGTTGTCGAGCGATTCCATGGCTCGGTCGTATGTTGCTCGCGTGAACTGGTCGCGGCTCACCTCATAAAGAGTCTGCTTGGTAATCCCCGCGTCTGAAATGGCTGTACTCTTGAGCATCGGGTGGTTCAGGACATGGTCGCCAAACATCGTGCGCATAAACGACACCATCTGGTTTTGCGGTCCGTCCCCTGGCTCATAGCGCGTAACGAGATAACGCATCCAATCGTAGTTCATGCTGCCGCCGGCATCCGCCACGACGCTCAAAAGCTCTGAGGTCATCAACAGAAACTGGCACATCGACATCACATCGAGCATCTGAGGGTGGACGGTGACAAGAACGGCCGTTGCGGCGCACAGAGCGGAGATTGTCAGAAAGCCGAGCTGGGGAGGGCAATCGACGACGACAACGTCATAATCGTCCGCCACTGACGCAATTGCGTCGTCCATTCGCGTGAAGAAGATGTTCTTGCGGTCGCTAGAGCTGAGTACTTTGGCGGTATCGTGCTCGAATTCCATAAGCTCGAGATTGCCCGGAACGAGATCAAGGTTCGCAAAGTAGGTTTTCTTGATTACGTCCTTCAGCGGGCGACGCTCTTCATCGTAACGAACGGCGCCGTACAGCGTCTCGTTGTCCCCGACGTCAAACTCAGGCTGGAATCCGTGCAACGCGGACATACTGGCCTGCGGATCAAGATCAATCGCAAGAACCCGATATCCATTGAGCGCAAGATACTGAGCTAGATGAGCAGCCGTCGTGGTTTTACCGCTGCCTCCCTTGAAGTTTACCGCGGTTATAACCTGCAAGTGCTCACGACCACTGCGACGCGGTGAGTAGCGACGGTCACCCTTGCCATTCTCGTCGAGATACTCGCGGAGCGCCTGAATAGTCTCGACTGAATACGAACGGCGATTGTTATTTCCGATCTCAGGCTGCGGCCCCTTGCCCTCGATCGAGAGGTGGCGAAGGTAGCCATCGTTGACACCTATGAGCTTCGCAGCCTCTGTCGATGAAAACGACCGAAGCGTCTTTCGAGCTTCGGGTGGATAGAGTTTCACGCGATGCTCGTGAAGCGCGCCCGAGAGATCTCGCGCGTGCGCCGCTATCAGTTTATGAATAGCCTTCTGAAGCTGAGCGGGATTCTCCACGACGTCCTCTCGTACACACGGTAAATTTCGTAAATACATCTTTTTGCCGTGGATAGGACAACTCATTCCAGCGCGTTTTGCAAGATTTTTAAAGTTAACAAAGCCTTAACGCGAAACGAACATTCGAGCGCCACCACAACTAATCCTTAGATTCCAGCGATTTATCCATCTTATGATGCATTCTCCCTGCCGACATTTCCTGTGATTCATATTCTGCTCCAATAGCGGAACTTGCTGGCCCGCCACCGAATCGACGCGACCCTGACGGAATCACCCGCGACTCGCGAGGTGCAAATTTGCACATGGACTTCGCGCGGCCACCGGGGTCTGTCTCCTCACGCACTCAACCGAGGAGACGATCTTCCCCATGCTTCAGTCGCACTCCCGCCTTGTCCGCAAACTCCAGGACGCACTTGGCGAGCGCCTTTGCGTTGCCCTTGAAGACCCGACAGTCGTCGAGATCATGCTCAATCCAGATGGCAAGCTGTTCATAGAACGCTTGGGTCACGGCGTTGCGCCAGCTGGTGAAATGCAGGCGACCGCAGCCGAGACTGTCATCGGATCGGTAGCGCACGCTCTCCAATCCGAAGCCGACGGAGATCGACCAATCGTCTCCGGCGAACTACCGATTGGCGGCCACCGCTTCGAAGGCCTTCTGCCTCCCGTCGTCAACTCGCCAACGTTTACGATCCGCAGGCGCGCTTCACGGCTCATTCCACTCGACGACTATGTGGCCGCGAACATCATGACGGAAGCCCAGGCTTCCATCATCCGCAGCGCCATCACCAACCGGCTGAACATCGTCATCGCTGGCGGCACGGGCTCAGGTAAGACAACACTCGCGAACGCGGTCATCGCCGAAATCGTTTCCGCCGCGCCGGAAGACAGGATGGTGATCCTCGAGGACACGTCCGAAATCCAATGCGCCGCGGAAAATGCCGTCTGCCTCCACACGAGCGACGCGGTCGACATGGCCCGACTTCTCAAGAGCACGATGCGCCTGCGTCCCGACCGCATCATCGTTGGCGAGGTGCGCGACGGCGCCGCACTGACGCTCCTGAAAGCCTGGAACACAGGACACCCCGGCGGCGTCACGACGATCCATTCCAATTCAGCCATGTCGGCGCTTCGCCGCCTCGAGCAACTGACGTCGGAAGCCAGCCAGCAGCCAATGCAAGCCGTAATTGGCGAGGCGGTCGATCTCGTCGTCTCGATCGAGCGCGCCGGGCGGGGCCGCCGGGTGAGGGAGGTCCTCCATGTGGAGGGGTTCAACGGCTCGCGCTACCACACAGAACACTATCCGCAGATCGATGAGGACAGTCATGCTGCATAATCGCTTTCTCCGTTTGGGAACTATCGGCGCATTGATTTGCGTCTCTCTTGCCGGCCCCGCACTCGCAGGCTCAGGCGGAAGCCTCCCTTGGGAAGGCCCGCTGGAGCAGATCCAGCAATCAATCACGGGACCGGTTGCTGGCTATATTGCGTTGGCGGCTGTCGCGATTGCCGGCGGCATGCTGATCTTCGGCGGCGAGCTCAACGATTTCGCGCGGCGATTGATGTATGTGGTGCTGGTCGCAGGGATCCTGCTCGGCGCGACAACGATCGTCGGCCTTTTCGGCTCGACCGGCGCTTCTATCGGTGGCTCGTTTGTCGCCGAGCAAACCGCGGTCCCGAATGCAAATCGGGTCGGGGGAGGGGAGGGGCGTCATGGCTGACGCCGGCACAGGGCTTCATCGCAACCGGATCCACCGCGCTTTGTCGCGGCCGAACCTCTTGATGGGAGCGGATCGAGAGCTCGTGCTTCTGACCGGGCTCGCGGCGATCATTCTCATCTTCGTGGTGTTGACCGTCTATTCGGCCCTGTTCGGCATCGCGATCTGGATCGTGGTCGTCGGCGCGCTCCGCATGATGGCGAAATCGGACCCCATGATGCGCAAAGTCTATGCGCGTCATATGCGGTATCGGGCGCATTACCTCTCGACCTCCGCGCCCTGGCGCCAATACTGAGGATCTCGCGATGGTCGCTTTACGAACATTTCGATCGACTGGTCCATCATTCGCCGACCTCGTTCCTTATGCGGGCCTTGTCGATAACGGCATCCTCCTGCTGAAGGACGGCAGTCTGATGGCCGGGTGGTATTTTGCCGGTCCTGATTCCGAAAGCGCTACGGATTTCGAGCGCAACGAGCTTTCCCGTCAGATCAACTCGGTCCTCTCGCGACTTGGTACCGGCTGGATGATCCAGGTCGAGGCCGTGCGCGTGCCGACGACGGAATACCCGTCTGCTGAACGAAGCCACTTTCCCGACACCGTGACGCTGCTTATCGACGACGAGCGCCGCAGGCATTTTGGACAGGAGCGCGGGCACTTCGAAAGCCGTCATGCGCTCATTCTGACCTATCGGCCGCCAGAGCGGCGCCGATCGGGACTGACCCGATACATTTACTCGGACACGGAAAGCCGCTCGGCGAAATATGCCAATACCGCTCTTGATGCATTTCGCCGCTCGATCCGTGAAATCGAGCAATATCTCGGCAACATCCTTTCCGTGCAGCGGATGCAAACCCGGGAGGTTCCCGAGCGCGAAGGTGCACGCGTTGCACGCTACGACGATCTTTTCCAATTCATTCGGTTTGCGATCACCGGCGAGAACCACCCCGTCCGCCTGCCAGAAATCCCCATGTACTTGGACTGGCTCGCTACGGCGGAGCTGGAGCATGGACTGACGCCGCGGGTCGAGAGCCGGTTTCTCGGCGCAATCGCGATCGATGGGCTTCCGGCCGAGAGCTGGCCGGGGATCTTGAATAGCCTGAACCTAATGCCACTGACATATCGATGGTCATCGCGTTTCATCTTCCTGGATGCGGAGGAAGCCAAGCAGCGCCTCGAGCGGACCCGCAAGAAGTGGCAGCAGAAAGTACGGCCGTTTTTCGATCAGCTGTTCCAGACACAATCCCGCTCGATCGATCAGGATGCGATGGCGATGGTCGCCGAAACTGAGGATGCGATCGCCGAAGCCTCATCTCAATTGGTGGCCTATGGCTATTACACCCCGGTCATCATTCTCTTCGACGAAAACCGATCTGCACTGCAGGACAAGGCGGAAACGGTCCGTCGCCTCATCCAGGCGGAAGGCTTCGGAGCCCGCATCGAGACGCTGAACGCGACCGATGCCTTTCTCGGCAGCCTGCCGGGCAACTGGTATTGCAACATCCGCGAACCGTTGATCAACACGCGCAATCTTGCCGACCTTGTTCCGCTCAACTCGGTCTGGTCGGGTCAGCCATCCGCGCCATGTCCTTTCTATCCCCCCGATGCGCCGCCGCTCATGCAGGTGGCGTCCGGCTCGACTCCCTTCCGACTGAACCTGCATGTCGACGATGTCGGCCATACCCTGATTTTCGGTCCGACCGGTTCCGGCAAATCCACGCTCCTCGCTCTGATCGCTGCGCAATTCTGCCGCTACGAGAAGGCGCAGGTTTTCGCATTCGACAAAGGCAATTCGATGCTGCCGCTGACGCTCGGTGTCGGCGGTGATCACTACGAGATCGGTGGCGAGAACGGGGAGGGGGCCAGTCTTGCCTTTTGCCCATTGTCAGAGCTTTCGACCGACGCTCATCGGGCGTGGGCCTCCGAGTGGATTGAAACCCTCGTTTCGCTTCAAGGGGTCACGATTGCGCCGGACCATCGAAACGCGATTTCGAGGCAGATAGGGTTGATGGCGTCGGCGCCCGGTCGCTCGCTGTCGGATTTCGTCAGCGGCGTCCAGATGCGGGAGATCAAGGATGCGCTCCACCACTACACGGTAGACGGCCCGATGGGTCAGCTCCTCGATGCGGAAGAGGATGGCCTAACGCTTGGGCGCTTCCAGTGCTTCGAGATCGAGCAGCTGATGAATATGGGCGAGCGTAATCTCGTTCCCGTTCTAACCTATCTCTTCAGACGCATAGAGAAGCGGCTCGATGGTTCACCGAGCCTCATCGTTCTGGACGAAGCATGGCTGATGCTGGGCCATCCTGTGTTCCGCGACAAGATCCGGGAATGGCTCAAGGTGCTGCGCAAGGCGAACTGCGCCGTCATCCTCGCGACGCAGTCGATCTCCGACGCTGAGCGCTCCGGCATTATCGACGTCCTGAAGGAATCTTGCCCCACCAAGATTTGCCTTCCGAACGGCGCAGCCCGGGAATCCGGCACCCGCGAATTCTACGAGCGGATCGGCTTCAACGAGCGGCAGATCGAGATTGTTGCGAACGCCATCCCGAAACGCGAATATTACGTGACCTCGCCTGACGGCCGCAGGCTTTTCGACATGTCTCTCGGTCCGGTTACGCTCTCCTTTGTCGGCGCCTCTGGCAAAGCCGATCTCGCCCGCATCAGGGCGCTCTCATCGACCCACGGCCACGAATGGCCGGGTCAGTGGCTCATCGAAAGGGGGATCAACCGCTATGAGTGAAGCAGTCCAGTTTTTGAAGCTCGGCAAATCGTTGGTGGCTATATTGGTCGCCGCCGGCCTTACCGCTACGCCCACTGTCTCCTATGCAGGAGGCGCAGTAACTGGCGCGACCGAAATGACGCAGCTCTTGAACAACGGCGAGCTGATATCTTTGGTCGGGCAATCGAGTGAGCAGATCACCAATCAGATCACCCAGATTACCCAGCTTGCCGAGCAGATCCAAAACCAGCTCAATATCTATCAAAACATGCTGCAGAATACGGCCCAGCTTCCGAACCATATCTGGGGCCAGGTCGAAGGTGACCTGAACCAGCTGCGCGATATCGTCAATCAGGGTCAGGGCATCGCCTTCTCCATGGGTAACGCCGACGATCTTTTGAAACAACGCTTCAAAAGCTATGCGGACCTGAAGACAAGCCTGCCGAACGCCGAGAGCTTCTCGTCCACCTATCAGACGTGGTCGAACACGAACCGCGACACGATTTCCAGCACGCTCAAGGCCGCAAGCCTCACCGCCGATCAGTTCGACAGCGAAGAGGATACGATGGGCCAACTGCGATCAATGTCGCAATCGGCGGACGGCCAGATGAAGGCACTTCAGGTCGGCCACCAGATCGCCGCTCAGCAAGTCGCCCAGATGCAGAAGCTCCGCGGAATTGTCTCCCAGCAGACGACGATGATGGGGACCTGGCTGCAGAGCGAACAGACGGACAAGGATCTGGCACAGGCGCGTCGCGAGAAATTCTTCAACGCGAACGTCCAATCCATTCCCGCCGGACAGAAGATGGAGCCTCGCTGGTGACCCGCCCCGTACTGATCGCCGTCGTGTGCATTGTGATCGCAGGGATTGCTGCGGTCACCACAGTCGTTCTGGTGCGTGGAGAAAGCTCCGCCCCGCCGCAGATGAGTGAAGAGCAACGAGCAACACGCGAGAAGTTCTTTGGCACGGGCAAGGCGCTGCCGCCGATCGAAAAGGGCCAGGAGATGCGCCCGAGATGGTAAAGCGCGGTCGGAGAAGCACCATCCTGGTTGCGGGTATCGCCTTCCTCGCTTTGGCAGCACCGGCTCTCGCCCAACAAGGCCAAGTTCTTACGGAGTTGGAAAATCAGGTCTCGACGGCCGCCAAAGGGTGGGAAACCACCGTCATGGATGCGGCTAAATCGCTGTTCTGGATCCTCGCAGGTATCGAGGTTGGCATTGCCGCCGTGTGGCTCGCGATCCAGGCAGCGTCGCTCGACAGCTGGTTTGCCGAGCTCGTCCGACGCATCATGTTCATTGGCTTTTTCGCCTTTGCACTCACACAGGGCCCGACTTTTGCCAAGGCCGTCGTCGATAGCCTGTTCCAGATCGGCGCCGGTGGCGGCTCTGCGTCTCCGGCCGAAGTCTTCGACGCCGGCATTCGCGTTGCGTCTCAGATGTCAGAACAGGCGAAGTTCGGCGTCTTTGAGGACAATGCCCTAGCGATCGCCGCAGTGCTTGCTATGGGCATCGTCGTCATCTGCTTCTCACTCGTTGCGGCAATCTTCGTCTCGGTCATGGTCGAGATGTATGTCGGCCTGCTGGCAGGCATGATCATGCTCGGGCTCGGCGGCTCATCCTTCACCAAAGACTTTGCGATCCGCTATCTCGTTTATGCCTTCGGCGTTGGGATGAAGCTGATGGCCTTGGTCATGATCGCCAAGATCGGCTCTAACGTCCTGCTTGGGCTCGCGCAGGCTCCGACAGCCGAAAGCGACCAGTTCATCACCACACTCGCGATTGCTGGCATCTCCGTGGTCGTCTTCATCATCGCGATGTACGTTCCGAGCATCATCCAGGGCGTCGTGCAAGGAGCCTCCGTCTCCGGCGGCATGGAGACAATCCGCCACGGCGGACAGGCGGCCTCGTTCGCAGCGGGCGGCGCGTTTCTCGGAGCTGGCGCCGTCGGCGCTGGTTTTGCCGCCGCGCAGGCAGCGCGCGCCGGTGGATCATCGGCCGCAGGTTCAGTACTCCGGGGCATGGGCGCGAGTTTCAGTTCCGGTGCCATGGCTGCCGGATCCGCCGCCAAGGAGAAGGCAATCGGATCACCCGGCGCTTATGCCGGCTCCCTTCTCGGCCTGGCCAACGCGAAGCTCGACCAGGCAAGAGGCAATCCGTCAACTCCGACGCCCCCTCCGGAAAGACCGGACAAACCATAATTCACGGACAGGATCACACAAATGGCAGGGCATCCCGCACCTGAGAACCCGTACCTTGCCGCACGGCAGGAATGGTCAGAACGCTACGGCTCCTACGTCAAGGCGGCTTCCGCCTGGCGGGCCGTCGGCATTTTGAGCCTGGGAATGGCCGTCATCGGCTTCGGTTACGCGCTTTATCTGAGCACGCAGGTCAAACTCGTCCCTTACATCGTCGAGGTCGACAAGCTGGGGAACACGGTTTCCGGCGGCTTCCCGCAGCAGATCGAATATGCGGATACGCGGGTCGTTCGCGCGACCCTTGGGAATTTCGTGACCAGCTTTCGTTCGATCACACCAGATGCGGTCGTCCAGAAGCAGTATATCGACCGGACCTATGCCCTGCTGCGAACAAGCGATGCCTCGACGCAAAAGGTCAACGCCTGGTTCCGCGGCAACTCGCCGTTCGAAAAAGCGGTCAACGCGACTGTCGCGATCGAGGTGAACAACATCGTCGCGCTTTCGAACCAGACCTATCAGATCGACTGGACCGAGTACGAGCGCGATCGGAAAGGCAAGGAGGTCGCGACCCGACGCTTCCGGGGCATCGCGACCGTGTCGATCACATCACCACAGGACGAAGCAACAATCCGGCTCAATCCGATCGGTGTCTATGTGACCGATTTCGACTGGACCGCGCAACTTTAAGGGCAGGGATCTGCAATGAGGATCAAACACAAACGCGTCGCTCTTCGCTGCATGCTGGCGCTTGCCGTATCAGCCGCAGTTTCAACGACGACTATTGCTCAAAGTCTGACGGGCAATGAGGCGAAGGGGACAAGCCTTTCCGGCAAATGGCGGGGACAGGCCGGACTGGTGACACGGGGACCAGACGGCAAGGTGATCTTTCTCTTCGGTGAGACACAGCCGTCTGTCGTCTGCTCCCCCTTACAGGTCTGCGATATCGAGCTGCAGGGTGGCGAAATCGTCCGCGATGTCCTGGTCGGCGATACGGTTCGCTGGAAGGTGGAGCCAGCAACGTCGGGCGCCGCCGGTGGTCAGGCGATCCACCTGATCGTCAAGCCGTCCGAGCCAGGGCTTGTCACTTCCATGGTGGTGACGACCTCACGCCGCACTTATCATATCCAGCTGAAATCGCATCCGACACAATACATGGCCCGCATCGGGTTCGAATATCCCGAAGATGCCGCCACGAAACTCTCCGATATCAATGCGCGCATCCAGGCGATGACCGGACCAGACGGCGGAGTGGCTCCGGAACAGCTTGCCTTCTCCTATTCGTTGAGCGGAAGCGCCCCATGGCGGCCGAAGCGGGTCTATTCCGATGGTCAGAAGACCTACATCCAGTTTCCCCGCGCGATCTCCGGCCAGGACGCGCCAGTTCTCTTCGTCGTGTCAGGAGGACAGAACCGCATCGTCAATTACCGGATGAAAAACGACATGATGATCGTCGACTACAATATCGACAAGGCGATCCTGATTTCCGGGGTTGGCTGGAGGCAGCAGAAGATCACGATCCGGCGGGGAGGGTGATCCATGCTGTTTCAACGTTTCCTCCCGATTGTCTTCATCCTAAGCCTCGCCGGATGCCAGACCGCAACCGACGGACTGTCCACCAGTGCAGCACCCGCTGACGTCTCCGGGCCCGCCGCCGGCGCCATCGCCGGCGACATGGCAGCGCGCTTTGCCGAGCAAGCTGGATCGACGACCCCCCCCATCAAACTGCACAAGGATACATCCGAATTCGCCGTCGCGCTCGAGGCCGCTTTGAAAGGTTGGGGCTTTGCGATGGTCACCGATGACAAGAGCGCAAACGCGAAGGATGTTTCAAAGCCCGTCGAGCTAGCCTATTCGATCCTCGCCGCCGACGGACAGGTGCTGGCACGCCTTTCGACTGACACGATGGAGCTCGGCCGAGCTTATTCGGTCACCAATGGCGTGGCGACGCCGGCAAGCCCCCTTTCCCTCATGAAGCGAAACTGACAGGCGGAGACGACTATGGTCCAATCGCTGCAACTGGGAACGTCAAATCAGTCTGCTGACGAGAAAGGGATGAAGCGCCTCAATCGCGTGCCCCTGTTCTTCGGCATCGGGATCCTGGTTCTGTTCCTCGCCGTTCTCGTTTACGGCCTCTCCTCACGTGGGCTGAGGTTTGGGCAGCACGACCCGAACGAGAGCGGTTCTGGCACGCCGGCTTCGACCTTCGCCGATCAGCTGAAGCGGGGTGTTAAAGATGGAATTATCGGCGACCGGGAGGAACAACAGCGGCCGGTATTTCAGCCGAGCCCGGTCCCCCAGCAGCAGACCAATGCCCGTCCGGTGGAAGTCGAACCGAAGGTCGAACTGCGTGAGCCGCGCAGGTCTCGCATGGAGTCGGACGAGGAGTGGAATGCTCGGATGCTTCGTGAACAGCGCGAACAGATCTTTCGTGAACAGCAGCGCCAACGCATGGCACGCCTTCAGGCAAGGGGCGCGGCCCTCGACTCGCCGCTGAAAGTCGACATCAACGATGTCGCCGCACAAGCGCCAGGCACTGCGTCTGCCGCATCGCGTCAATCGAATTCCGCGCCAAACGGCTCGCAGGATCTCTATGCAGCAGCTTTGAGAGCCGGCGCAGCGGGTCAGGTCGATCAGAACGGACAAGGGTCCAAGGAAGATTTCTTCAACGCGGACATCAAGGATCTCGGCTACCTGCCCAATCAGGTCGTGCCTCAGCAGTCACGCTACGAACTGAAACGTGGATCGGTGATCCCCGCGACACTGATCACCGGCATCAATTCCGACTTGCCAGGCCGCATCACTGCCCAGGCTAGCCAGACCGTCTATGATAGCGCGACCGGCCATTACACGCTGGTGCCGCAGGGGACGAAGCTCCTTGGCCGTTACGACAGCAAGGTCTCATTCGGCCAAAACCGCGTGCTCGTGGTCTGGACCGATATCATCTTCCCGAATGGATCGACTCTGCAGATCGGCGGTATGGCCGGGACCGACTCGGAAGGTTATGGCGGTTTCAGCGACAAGGTCGACAACCACTATCTCCGGACCTTCGGCTCGGCTGCGCTTGTCGCGCTTATCGGGACAGGGATCGACATGTCGATGCCTCAAAGCTCGACTCTTGCCACACAAGACACGGCCTCCGACGCCGCCCGCAGGAATTTTGCGGAGACCTTTGGGCGTGTTGCGGAACAGACCATTTCGAAGAACCTCAATGTCCAACCGACAATCAAGATCCGACCCGGCTTCCGATTCAATATCCTAGTCGATCAGGACATCATTTTCCCGGGTAATTACAGCAACTGAGATATGAGCACGATGGAAGGTGACGTGCAGGCGACGGATACCGGCTCCGTCGACCAAATAAAAAATCGCTGCAAAACTGCAGTGGATGAGTCCCCAGCCAATCGCTAAAATAACTCCCAAGGCTGTACGCACTGCGTTGCTCGATTCTCAGTCGAGCAAACTAGGCGTACACCGCAGGCTGAGCGTGGGCGTTGGGAGATCTTATGGGTTACGAGAGAAATGACACTGCCACGGACATCGACCTGCGGCCAATCATCGGATTGCTCTCCAACGAGTCCCAGCAAGTTGTCGAAATCCTGACGGTCGGCGCGATCAAGAAACATCGCAAGCTTGTCGACCGCGCCGAAAGAATGTTCCAGGTCGCCCATGCCGGTGACCGAGACGACGAGAACAAGCCTAGTGACGCTCACCTAGCCTATCTGGAAGCAACGATCGAAATGCATGCGCAAATGTCTGCGCTCACAACACTTCTCAACATCCTTGGTCGAACGCCGAAAGTCTGATCAAATCAGGCCACGTCGAATTGCCAGAGCCACGAGCTGCGTGTTGTTGCACAGGTCGTACCGCCGTCTTGCTTCGGCGAGCGCAATGCGGACGGTATTATATTTAACCTGCTCAATATCGGCCGTGTCTTCCACCGTTTTGCCGAGTGAAAGCCATCGCGTGTAGGTCCCCTCCTTCGGAGAGAGGTAAAACGGTTCCTGGATTGAAGGAGTTATCTTTAGCTGCTCAATGCGGGCATGTAGCTGCCCAACCGCAGAGGATGCGGCGATCGGATCGATTTCGACCTCCGCGGTCAGAACGGACTTTGGAGAGACGAAGCTGAGGACTGAGATGGCGCCGCTGGAAATAGCGATTGGAATGGTGATGCCTGAACGGATCCCGAACTGCGCTGCAGTTTCATAGAAAGCCTGGTCTTCCTCCAGCTGCGTTCCCGTTTGGGGGTTATCAGACCAGATAAAGGCGCGGCGTGATTGTTGGGCACGCTTCATAATCGGATGTCGTCGGTCCAGGTCCAACTTTCGACTTCGTTTCAGCCAATCGGGATGGAGGTTCGATATCACGTAAAAGTCGCCCGGCAGCATTTTGGCATAGTCGTAGCCGGAAAATTCGAACCCTTCTGCCAAATCCGCCAGGGCGGCTCTCAGCGTTGCATCGTCATGCGCGACAGCGCTGATTTCTAAAAGCCCCGCGACAAGTTGGTTCATCCAATCCCCTCCATTCAGTGCTGCTCCTGCCCGACCTTCTCTGCCAACTTAACGAGCGCAACGCGCGCACACCAACTCAGCCTGAGGTTGATTCATTCATTCGGTCATGTCGACCACTCGCTTTGCGTTTGCGCGAAATTTATCCAACCTGAATTCGATAAGGGGTGATTGAGTGATTTGGCACGATGTAATATGAAGTGCAGCGAAACGAAACGAAATCAGAACTGGTAACCGATTGTTTCAGAATGGAAAATTATTTCTGCCGCCGCCAAATGACGGCAGCGATTGGAAGGAATTGTTCAAGAAACTGGCTGCGGCTGGCGCGGGCAGAGCACTCGGTGAAGACGGATTTCCCGCGGGCCCGTGGACGCCCGAGCTGCTTGCCGAGGCGATCTCACAGATCGATTCGAACCGCGCTGGGGTTGATCTGAGGACAGTGCAGCTTTGGTTTCAGGAAAACGACAGGGGAATTAGCGCGGCGAACATTCGCTGGCTCGCGAGGGTTTTTGGGTGCGATGATCCGGAAGCCACGGCCGCATGGCAGGTCGAGCTAAGTGCCGCTCAGGCGCGGCTGCAGGCCAAGAGACGGGAAGCAAAGAAGACAGACCACCGCACACCAGAGCGTCCAGATGTGCCGACAGACCCCACGGTTGACGACGAGCAGTCGTCACTGGTCGAGCTTACACCCGATGCCTTTGCCGATGCCGAATCCGAAGGCGATCGGAAGAAGCAGCGCTTCAGCCTAGCGCGAAAATCGGAGACCCTTTTTAGCGGCGGCTCGCCGCTGAACTTGCCCGCGTCTGTGTTTGCAGGCGCCTCCGCTCTCGGCTTTCTGTCCTATATTGTGGGGATCCACAGCGCGATTTACCTCCGCGCGGATAACGTTGCGAAAGAGGTTGGATTTCTCTGGGCGCCGAATTGGACCTTCCTTTTCATGGTGCTGTTGCCGCTGTTTTTCGCACTTGTCACAGAGCTACTCGCTTTTTGGACAAAGGAAGGCCGCGTGAAGCTGTGGGCGTGGAGCGAGACGACGACAAGCGACGATGACTGGGCACGCAATGTGGAGGGGTCCTCCTTTTCATATTGGGCAGTGTTCGTGATCTGTGTGTTGTTCGCCGGTGTTCTTCAATGGATTGGCGTTTGCCTGATCCCATTGCTGGAAGGCGGAGCAGACTATGCGACAAGCTGGGGCACGCTGGCAATTGTGCGACCGGAGGTTATTTCGGTCCCGGTGTCGATCGCGTTCACTGCCCTCGCTTACCTCTATATGTGCCTCTGCTTTTATCTATTTTTTGCCGGGCTCATTTTGCTCCACACGATGATCCATGATCTCAGGAAAATTGACCTGGAAGCAAAGATCCTTCGGCAGGTTGGATCTCAAGGCGAAGTCTATGAGCTTTGCTTGAGATTAATGCGTGGGATATTTCGTTGCACAATTCTAGGCCTTCTGGTCGCGTTGTGCATGAAGGCTCAGAGCTCCTATCTCACATCGAACGCCAAAAACATCCTCAACTGGTTGATCGGGGATATGTCTTCAGCGCTGGCGGGACGTGATGGTGTCAGCAATGGTTTCCACTATCGGATGCCTACCCATTACAGCAGCCTGCTCGTTGCACTTTCGACCATCGTTGTCTTTGTCTACGGTTCGATCTGCCTGCGAGGTATCGGCAAGCGATTTCATGTGCCGCTCTGGAAGATGTCGGCAGTCGTGACATTGCTGTTTGCCAGCTACCTGCTGGTAGATGCATTCGTGGGATTCTCGATCGTTCTGGGCATCGGTGTGCTGGTCGCGGTATTCAGCCTGATTGATCCTGGCCTTGGTGGTCGGAGATCCAGCGAAATAGGAAGCAAACAAATTGTATCTTAGCTGGCTTGATCGGTGGGATGAACAGCGGGCGCGACGCGGTGAGGACGGGAAGGAAACGACGAGTTTCATCCTTGATGCAGACCGTGCCTTTCCAGGTGAGAAAATCGACAGTATCCGCGAATTTTGTGCCCGCGCAGATGAAGCTTCGACTGACCCAACGTTTTTTGATGAGCAAAACGGCGGCGATCAACGATTCGAAGTGCGAGAGCATTGGGTTAAATTCCCATCGGACATTTCCACCGATGTCGCAGAGAACAATATCGTCTGGGCGAAAATCACCAAAAGTGGATCCCTCGACAAGGCACTGGTGATTTTTCACCATTGGAACGCACGGGCTCGAAACGCTCAAATTGCCAGCTTTTTGTCACGGCGCGGCATCACAGTCGTCGAGATCGCAATGCCTTATCACTTCGAGCGTAGCCGTCCTGGTTCATTGCACGCGGATTTCATGCTGAGCGCCAACCTTGGTCGAACGATTCAAGCCGTAAAGCAGGCCGTATGTGATGGAAGAAAACTCATCCGCTGGCTGAAGAGCGAGGGCTATCGGGAAATCTCGGTTCTCGGCATGAGCCTCGGTTCCTGGGTCGCAGGAATGATTGCCTCACATGATCCGAACGTTTCGAAGGCTTCGCTTTTCCTTACGGGTGGAAGCCTTGCGGACATGGTGTGGACTGGTCGTGCGACTCGATCCATCCGGAGCAGCCTCGAGTCAGAAATCGAGCTGGCCGATCTCAGAAGAGCATGGGGACCACTCAATCTCGAAAACTATGCGCATCGTTTGGCGCGGCCGGATCTCCATCTCCAGGTGGTACTGGCTAAGAGAGACACGGTTGTGATGCCGGAGCTATCGGAAAACCTGGTACGCAGTTTGAAAAACGCCGGCGGCCGACCGCAGATCCTGAAACTAAATTGCGGCCACTATTCCCTCGGGAAGCTGCCATACATTTTGTATGCCGGTTTGAGCTTGAAACGGTTCCTGTCTTGAGTTGGCCGAGTACCCAGCAATCGAAAATGAACGTTTGCAGCGTGTCCGCGTTACAAACTAGTGCTTGGCGCCACGCCCCGTCCAAGTTTGCTCTTATGCAGGAATCCATGTAATAAACTACAAGAAGTTGGTTCAGGAGGGCCTCGACGATGACAGACATCCAGCTGGAGGCGCTCATCGCGCTCATGGAAAAGCGGGCTGAAGACGCCGCCAAGTCGCCAGACGATGCACGCCGTCATCTGATGGACGCCGGCATTGTGTCTGCTGATGGCAAACTTGCCCCAGAATATGCGCGCGACGACGACACTGAGGAAGCGGCTGCCGCTTGAGTTCCAATTATCCTGCATACGCTCTCGGCTACCACGGCTGTGACAAGGCCGTGGGTATGGCTGCGCTAACCGGCGCATCGCCCCTTCTTCCGAGCGAAAAGGCGTATGACTGGCTCGGTTCTGGAATCTACTTTTGGGAAAACGACCCCGAGCGAGCGATCGAATGGGCGACGCTGAAAGCTGAATCCGGCGCTTATAAAGAGCCCTTCGTGCTCGGCGCAATTATCGATCTCGGCAACTGTCTGGACCTGATCACCCGGAAGTACGTCCCCCTGATCCAGACCAGCTATCTCATGCTGAAAAGCCAGATTGAAGCCACCGGCGGCAAAATGCCGGTGAATTCCGATGCCAAGGGTGACAAGAATTCCGACAAACTGGTTCGGAAGCTGGATTGCGCCGTTATCAATTACGTCCACGAGATCGCGAAGGAAGCCGCACTTCCGGCATTCGACACCGTTCGAGGGCTGTTTCCCGAAGGTAATGAGATCTACGATGGCGCTCGCTTTCACGAACGTACCCACACGCAGATCGCCGTTCGCCATGACGCATGTATCAAAGGCTTCTTCCTTCCGCGAGGCGAAACGCCAGCGCTCACCTCTCCGGTTTCGCCCTGACGCTGACCCATGCGCAGCGCTCGTTATTTTTGCCCGCCGATCCTCGAAAGATCGATCCTCATTCCTGCCTCCGTAGCCTTATCCGGCTCGGCCATTTGTGAGGAATCTTCACTTTCCGCGGGAGGCGCCACGGGATCCGCACCTTCAGCAGGCTTTTCTGAACGTGTACCAAAGAAAGTCGGGCCACCAGGATCGTGGGCACGGAACACGTTGTCGCCCTCGAAACTGCCCGTCTTCCAAGCGTAGATCGTATCGTCGACCAACTGCGGAAGAAGCTCCTTGTTCGTGGGGCGGCCGTACCATTTGGTGACGATCCGGGCGACCTTTGCAAATATGCCTGTCCCTGTTCGCAAATTCGCGCAGGCGTCGAACATGTCTGGCTGAAGCTGTGATGCGTCGTCGACGCCAACACCCGCGGGGAACTGGGTGATGCCGACCCGTACGATGGCATGACCGACATAGTCTTTGACCACATCCATGGCCTCGTCGGGCGAACGAGGTTTGGGGATGAGAACCAGCCTACCATCTGCCTTGACGGTGACGGCGAGTGGATCGTCGGAACCGACGGCCGAAATGAACTGTTCGACGATAGCGGGGGGAAGGCTTGGATCGGCGCATTTCGCAATGAGGGCAGCGTCCATGGTCCTTGCTCCAGATCAGGTGTTGAAGGACATCACGAGAGGTTTGCCGAACAGCCGTGCCCAAGCCACGGCGCTGGCGCGCTGTATGCCGATCATTGCGGTCCCTTTGGTCCACCAGTCGTTTCCGACGACGACGACGAGGTCTGGATCGTGAAGCATGGACTGCAGGACGGGCCAGACGATGAGTTGCTCGTAGCAAATCAGCGGGACGACACGGAGTCCGCCGACAGTGACGACGGGATTGGCGAAGAAGTTCGCCCGTGCACCGCCGCTCTTCCCAAGCAAGGGAAGCCACGGCTGCCACATCGAGCCTGGGACGGGCATCCGTTCACGGTAGAGGACTTCGCTATCGTCTTTCGAGACGCGGACCAGCACGTTGTCGTAGCCCTCTGGATCGACCACCGCCGCGCCCGCGACTAGGGAAACGTCGGAACCGGCAAGCTCCCGCCGCCAGAGGCGCTCGACCGATGACGTCCAGAACCCGAGAGCACTTTCGGGCAAGAGCATGAAGGTGGTGGCTGGACGGCGCTGATCGCGCAGTATTGCAGCAAGGTCACGATGTCGATCAAGACTGTTGTCCCGACCAAGACTTTTGCCAAGCTGGAGGTCGACGCCCTGCCAACCCAGCCCTATTTCCGGAGCGGTCCAGAATGCGGCGGACCAGAGCCAGAAGCCTACGAGGGCCATGGCTGCAGCCGGTCGATAGCGTGTCGTCATGATTGCGAGACCGGCTGCCACTGCCGCAAGCCCGATCCAACCCCATCCTGGAACGAGAATGCCGGCCGCTGTGATCGGATGCGCCCATCCGACAATCCCGAACGGCGGGAGGGCCATGAGGATCATCGCGATCACGTAGCGTAGGGCTCTCCAGCGATCAGAACGGGGCGACCAAAGCATGGCGTGAACGAAGACGAAGCCGCCTGATGCGACCAACCACAAGAGCAATCCCGGCCAAATGTCGGATTGGTAGAAGGTGGCGACGCCTTGAGGCAGTCCTCGTGACGCCGCCAGAAAATAAGCGGCCGAGACGAGGCCTGCGGTCCTGCGACTGCGCGCCAGCGACCAGAGTGCAGGGAAGGCAATCGCCGCAGGCAGGGCCAGGGCATAACCACTCCAGCCGAGATAACCTGACGTAGCGGAAGCTACCACGAGGATGAACGGGAACAGCCAGTCACGGCGCATAGGTGAGCACCTGCTTTGCGAGGCCAAGGACGCCGGATACCGGGACTGGCCCGAAATATCGGGAGTCCCACGACCCGACGAAGGCTGAGTGAAGAAAGACCTCGCCAGCCGGGACGGTCCCGCCTCGATAGGGCCGAAGGAGTCGCCCTCGACCATCTCGGCCGACGAGGCGCGACTGTTCGATTGGTCGTCCATCGACGATCACTTCAGCGGCGATGTCGACCCGCTGGCCACCGACCGCGGCCACCGTCTTGATTAGCGGTCCAAAACCGCCCGGGCATAGTCCGGAGCGCAGGTAACCTCTGGCTTTGCCCTCAAGGATCTGCGGCGTGGGCGGTGGGCAGACGAACACGATATCGCCTGCCTGAACGGAACGATCGAGCGACACGACGCGCCAGATCCCGAGCGGCTCGCTGGGCGTCGTATTGATCCGCAATCCGCCGACAAGACCTGCGGCAGTCGCGGCAAGAATGGCGCAGCCAAAGGCGCCGATAAGGAAAGTAGCCGATTGCCGTTGGCGGACTAAACGCGGAGCGCTTTGCGTGGGAGAGATCATTTCAACGACAACCCTTTCGTCTGGGTCTGCCGCATCGTTTCTGCCTGCTTTAGCGCCACAGCCGTCCGCTCATGGGCGGCCAGCTGCTGGACGGTCCGGATCGTGTCCCATGCGGATCGCAGCTCATTCTTCTCCGCCGGCTTCATACCGGCAGATACCGCCTCGAATGCCTTCCCTTCCGCGGTCTTGGCAGCAAGCGGGAGGAAGGTTCGTTCCCCGAAGCGCTCAGCCACGACCTTGGCGAAACCTTCGAGCTCGGCCTTCACCATCTTGTCGGCTTGGGCGTACTCGAATCCCGCTGGGAAATCGTTACGGTCGATGGCATCGCGCACGCGTTCGAGCACCTGCTTTGCGGATGCGGATAGGGCGGGGATGTCGAGCGAGAGCTTGGTGCGGATCGCTCGTTCCTCGTCCTCATAGCGGCTCGCGACCTCCGATCGTTTCGCGATGAAGGCCTGAAGGTCGCGAGCGAGCGCGGGTGCATTGACCAGCGCTGTATCGCGGGCCTGCTTCTCCGTGCTCCCCGCAAACAGACCGGTCTTCCCCTTCAGCGCGCCAAAGCTTTCCGGCTGCTCGGCAATCCGGGCAATCGTGGTTCCGGCCGACACCTCATTCGCCAGGATGGCATCGACGTTGACCACTTTGAAGGCCGCCTGTGGGTCGGCATAGACGTAGTGGAAACGCGAGGCGATCTCCTGCCAATCGGCTTTCAGCGCAGGGTCAGCGGAGAGCTTGTCTTCGACCATTTGGCCGATCGAGTTTGGG
The DNA here is from genome assembly GCF_014851595.1 of Rhizobium sp. RHZ01. Lineage (NCBI taxonomy): Bacteria > Pseudomonadati > Pseudomonadota > Alphaproteobacteria > Hyphomicrobiales > Rhizobiaceae > Rhizobium > Rhizobium sp. RHZ01. The sequence continues at coordinate 228,472 of NZ_JACUZZ010000003.1, forward strand.
AAGGTCGTTGTGCCTGAGACCATGGGCTTTACCTCCTTTGTGGACGGTGATGGGGATGCGGTTGGCTTGGCGGTGCCGAGGCCGAGCTTCTCTGCGACCGCGGCAAGACGTGCGCCGAGCTCGACAAGCTTTGCGGCTTGTCGAACGGTCCACTGGAGCTGATCGTGGGCGATTGTGCGAGCGACGTTGACGAGGTTCAGACCACGGGCTTCGGCAAAGCGAAGTGCCTGCGCATAGAAGCGCCCGCCGGTATAGTCGAGTGTCGTCTCCTTGGCATTGGAGCGAGAGAGTAGCTTGATCAGCCCGCCAGCCTTGACAAAGGATCGAGCGCCATAATAGACGGTGAGTTCCTCGCGGTGGCGGGTCATTGCAACATAGGTCAGGTGCCGGTCGAGGGAGAGGGAGGCGAGGACCTTGACCTGATCGACGGTCGCTCCCTGGCTCCGATGCACGGTGATGGCATAGCCATGATCGACATTGTTGTAGAAGCGCTGCTCGACGCTCACTTGACGGACTTGCTCGTCCTCACCGATCTCAGCAACAAACCGACCAGGCGATGCTTCAACGACCTTGGCCAGCATGCCATTCTTGACGCCGAGCGAGCCTTCGTTCTTCAGGAACACGATCTGGTCGCCAGCCGCAAACGTCCTGCTGCCTTCGGCAGTCTGGAATGTATAGCCGCCGTCGATAAGTCCGAGCTCGATCAGTTTCTCGCGCGCACGATCGTTGAGCATCCGGACGTCTCGGCGCAGGTGCGCGAGGATGAGGGAGGATTTCGCTGGATCGTAGTTTCGGCTCCAATCGGCGATCAGGTCACTGACGGCTTCCTCCTTAAGGTCTGAACCTACGAACCTGCCAGCGGCTTGATAGACCTCTACAGCCGCGCCGATATTGCCGCGAGCTAAGTCGAGCGATGCATCACGCATCCATTGTTCGCGCTGGCGATAGATCGTCTCCAGTTCCGCGTATCCGATGCGATCGGCGATGGCTCGAAACGCTGCTCCCGCTTCGATCGGCTGCAGCTGTTCTGGATCGCCGACAAGGACTAGTTTGGCCCCGGCCTTGGTCACCGTCTCGACCAGGAGCGCCATCTGTCTGGAAGAGACCATGCCGGCCTCGTCGAGTACGAAGATCGTCTTGTCGTCGAGTTGGTTGCGGCCCTGGCTCCAGCGAAGCTCCCAGGACGCCAGGGTGCGCGAGCCGATGCCGGCTTCCTTCTCCAGACCCTCGGCCGCTTTGCCGGCAAGTGCGCCGCCGACGACACGATAGCCGGCCGCTTCCCAGGCTTCGCGTGCCGCCTTCATCATCGTCGTCTTTCCGGCACCGGCACGGCCGATCACAGCGGAGATCCGCTCCGGACCTGCGACATGTTCGATGGCGGTTTTCTGCTCATCCGACAGGCGATCATGCCGCGTGAAGACGCCGTTCAGAACAGCTTTGCTGACACCGTGGGACGTCCGCTTGGACAGTGAGACCGCACGGTTGGCCATCTTGGCTTCTAGCCGGATCAGCTCCCGCGTGGTGTATTTAGGCGGCGCCCTGACGCCTGTGACGAGATCGATCCGCTCGCGATCGAGCCGGAGTGTTTGCGGGCTCTGCAGGATCTGCGCCATCAGGTTCTGGAAAAGCGAAGCATCGTCGATGTAACGATAGAGTATCTTGGCGACATCGCGCTCGTCGAAAACGCTCTTCTCCCGCGTGATCAGGTCCAGCACGATCTCCGGATTGCGCTGGATCCGCCGGGCGTTTTCGGCGCGGCGTTCTTCCTGCAGATCCAGCCGCTCGAGCGCGACCTTCTCCTCCCCGCCGTCTGCTTTCCGCTCGATCGCCTTCGTTCCGACGCCGAGATGAATGGTCGGCGTCAACTCGATCCCTTGCTTCTCGAAGGAGCGCCCATCGACGCGGATGTCGAGACCGGCGAGTGCCAGGTGTCGGTTCTGGCAGGCGAACCAGCCGTCGCGAAAGGCATTGAAATCGTCGGCGCTTCCCGCCCAAAGCTCATAGACGATCTTGCCCGCGTCGTTGCGAACCGGCTTGCCGTCAGGCCCCAGCACCGCGACCTTCTTTGCGCCGAACCCGTCCTCGGTCAGTGGCCGCAAGGTGGTCATCAGATGGATGTGCGGATTGCCTGGAGCATCATGAAACACCCAGTCGGCGACCATACCTTTGGCGGTGATGTGGCGCTCGACGAAGTCGCGAACAAGCGCGATGTTCTGATCGGCAGTAAGCTCCATCGGCAGCGCGATGGTGACGTCCTTGGCGAGCTGGGCATCACTCCGCTTCTCGAAGGCCTCGACCTTGTTCCAGAAAGCTTCTGACGCGCCGGAGACCGAACGATCTGACATCATCGACTGCAGCCAATCGGGCGCGTCTTCCGGAATGACGAACTCCTCGTGCAGCAGCCCTTGCTTGCGGCTGTAGTCGATCGTCCGGGCTTCCCGCTCGAACTCCATTTTGACGCAGTGCCGGTAGGCCGCCGACAGCACCGCGCTGCGGCCGGAACCGCGGGCAACGATGCTGACTGAGAAATGCGGGACGGCCACGACGAAGACAAGCTCCTAAGATCGAACATTTTCAATGCCTTCGTCGGAAGCGGTCGGCCCCGCCAGTGCCCGTGAGCAGGGCGTCGCGTGAGCGACGTATAATTGCGCCCTTGGATCCGCTCCTTCGGAACGGCGGGATCATTCGCCAAATGCTGACGCTTTGGCGAGGTGCAACATTGCACCTTTCCAGCGGGAGAAAATTCGGGGCAGGGTTCGTCTTCATCGAACCATAAGCAATGAGGAGCGACGCCCATGAAGAAGCCAACTGCCAAGATCCGGGAGGAGATTGCTCGCCTGCAGGAACAGCTGAAGCAAGCGGAAACACGCGATGCCGAACGCATCGGGCGTATCGCGCTGCGTGCGGGGCTCGGGGAGATCGAGATAGAGGAGGGTGAACTGCTGTCGGCGTTCGAAGAGGTCGCGGCTCGGTTTCGCGGAGAAACGAAACCGGCTCAGGGGCGCAAACCTGCGACCACCCCGCCGAACGGCGCTCGCGAGGCTGCGGGCCAGTCTGCTGAGGCTTGAGCGAATGCAGAAGATGTCGACGGTCGAGGCTCGGAAAAAAGACGCGCGGGAGAAAATCGAGCTCGGCGGCCTGATCGTCAAGGCCGGCCTGCGCTACGAGAAACGTGCGCTCCTGCTCGGGCTTCTGATGGATGCCTGCGCGCGGATCAGGGCTGACGAGGCGGAGCGAACTCGTCTAAGTGAACTCGGTGCGAAGGCATTCGCCGATGACGCCTAATAGGATCCTTGTCGGCGCTATTCCGGCTGTAGCAATGCTGGCAATCGCTTTGACTTTCCCAGGCATCGAACGCTGGCTCTCGGCATACGGAACGACCGATCATGCGAAGCTGATGCTCGGGCGGATCGGGCTCGCACTGCCCTATGCATTGGCCGGCGCATGTGGCGTCATATTCCTGTTCGGCACGAAGGGATCGATCAACATCAAGGCTACCGGTTGGAGCGTTGCCGCGGGCGGTTTCGGCGTCATCGTCGTCGCTGGCCTTCGCGAGGGATCGCGGCTGCTGGCCTTTGCCGGTCAGGTGCCCGCGGGCAGGACCCTTCTGTCTTATACCGACCCTTCGACCATCGCAGGATCGGCCGTCACGCTCCTCGGGGTATTCTTCGCTCTGCGCGTTGCCAGAATGGGAAATGCGGCCTACGCGCGAAGCGAGCCAAGGCGCATCCAAGGAAAACGCGCCCTGCACGGAGAAGCGGACTGGATGACGATGCAAGAGTCGGAGAAACTCTTTCCGGAAACAGGAGGCATCGTCATCGGCGAGCGATATCGTGTCGATCGCGACGATCCGGCCGCCACGTCGTTTCGGGCCGGTGAGCCGCTTTCCTGGGGGAGGGGAGGTTCCGCACCGCTGCTCTGCTTCGACGGCTCGTTCGGCTCATCGCATGGGATCGTTTTCGCCGGTTCAGGTGGTTTCAAGACGACCTCTGTCACGATCCCGACGGCGCTCAAATGGGGCGGCTCGCTCGTCGTGCTCGATCCGTCCAACGAGGTGGCGCCGATGGTGATGGAGCACCGGCGCAAGGCAGGCCGGCGCGTGATCGTCCTCGATCCGAAGAACGCCGGTTCCGGCTTCAACGCGCTCGACTGGATCGGTCGCCACGGCGGCACCAAAGAAGAGGACATCGCAGCGGTCGCGTCATGGATCATGAGCGACAGCGGTCGCGCGACCGGCGTTCGCGACGACTTCTTTCGCGCATCGGGTCTTCAGCTTCTGACCGCCATGATCGCCGACGTTTGTCTGTCCGGGCATACGGATAAGAAGCACCAGACCCTGCGGCAGGTTCGCGCCAATCTTTCCGAGCCGGAGCCAAAACTCCGCGCGCGCCTGCAGGAGATCTACGACAATTCAGCGTCCGACTTCGTGAAGGAGAATGTCGCCGCCTTCGTCAATATGACGCCCGAGACCTTCTCCGGCGTCTACGCCAATGCGATCAAGGAAACGCATTGGCTGAGCTATGCGAACTACGGCGCCCTGGTGTCGGGCGCCAGCTTCTCCACCGAGACGCTGGCCGATGGAGACACCGACGTGTTCATCAACATCGACCTCAAGACCTTGGAAACTCATGCCGGCCTGGCGCGCGTCATCATCGGCTCCTTCCTCAACGCGATCTACAATCGCGACGGAGCGATCAAGGGCCGGGCACTGTTTCTCCTCGATGAGGTCGCAAGACTCGGCTACATGCGGGTGCTGGAGACGGCGCGCGATGCCGGCCGGAAGTACGGTATCACGCTCACCATGATCTACCAGTCGATCGGCCAGCTGCGGGAAACCTATGGTGGGCGCGACGCGTCTAGCAAGTGGTTCGAGAGCGCCAGCTGGATCTCGTTTGCGGCGATCAACGATCCGGAAACGGCCGACTATATCTCACGCCGCTGCGGTACGACGACGGTCGAAATCGACCAGGTCAGCCGCAGTTTCCAATCACGCGGATCGTCACGAACCCGATCAAAGCAGCTTGCCTCAAGACAGCTGATCCAGCCGCACGAAGTCCTGCGCATGCGCGCGGACGAGCAGATCGTCTTCACCGCCGGCAATGCGCCATTGAGATGCGGCCGCGCGATCTGGTTCCGCCGATCAGACATGAAGTCCTGCGTTGGCGAGAACAGGTTTCAGCAGCGCGCAGCGGGTGTCGACGACCCCGTTTCGCCCGAACCGATCTGAACGCAGGAGGATCCGGCAATGCGATATTGGGAAGCCTGTGAGGCGCAGGTTACGGCCGAGGAGGCGATCGAGGAATGCCGCATCCACGAGGTGGCGGCGGCCGTCCGAGAAGATGACAAGGCATTGGTCGATGAATCCACTGGTGAGGTCATTGCTCACGCCGATGGGGAGGGCGAATATTATGGTGCGGATATCCTCGGCTATCTCGGGTATTGATCAATGCCGGCGCGACCGCGAGAGGATCGTGACCCGAATGGGCGAAGACCGCTTGCGGGCTTCGTTCGCCGTGGCGAATAGAGCCGTACGACGAAGGCGGATCGCCCAAGACCTGACGCTTCGAAAGCTTCACCAGCTTGAATCGATCATGCGAAACCGATTCATAATTGTCGTTGGACCGCAGACTCCGTACGCGCGATTCTCGGTCATGATCGCACAGCCCTACCAGCTCTATGTCGAACGAATGGACCGCGCCAAGAACATGGCTCGCTTCTATTCGATGTCGATCGACGCCAACCTGTTTGGTGAACTTTGCCTGACCCGGCGATGGGGCCGGATCGGCGCCAAGGGCCAGACATTGATCCATCACTTCGAGCGGGAGCAGGATGCGGTTGCACTCTTCCTGGACCTGACCCGACAGAAGCGCGCCCGAGGCTATCGAACGAGGTCAGCAGCAACCCGCGAATCTGATAGTTCCGCTCCTTCTACTGTCATCGAGCTTGGGGCAATCAGGTGAAATCAATTCTAACAGGCGTCATTTCCGCCACCGTTCTGCTAGGGGCCATCTCGGCCGTCCCGCAAGTTGAAGCGGCGCAATCCGGTCAACCCGCAATGTTCCCCAAATGTGCATCCGGCGCCCGTTACAACTGTGTCGTCGATGGTGATACGCTGTGGATTAGCGGCCAGAAGGTGAGAGTTGCCGATATCGACGCCCCGGAGATCAGCACCCCGAAATGCGCGTCGGAACTGGCGCTCGGCAACGAGGCAACAGATCGGTTGGTCGAGCTCGTCAACGAAGGGCCATTCCAACTCCAGGCGTGGCCAGGCCGCGATACGGATCGATACGGCCGTAAGCTCCGTGTTCTTGTCCGGGACGGCCAAAGCCTCGGCGATCGGCTTGTCTCGGAAGGCCTGGCACGGACCTGGTCAGGTCGGCGCGAGCCATGGTGCTGAGGACCCGGCTCGCCAGAGCGGGCCGGGGCGCCTTATGGGCGCCGGTTCCAATCGGTCTCGAAGTTGACCTCGATGTCGACGAAGAAGGGGATCTTGATCGCGACCTTCAGGCCGAACTTACCCTTGCGGAAGAAGTGACCGATGACCTTGCCGAGAGCGCGCAGGCGACGGCCGGTAGCGGTGAGGAACTTGGCGAGCTGTTGCATGATGTTTCTCCTATGATTGCGTTTCATCGCGGGGATGAGATGCGGATCGGGAAGGAGTGCTGCATCGGAACGACCGCAGCGAAGCGGAGGACCAGGACGACTGAATTTTGCTGCGCGAGGAAGCCGAAGGCGGGGAAAATTCTGGCGGCATCAGGTTGCGGCATGACGCTCGAAACGCACCATCCCTGATGTCGATGAAATGGGATCACAGGAGAACCGCAACCGTCGACAATGGCGCAATGCTGTCGGTTGCCCCTCAGTAAGGCGGCTCCCGATCGACGGTCTCGTTCTGCAGGGCGACGACCCCTGCAAGCTCCGCATGAGCGACATCCAGCTCGGCCTGGATCTGGCGACGCTCGCCGGCGTCGCAAGCGTTACGGAGCTCGGCCCGAAGTTCCTCGATCTGGATTTCGATATCGTAAGTCATCGTCTGATCTCCTTGAGTGTGAAAAACGACGACAGCGGCCGGGAGGGGATGATGGGGTCATGGATCGCGCAAGCGACCGGCGGAGCCGGGGAGTGGGGGAGCCGATTTTCGGAAGGCGCCGCAGGCGGCTGGAGAAAATTGGGGGAACCGCTCATCCTTGAGGCCGGCATGCGCGAGCGGCACACTCCCGGTTTCTGAGCAGCTATCCCTCCCTCTCGTGTGGCAGCAAAAAAAGCCGGACCAGGTTCGAAGCCTGATCCGGCTTTAGATTTCCGCGGAGGGGATGACCCCGCCCTTTCGGGCGGGGCCGGAGTTCTCAGTCCCGGTTCGGCCGGGACCAGATCAGCTGGTAGCCATCTTCGCCTTCGACCTCGGAGAGCGTCGCGTAGATGGGAGCCGGGAAGCTCGGATCGTCGAGCTTGACCGAGAGGTAGTCACGGTCGGTCTGCTCCGAGCGCTTCTGCCAGGCGGCGCCGAGTTCAACGGCTCCCGCGAAGATGCGGAACTGCGGGCCCTTGTCGGAGGGGTTTTCGATGCGGGCGATGCGGGCCTTGACGTTGAGGGCGAGGGTGCGGATCGAGCCGGTGAAGCCGTATTCGGTAGAGGTGAAGGTGCCGATGGTAGCCATTGTCGTATTCCTTTTCGCTGTTTCGGGCCGCTCCATTGCGGCCTCGATGGCAGTCGCAAAGGCCGGGGATGATCGGACCGCACCCGTAGGGCCGGAACAACGTGGAGGGCGGCGTGGAGACACTTTCTTGTCTCGCGAGGAATGACGGCGCAGCCGGCAGGGGATGAAAGTTTCGGAGCGCCGTTGCGGGAACACGAGCGAGGCGTAGCCGCTCTCCGGCCAGACATGCCTCATCGAGCCCGCGAATGGAGCCCTGTCGTCAAGGGAAAGGGATATGGCAATGGCGGCCCGCACCGGGAAATCCAGGCGAACGGCCGCAGCTGGTCAGCAAACTGTCAGAGCTAGGATAAAGATATGCACATTCCTCGCATGACCTCCGACCAAGGTCCGCTTGCGGGACGAACTTGCCGCGATAGAGTTGCCCCGCGAATCATCGCCTGGAGGATGACCTTCGGATGGCCGACGATCCTATTCCCGAAACGGACCAGGCAGATGAACCGGCCGCCATCGTAGCTGGCGACCGTTCGGAGCGCATCCTCTGAACTACGCCGTCTCAAGCTGCGTCCCTGATTTCCAATGCCCTTGTCTGTAGGCCATGAAGGAATGCGACCGCGCGCTGTGCGTGTGCCGCCGCCTGAAATATTGCCCGCTTGTCGTCAGCCAGAACGGATAGCCAGGACTGGAGGTAGGAGGCGTGGTCCGGTCGTGGTTCGAGCTCGGGAACGAGCCCGAGATCCGCGCATAAAAAGCAGCTGCCAAGCTCGGCGATCAATTCTTCCCGGGCCCTTTCGCTGCGGTCCTTGCTGTAACGCGACAGATCACGCCCGACCCGATCCTTTGAAGATGTCCAATGGGTCGATTCATGACTCAACGTCGCGTAGTAGCTGGCAGCATCCTTGAACGCCTGAAGCGGCGGCATCTGAATGAAATCCGGCCCAGGCGCATAGAAAGCCTGGTTGCCGCCGTGGCGGATAACGGCGCCAGTGTTCCGGAAGAAGCGCTCGGCGGCTTCAATCCGTTCGACTGGGCTGAGGTCGGGCGTCGGTCGATCAAAGTAGTGATCGGGCAGGCCGTCGATCTGTTCGATATTAAAGACAGAATAGGCTTTGAGAAACGGGATTTCCCGGTCTATCTCGCCGCCTTTCCCATCCACCTCGGACTTGGTAAACCGGCTGGCAAAGACAACCGTTGAGCCTGTCTCGCCCTTCCGGACGGAAGCACCCAATTCCAGCGCCTGCTTAAATGTCATCCACATCGACGAGGCAAAGCCACGCGATATCTGTTCCGACCAGAGCAGGAGCACATTCATCCCCGAATAGGGAAGGCCATTGTGGCGAAGCGGTCGCGTGATGCGACCGTCGGTGTTGGAAGCACACCATGGCTTCATCCAGGGGCGGACGCCTTGAGCGAGCTCTTCGATAATCCGGTCGGTGATCCTGCTGTATATGTCAGCGCGCTGTGATTGCGAATTCCTGCTCATTTCCATCTCCATATGTGCGAACCGCGCCAATCGCGGTCCCCTCGCGGAGGCAAAAGGCAGGAGCTCCGGAGGCGGGGCCAAGCACCGGAACGGCCGTAACAGCGTGGAGGACGGCGAAGCCGTTGCCTGGCGCCGGCGGCTCCTGCAGGCCCGAAGCGAAGACGGACCGCATCGGCCGGATCGCCGGGTCCTTCTTTTCCTTCCTTCCCTCTCATCTGCGCCGCAGGCAGTAAAAAGGGCCGGCACCATAAGGACCGGCCCTGCTCACGCGAGTGCGGCGGGGCGCAAGCCCCGCCGATGGTATCAATCGAAGGCGGACATCTGGGCCGCGGCCGCCTTACGATCCACGGATTGTCCGGGGTTTTCGACCGGGCGATCGAAGGGCTTCCAGCTCTCGCCGACGATGTGCTTGTAGGCGGCGACGGCACCTTCGGCTGCCATCCGCAAGGCATGAGCCTGGACGCCCATGTCGGCGGCAAATTCCCGCTTGCGGTGGGCGGCGCTATCGTAGCCGACAGGACCGTCGAGGTCCTCGTCGCGGGCGTCGTTCGCAGCCTTGGCCGTGGCGTCGCGTGCCTGGGTGACGGCATTGCTGTAGAACTGGCCGGCGCCATGAGCCGACCCGACGAAGGCGCCGACGATCCGCTGGAGGTGGATCTGCATGGCGCGCTCGCCAAGGCCTTCGCTTAGAGCATCGGCGGTCTCGGAGATCAGCCGTTCGTGGAGATCGCGGATTCCGTCGCTGTCGATGACGGCGGTCCCGAAGCTTTCGGCGATCTTGATCGCCTGGGCGCTGTCTGGGCAGGTGAGGCGGACCATTTCGACGGTGGCGCCCTTGCGGAGCTGGACGACCCGAGCGGTCTGGCGAGGATTGGTTGCGGGCTTGGCCATGTCTCTTCCTTTCGAGCCGAAGCGGTTCCGGCCCCGTGCCGGCTTGCCCTTCGGTGCGGTCGACCCGAACCGGCGGAAGACGGGCTGTTCAAGGTCCGGGCCTGTCCAGACCAAGCGGAGTCGATCTGCGAGCAAGCAAGGCAACCGCCCTGCGAGGCCGAGCGGAGCTGCTCCGTGCAGGATGGCGGGTTCCGGCCGCCCCGCGGCGCGACAGCGGCCTTGAAGCGGACGGCCGCTGGTTCAGACCGCAGCAAAACCGAAGGACAAACCGTCACGGTGCCATCACCGGACACGACAGGGATATGGCTCCAGCCCGTTCTACTCCTCGCTTTTGCCGATGCCCACATCCGAGACCGGTGCTTTCCCGTCGGGCTTGCTCCGCAATACTGCCTTGGGCAACCGGTAGGATAGAAGCCATGTTGGACCGTGGGTATTTCGAAGACCCCGTAGGGTCCCGCCATCGTCATAAGGCGGTCCACCCATCCAGACATCGCTGAGGATGCTCTCCCAGCGTCGGCCATGCTTGGCGGCATAGGCTCGTAGTGCAGCTTCCTGATCGTCGCTCAGGGCTGGCCATCGCTGGCGCCCGTGTTTGGCAGCGCGCAGAGTCATCCCGCTGCGTTCTGCGATCATCCGCTTGAGCTCCGCCACGCCCCCGTCGAGGCATGCTTTCCCTTCGAGATGATGAAACCGAAGCCAGAACGCAGTTCGCTCGGCATCGGAAGATCCGATCCCGGCCTGCTGCTCGAGGTCGCCGATTGTTGCCATGTGATCAGCCCTCCTGGCTCGCGGGATGATGTGGGCCGGCCACGGAAAGACGGTCTCTCATCGCTACTATCGCCGCGTCCTGTCGAGCCAGCTTTCGCAAGAGCGCATCGACTTCCGGCTGGCGCTCTGCCGTGAGCCCGGCAAGATTGGCGCGATAGCGCTCGAGCAGGGTGCGCCCGTCAAGCGCCTTACCGCGACGATAGCCGGTCTGGCGCCTCGCAAGTTGCGGCAGGATTGCCGTCATGCGACGGGTGATCTGCCTGTCAATGATTTCCAGCTGTCTCTGGGTCTGACGGCGAGCGTCTTCCATACGAGAGAGCTGGGTTTCGGGTGACATCACCGGTGCCATCATGCCGCCCTCGCACTCCAACCGACGAAGCTCGACGGGCCATCGTAGACGGCATGACGCGCGAGATCGATGACAAAGCCAAAGCGGCCGCGCCTACCATATTCTTCATGAGGAACGAGAAAGCGACGCTCCTCTCGCTGGAACTCGCGTCCGCCGCCTCTGGTGGCGACAACCTCGGTCATGCCGGAGTGCTGAGAGGAGGTGATTGCAGAAATGACGATCCAGTCGTCGGCATGCGCGCGATCGAACTCCGCGCGATCCTTCGACCAGGATTCCCCGGGGCTGAGCTGACGGCCACTGAGCTTTTCCCAATACTCCGGAAAGGTATGGCGCGCGGTTTCGTAGGCACAGCGGCGCTCGTAGCCGGTGAAAAGATCCGGGAACGTCAAGGCGACGATCGCCCATTCGCAATCTTCCTCGTACCAGCCACCAACGCCGCGAACCGAGGCATCAACCTGGAGATTTCGATCGGGAGAAAGATGAAAACCGCCATGGCCTGACGTCGAGTGGCTGACAATTCCCTCGGCATAGACCGTCGCCAGCTGAGAGCCGCCCCATGGCGTGCTTGCGGAAATGCGTGTCTGGACACGAGCGAGGGCTGAGAGTTCCCTCATGTGCTCCGCGGTCTCCAGCGCGCGGCGACGGAAAGTCGCTTCGTCCTTTACACGGCCATCGTGGCGGTAAAAATGGTGACGCCGCACTTCGGCTAACGGCTTGGTGATACGCCAGGCAGTGGCCAGAAAGAAGTCGCCGCTTCCGTTAGCAATGAGACCAAGGAGGATTTCGCCAATGCGTGCGACGGGAAATCCGTCGGCGCTTGTCCCGAACTCAACGCCATCGGCTGCGAGAGACGCGGATACGGGGTCTGTGGCGGAGGTGATTGAAGGTCCGTTCATGGTCAGGCTCCTTTGTTTGAAGGTGCTGAAAAGCAAACGCCGCCGGAAGGACTGGCGGCGGAGCGGAAGATCTGGAAAAGGCTGATGGGACTATTCGGCCGCGATCCCGTAGGCCGTTTCGTGATCGTCTAGCGTGCCCGGATACTCATGGGAGCCGACCATGTCGGAGGCTTCGCCCTCTTCATCAGCGTCATCGGTGACGATATCGCTGGCAACGGCTTCGGCGGTTGCGCCCTCGTCTTGCGGATTTGCATCGTGATCAAGATGCTTGAGGAGGGCGAGAACCTCCGTTGGCTCCGGCGCGAATAGGGCAGAGGGATGGACGAGGGTCGTATCGCCTTCGAAGTGGGTGACGAGAGCTGAGCGGGTCTCGCGGACACGCGCTCGCGGCTCGAGACCGGCATTCTTGGCGACAGTTTCAAGCGCCCGACGCGACAGGGATGCGAGGAACTCCTCCATCCCCATGTTCGGCAGGTAGCTGTCCGCGCCGATCGCCTCACCGGCGACACGGGAGACGACGCCGCTATTCGACACGCCACGCCGGCATGAGAACACGTCGATCAGGGCCGCACGAGCAGCGACGCGAACTGTATCCATGTCGAAAGACAGCTTGCCATCATCGGTGAAGAGCCGAGCTGCATGGCGGCCGAAGCGAGCGCTGCCGTAGAGGCCGCCGCCTGCGCCGGAGTCGACGCGAACGTTCTGTCCCGCGAAGGCGAGCACAAGCAACGCCCTCAGCATATCGTCTTCGATCGGGGCGCGGCTTAGGGCATCGTGCAGAGCGTCGGTGCGGAAGTCGCCAATCATATCCTGACCCTTCTGGGTGACATCAGGACGTGCCTTCGGCGTTGAGACGGTATCGTCATTGATGGCACCGTCGGCACCCGTCGCACTGCCGCCCTTCGGCTTCGCCGCCTCGGGCATGCGGTAGTGGACGGTCTGAACTTTGCCGTCGCGATCGAGATAGAGCGCCGCGTGGTCGGACTTCGACGGTTTGCCGTAGACCTGGTTTGCCTTCTTCGGCAGTTCCGGCTGGCCCCAGCTGTTGACCTCGACAATCGAGCCACGCTTCGGCAGATTGGACGTCATCCATTCGTGCTGGGCGCCCAGAAAACCTTCGACATTGGTGGTGTAGCGGCTGTCCTGGTCGGCCGGCGCGAACAGATCTTCGACCCACTCGATGCCATAAGCCTCGCGCAGATCGTCGCCGAAGCTGGCATCCTTGGCATACATGCGCTTCTTGGTCAGGGCATTGGCGATCGACCACCAGGCTGCGGTGTCGCCCTTCTTCGGCTTATGCGCCTTCCAGACCTCTTTCTGCTCGACCTCGCCGGCGGCTGCAATGATCCGCAGCTGCTGCTCGGACGGCATGTCACCCAGCGCCATCTGCTCGAGCATTGCCGGAAGGACGTTTGCAAGCAGGCGCAGCTTGCGGATCTGGCGAACGGGCAGCGCCAGCGCGACGGCGATCGCTTCCTCGGTCCAGCCGAGTGCGACCAGCCGCTCAATGCCGCGCCATTGGTCGACCGGGTTCAGCGCTTCGCGCACGCTGTTTTCGACCATCGAGCGCATGGCGCCATTGTCGTTTGCGGCATCCGCCACCAAGATCTCGATCTCCTCGAGGCCGGCGGCTATCGCAAGTCGGACACGGCGATGACCTGCATCGATGATAAAGCCATTGCCACCACCCGTTTCAGGCGCGACGATCGGCGGCTGTACGATGCCGACGGCCTTGATCGTCGCCAGCATCAGCGCATCGGCCTGCGGCGATGATTTCGTCTGGCGCATGCGGTCGGGATTTTCCTTCAGAGCGCGGGGATCCACCTTCTTGATCTGCATGGGACTGTCCTTTCGGGAGATTTGCGAGCCGGCGCCTTGCCAGCCCTTCCTGTCTTCATTTTTCTCGAAGACACCTCCCGGACCGCGGGGCGGCCGGACTACCGCAACTGCGGCCGAGCATCCCTGCTGGGCGGGACGAGCGGGGCATCTGCCCTGCGATGGACAACCCAGCCGGGATCGCGCAGGCGGCGGTTGAGCGAAAGCGACGGCAGGAGGACCGATCTGCGACCGGTTCCAATTCCGTTCCTTTATTTTACCATGGCCTAATTTACATCGCGGCGACTAACCGACCAAATGACGCGTTGCACCGCCAGAGCTGCATATAGACGTGGCCCGTTTGAAAGACTTAGGGGCGCCGTTTCAGAAGCGAGAACGCATCAGCAATTATCCTCTTCAGCGTCGCCTTTCGATCGGCCTCGACGATGGACAATGGGGCAGGCAAAGTGGCCGGAACCTGCCCGCCAGCATCAGCATTCGCAACCGGAGCTGCGAATGAGATATCCGATTTCGGAGGAACGACGATGTGCGAGACTGTCGTTTCGTCGGACTTCACAGTGACGGCGACTTTGTTGCCGGATCGGATCTGGTCGACCACAGTTCGAGCAGCAGCCTCCTCGTCGTCGGCTTCAGTGAGAGAGGTCTGGATTACAAGATAAAAAGGCATAGGTTCCCGCGGTGTTTTTCTTAGATCTCATCGCGTTCGAGCATCGGTCAAGGCGCCGGGAGCGAAAACGAGATCCGTATCTAATATTCACATCGACTTGGCGGCCGAAGCGAAAAGGGCGCTCGACCCGTGAGGGGAGCGCCCTTTTCTCGGATCCCGGACGATATCGAAAGCCGGGGCGGTTGCCGGCGGCAGAACATCATCGAAACGGGAAGTGATGCTCAGATATTGTTGATAGCGAGAGATTTCAAGTCGCGGCGTGCGCCCGGAGAAGCTTTCCACTTCGGCTGGTCGGAGGACCGGGCGATCATCGGCAATGAGCGCACGAAGCTGCAGGTCGCACATACGAAGCTAAGCTACAGCCGCGCCTTCATCGTCCGGGCCTATCTGTTGCAGACGCACGAGATGCTGTTTGACGCCCACAATCATGCGTTCCGCGTGTTTGGCGGCATCCCCGGCCGGGGCATCTACGACGACCTGCGCACGGCAATCGACAAGGTCGGCCGTGGTAAGGAGCGAGACGTCAACGTGCGCTTTCTGGCGATGGCCAGCCACTATGTGTTCGAGCCGGAGTTCTGCAATCCTGCGTCCGGCTGGGAGAAGGGACAGGTCGAGAAGAACGTGCAGGATGCACGTCATCGCTTCTTTCAACCGATCCCACGCTTTCCATCGCTGGAAGCCCTGAACGACTGGCTTGAGCTTCGGTGCAAGGAGTTCTGGGCAAAGACCCCACACGGCCAGATGCGTGGCACCATTGCCGATATCTGGGCTGAGGAGGCTCTGGCATTAATGCCGGTCTCTTGGCCGTTCGATGGGTTCGTCGAATATACAAAGCGTGTCACGCCGACCTGCCTCGTCCATCTGGAACGCAATCGCTACAGCGTCCCGGCATCCTTCGCCAATCGTCCGGTAAGCCTTCGGGTCTATCCGGATCGTGTCGTTGTCGCTGCGGAAGGTCAGATCGTCTGCGAGCATCACCGCGTCATCGATCGCTCCCACGACCGGCCGGGGCAGACGATTTACGACTGGCGGCATTATCTGGCTGTCGTAAAGCGCAAGCCCGGCGCTCTTCGCAATGGTGCGCCGTTCGTTGAGCTACCGGACGCGTTCCGGACCTTGCAGCAATACCTGCTCAAGAAGCCCGGCGGAGACCGTGAGATGGTCGACATCCTGGCGCTCGTCCGGCAGCACGATGAACAGGCCGTCCTGTCGGCCGTCGACATGGCGCTGAAGTCGGGCGTTCCAACCAAGACGCATGTTTTGAACCTGCTGCATCGCCTCGTCGATGGCAAAACCTTCACGCCGCCGCCGATAGACACGCCCCAGGCACTGACACTCACCAATGAACCAAAGGCCAACGTCGAACGCTACGACACCCTGAGAAAGACGGAGGTTCGCCATGCGTCATAACCCAGCAAGCGGCGCGATCGTGATCATGCTGCGGCAATTGAAGATGCATGGCATGGCCCAGGCTGTCGGGGAACTGACCGAACAGGGAGCCCCGGCGTTCGAGGCCGCGATTCCGGTCCTGTCGCAGCTCCTCAAAGCGGAGACGGCAGAAAGGGAGGTCAGATCGACAGCCTATCAGCTCAAGACGGCACGCTTTCCCGCCTACCGTGATCTGAACGGTTTCGACTTCGCAAGCAGCGAGATCAACGAGGCGCTCGTGCGCCAGCTTCATCGCTGTGACTTCCTCGACGAGGCCAACAAGATCGTTCTGGTCGGCGGACCCGGCACAGGTAAAACGCATGTCGCCACCGCGATCGGCGTTCAAGCCATCGAGCATCATCATAAGCGGGTTCGCTTCTTCTCGACCGTCGAACTGGTCAACGCTCTCGAGCAGGAGAAAGCTCATGGACGGTCCGGTCAGAACGCCAACCGGCTCATACACTCCGATCTCGTTATCCTCGACGAACTTGGATACCTGCCATTCAGCGCGTCAGGCGGTGCACTGCTCTTCCATCTGTTGAGCAAACTCTACGAGCGAACCAGCGTCATCATTACCACCAACCTGAGCTTCAGCGAATGGGCCAGTGTGTTCGGCGACGCCAAGATGACTACCGCGCTGCTCGATCGCCTGACGCATCACTGCCACATCCTCGAAACCGGAAACGACAGCTTCCGATTCAAGAACAGCTCAGCGCATGAACCCAAAACCGCAAAGGAGAAAAGTAGGAACTTGACCACCACCACCGACCCAAAACATACCTAAGAGGCGTGTCAATTCTCGGCGCAAATGTGGAGTGAACCCCTCGGGCTGGACCACGGGAAACGGAAAAACTGATACGCTCTGTGGGCCTCAATCGGAGAAGGCTCATGAAGTCACGAGGTCCATATCGACGGCATTCGACACCGTTCAAGCTGCAGCTCTGCCAGGATATTCGAAGTGGTGTCATCGGACGTCGCGATGCGCAGCGCATTTACAGCGTTTCGGCCAACCTCATTCAGTTGTGGCTGACACAGTTCGATCGGGGCGAACTCAGCGATGAGGAGGCCGAGGCGAGCGTCATCGCTGAATATGAAGCGCAAATCGCGGCGCTGGAACGAAAGGTCGGCCAGCTCACGATGGAGCTGGACCTGGTGAAAAAAACACCGCGCCAGCCGATCGCCGACGGCAACGAGAAATCCTCCATCGTCACCGGCCCGCGCCCTGCTCCGTCAGACGGGGGTGCAAAATGATCGACCTCCCAAGAAGCAGCTACTATTACCGATCGACGGCAAGGGCTTTGAATCTCGGCGATACCGAGCTCGTTGCAATCATTGAGGACATCCAGGACGAGTTGCCATACTACGGATACCGTCGTGTGACGTACGAGCTTCAGCGGCGAGGCCACCTCGTCAACCATAAGCGTGTAGCGCGCGTCATGCGGGAAAATGAATTGGGGATCAAGCCACGCAAGCGCTATGTTCGCACGACGGACAGCAACCACGATTCACCAATCTACCCGAACCTCTATCGCAATGTGATCCCGGATCGACCCAACATGGTCTGGGTCGCTGATTTTACATACATTCGCATTGCCGCCGGTTTCTGCTATCTGGCTGTCATTCTCGATGCCTGTAGCCGGAAAGTCGTCGGTTATGGCCTGTCAAAACGCCTGGACACGCCGCTCGCGCTCGCGGCATTGCAGTCCGCAATCGAGAACAGAAAGCCTCCTCCCGGCTGCATTCACCACACGGATCGCGGATGCCAATACGCAAGTGACGACGGGCGCTTGATGCCGCTGGTCTACAGGGTTCCATGAGCGCCGTCGGCAACCCTTATCATAATGCGCAGGCAGAGAGCTTTATGAAGACCTTGAAAGTGGAAGATATCTACCCCGCCGGCTACGAGACCTTCGTGGACGTGGCCGACCGCTTGCCCAGGTTCATCGATGAGATCTACAATGCCAGGCGGTTGCACTCAGCCCTCGGCTACAGGTCACCAGCAGAATTTGAAACCCAACTCGCCCAGCAGGCGGCTTAGTTTGAAGCGCCTCGCTGGTCCAGCCACTCCAATGCCGGGTCACTTCTCAGTGCAAATCAACACTATGGCGTCTTCGCAGTTGCAGTTAATTTGAGAATTCGGCGCTTAGATTCTCAGCTTTAAATGCTAAAACCGGCCGAAACGGCCACATTCGCACTTTTAACTGGCAAGCGACACCGCCGGATACGTCTGAATGCACGACGCTTTAGGCCCAGGAAGCCAACGGTTTGTGTGAGTACGGTGTGTTCCGCGGTCGTCGCGTTGATACCCGTCCTATGAATTCCCAAGCCGGCTAGTTGAGCGCCTTGAAGGAGAACGCCGCTGCGGCCCCTCCCAATAGTTCCGCAATGATGTAAAACCACATGCTGGACCATAGGAGCATTCCGCGCATGGCGGCGCCGATGGCGACGGCCGGATTGAAAGCGGCTCCAGAGACCTGACCGACGGCGAAGGCGCCAGCCAGAACGGTGAAGCCGATGGCAAGACCAAAATAGGAATTGCCTTCCGTTGCCTCGGCCGTGGCCACGTTCAACACCACGTATACAAGCGCAAAGGTGAAAAGAAACTCAGCCAGAACCGCCCCCAATACGGGGGCAATGAACGGGCTAACCGGCGCCCCTTTGAGGGCGAAGCCGACGATCCACGCTGCAACGACGGCCCCGAGCAGTTGCGCGCCCCAGTAGGGCAGCACATCAGACGCAGGACACCGTCCCCGTAGGTGCACCCCGAGCGTGACTGCCGGGTTGTAGTGGGCGCCCGAGATGTGGCCCCCCGCGTAGATCATCACCATCAGCACGCTTCCGATGGCCAACGGAGCAATGACGCCCGGTGCCGCTGCCATCCCGGTGCAGCCGATTGTCAACACGAGAAAGAAAGTCCCTATGAATTCCACAGCGTACCGGCGCATGATGGATCCTTTCGTCCTGATTTTCGGGCCAGCGTCAACAACGAAGCGAGTTGCAGGGGCGCTGCCGAAGAATTAGATGGCGGGCGCCGGGCTTAGGCGTGGCGGGTTCCCTTTACCGAGACATAATCTGCTCCACGCGGAGGTAACGTCAAGGCATGATCCTGATGCGTCGACTGCGATGCCTTGTCTGGCGATCTCCTTCACCCGCCGAACCGATCTGTGGATTTGGGTACGCTCCTGATTTAGGATCGGCGTGAAGGCCACCGCGCAATGCTGGCGAGCGCGTCCCCGAAACTGTTATCGTCGCTGCCGGCGAGATCGAAGGCGTAGTCAACATCGGCAAAGACGCTGGTCGCCTCGTTCCACTCGAATGGAAGACCGCGCCGGCCTTCCATTCGAGTGACGTGCTCTCGCTTCCGATCGCGAAGGGACGGCGTTGAAGGTGGCGTTGCCGCTGTCGGAAAAGCCATGCCACAGGTTGCATCCAAATGCGTGAGCATCTGGGTGGACCGACCTGGGTGTAATTTTCAAGCCGACCCCCCAGAGACGCCGGCGTCGCATAAAAGACTGCATCAAAGATAAATATTCCGCCATGGGCGCGATCCTTCCACCAACGCCCAAGAGAAATGGACTGATCCGGTGTAGGCGAGCCTAAGACTCAGAATCAGCGTAGGTAAGAATGAAAGTTTCGGGCGTTCTGACAAGCATACGGGAGCCCCGAGCGGCCGCTTGTTCGTCCGGCTAAATCTTTGGGGGGCCGTCCAAGGGACGCGAACCTCAAGGGACTTTCCGATCAGCAGCGCTCAGAGCCTTGACGGTTACCGCTGCAATCAGACCGGTCAGCACAATCCCGGCAAAACCGATTACCAATGCCAGCACCCGAGCCGTGAAATGTTTGGGCGTGAAATCGCCGTAGCCGATGGTAAGTCCTGTGACGAAGGTGAAGTAGAGAGCTTCGCCCATCCCCCAGTCCTCAATGCGCCAAATTGCAAGGCCGCATCCAACCATTACGGTGATGATCCCGGACAAGATTGGCCAGACCACGCCAATCTGCTCGATGAGGGCGTTGAAGAATAGGCGCCTCATTTGCTTCGCGTTCTGCCCGCTGCCTGTTTCTGCTGTCACGAGCTTCGACCTTTCTGCGGTTAGTGTCATAGGAGCCGAGGCCGCAGGGCGTACAGCCCGTCCCACCTCCTTTTTGTCTGGAGCGCTTGACCACCAGCGCAACGAACCCTCGGGCCGCGTGAGAGGCAAGTCGATCGCATCCCGAGCAGCCGGATCATTATTGCCTACATCCGCATCGTCACCAGACGTGGCAGATACTGCTTTAAACGATGCCTTTCTGAGTGAGGCTCCTAGTCACCTGAATCTGAAGTTCGGTTCATTGTTTGACTAGCAGTTATACACTCCGGCTGCGCAACGCCGCGACGAGCGTCTCGCCACGCCGGCCACGCTGACCGGGGTCAAGGGGCGCCCGACTCTTGCCTCCGCAGTCGAGACAAAACTATGAACACTTGGGATCGTAAGAACTTCGCCCAACTCGAGCGCGACAAATCCCATGACGGCGGCAATCAAGAGAACTCCCAGTTTCCTGAACATTGTCATTTTTTTCCTCCTACGGCAAAGTGTGCGGGTAGTTCGTCGATATCCTTTAGGTCCTTGAGGTCGGCCTTCTTGGCGCCGGTTGTGTTGTTGAAGGCGAAATCGTCAGCGGCAACGTCAGCGCCTGTTTTCCAATCCCTGATCTGGATGCTGTACTGTGGTGCTCGGTCAACCTTCATGGCGGTGACCACATATCGGCAGGGATAAGGGTGCTCGCCTTGGGCGATCCATATCTGCCAATCGACGTCCTTGTTGCGAAACGCGAGATGATCGCATTCCGTACCCCCGATCACACCACTGCCGAGATCCTTCACATCGACTACGTCGGCCATCAATTTATCGTAGACATTGGGAAGCAGCAGGTCAGCGCCGGGTATGGGCTTGTCAAGCTTTTCCCTCAATTCGTCAACCAGATGTTTGACCGTACCGGGCACCTCCACCTGAGTGTAGACATTGAGGTCCTTTCCCAGCACAGTGAGCGTCTTTCCGTCGAAAACCATTTCGACATCGGCAAAGCCCCCGGTCCGGGCGACGCGGATCTTGTCGGGCCGGCCTATCTCAATCTTGCCCGAGCTCGCAAGTAGCAATTTCTGGTGTTGCTTGGTGACGACCTCGAGATTGCTGTCATATGCAAATGAAATGGCCTTCTGCGCATCCAAATAGTCCGACATCGCCTTGAGCAGCTGCTTGGCCTCCGCGTCGCCGGCCGTTGCGCCCGGCGGTGATCCCAACACAAAGATCAGCAATAGCGCCGATGAAAGCGCAGCCGCATTCGGCCACATGACTTTTCGCGTTATCCTCTTCATTGAAGTCCGCCTCCCTGTTTGTTTGACAACGATGCCTTGTCTGACTCAGCTGCTTCAAAATCGGACTTGGCCGCCCATTCCAGTTGGGATTGCCGCGACCAGCATTCCGGTACGCTGATTGGGATGGCCTTTGAGGTATTCTTGGCAAGCTGGATTAGCTCATCCTTGATCTCGAAAGGACTTAGGACCTCGGACTTGTATAGCGTAAGGGCGTCAGCCATGACCCGCTCCTGTTTTGAACGATCGCGCGAAAGGTCAGTCTTTCGCGGTTATGTCATCAACATCACCAGGACCATGCCCCAGGTCGTCAGCAATATGCTTCCGACGGCGTAGGAAACCGTGTAGCCGAGTGCGGGAATGTGGCTGCTGGCGCGGTCGTTGATCATGCCAAGGGCGGCGGTCGTTGTGCGTGCACCGGCGCAGCATCCAAGCAGTATCGCTTCATCGAAGCGAAACACGTATTTTGCGACATACATCGCCAGTACGAGAGGCACAGTCGTTACAAAAACACCCCAGAGGAACAGGCTAAAACCGAGTTCCCTCAGCCCCGCGACAAAGCTCGGCCCCGAGGAGATCCCAACCACGGCGATAAACACATTCAGGCCAACGGAATTCATGAACCACACGGTCGAGGACGGGATACGGCCAAAGGTTGGGCGCACCGAGCGAAGCCAACCGAAAAAGAGGCCGGAAACCAACGTGCCGCCAGCGGTGGACAGCGTAAGAGGCACGCTGCCGATCTTGTAAACCAATGCACCGAGCAAGGCGCCTATCGCTATTGCCGCACCGATAAACGCCACATCCGCCACATCGGTCGCGCGGTCCGGGCGACCCAGCAACTTTGTGGCCGCCGCTATGTCCTGGGTTCGTCCGACAAGATTGACGATATCACCCCGGTGCAACGTCGTGTCGGCGAAAATCGGAATATCCGTCGCGGTCACTCCACGGGTGATTTTTCGCAGGAACACACCGCGAGCGCCTGGAGCTCTGGCCAACTCGGCCAGCGTCATGCCGTCCACCTCTTTGCTGGTGACGTAGACGTCGACGCCTTCGATCGGCACCGCCAGCAGTTCCCGATCGTCGACTTCATCCGCCGCTGTGCCGATCAGATTGACCAGTACCTCTCGGCGGCCAGCCACGGCCACGACATCGCCGGCCTGGATGAGCGTGTCGCCAGTGGCGTCGATAATCTGCTGGCCGCGTCGAATACCCTCTACGAAAACGCGCTGATCGGGAAGGAGTGCCTCGGCCGCCTGCGCCGTCTTACCGACGATGGGCGCCTCCTCCCGCACGCGAAATGCCCGCAATTCAAAGCGGTGCCAGGCCGTCCCCGGCCCTCCCAATTGCTTCTTGCCTCCGCGGCTTTCCTCGTAGCGCTTGCAGGCGGCCGGCAGATCGATGCCAAGAAGCGCAGGGCCGATGGTGGAAAGAATGATCGCGGAGCCCATTGTGCCGAAGATGTAGGTGACGGCATATGCAACCGGCATCGCGTCGAGGAGCGCCTTCGTTTCCTCGGCTGGCAGACCCAGCCGGCCGATCGCATCGGTCGCAAGCCCCATCGAAGCGGAGATCGTCGTCGAACCGGCGTAGAGGCCGGCAGCGGAACCTACGCTATAACCGGCCAACCTTGCGCCGATATAGGCGGTGCCGAGGCAGAACGAGCTAACCAACACCGAGAACAACGCCTGCGGTATTCCGTCCTGCGAGATGCCCCGGACGAATTGCGGTCCAACGCCATAGCCGATGGCGAAAAGGAACATCAAGAAAAACGTCGGTTTCAGCGGCCCCGAAACCGCAATGCCAATCTGGCCGATGATCACGGCGGCAATGAGCGTCGCGGTGACCGCGCCAAGGCCCAAGCCTCTGTAGAAGAATGAGCCAAAATAATACCCAAAGCCCAGGGCCAGAAAGATGGCGATTTCCGGGTAGCTTCGCAGCGTCTGGAAAAACCAGTCGATCATGAAGTCACCCATCCCTGTGACAGTGCATGTGCCGAGACCCGTAAGCGATTTGTCGACACGGCCTAAAACCTTCCTGCCCTATGCTCTGGTGCATTCCTCAGGCGGCTCGCTTCGTCGACTTACCGGTGCGTTCGCCAGCGCTTCCGCACGCACCAGCTTCAAGCCTTCGGCGGCGTCATAGCCATGGATTTCCTTCACGTCGAGTTTGCGCATGAAGTCGATCGTTTCCTGGGTGATCACCTGCCCCGGCACCATGATCGGAAAGCCCGGCGGGTACGGGATGACGAAATTCGCGGAAACGAGATCGGGGCCCTCTTTCAGCCGCCTGTCGATCTCCGGATCCGCAAGCCGAATATACTCGCATCCGTCGGCATTGTAGGCGGAGTAGAAACCGCCACGAATGTCGCCTTCGTTCGTCCGTTGGCCGGCGTCTGCCCGGAAGGCATCATGAAAATGGGAAAAGTTCGGCAGGTCCGGCACATCTGTCATAAGGCTCTTCACCCGGGCTTCGAATTCCTTCCGGACGTTGGGACCGCTTCCGACCAGGCGCTGATCGATCTCGCTGCTGATCTCGACCAGCACCCGGATCAGATGAGCAACGTCGCTACGCGTGTTGTTGATGTTCGATTGCAGCAGGACCGAATTCCGGGACGTCTTGTTGAGCTGTATGTTGTAGCGGTCTGCCAGAAGTTTCTTGAACTGCGTACCGTCAAACCCCGCCGTGCCGCAAACAAGCGTCATGCGCGTTGGGTCAAGGCAGAATTCATCATCCTTGAAGCTGCGCCAGGCAGCCACCCAGTTTGACCCGGGGTCGAGGAAGTCGGTGAAGCCACTCTCACGGAACTGATCTGGCACCATCTTGTCGGAGCCGAGCACATGGAAATATTTGGAGATCAGGGGGTGCCGCCCAATCGCCTGTCGGATTGCCAGCGCGATCTCGATCGCATTGTGCACCAGGCCATAGCCCTCCAGCTCCATCTGCCGTCGCGCGACGTCGAGACTGGCAATCAATTGCTGGTTCGGGCTGGTGGAGGCGTGAGTGAACACCGCTTCGTGGAATTGTGCTTCCACGCTGCGGAACTCGACATCCTTGACCAACAGCATCGAGCCCTGGCGCAGGGCAGACATCGATTTGTGCGTGGAATTCGTCTGATAGACGCGCAGCTTAACCTTGCGCGGGTCGGGGATCAGACGCTTGTCCAGCAGCGTGTCGTCGGACGGGCTCGCACCCAACTCCGCCTGTTGCGCCTCGTAGGCTGCAACGGAATCCGGATCGTGAATCCACGTCTCGATATCGTGGGCCGCGCCCATGGCCGTGCGGGGACGCAAGAACGGGGAGAACCGCGCAAATCCGAACCATGCCTCGTCCCACAGGAAAATCAGATCCGGCTTGATCGCGAGGCACTCTTCCATGACTCGCCGCGTATTGTAGATATGGCCGTCGAAGGTGCAGTTGGTCAGGTCGACCATCTTGGCGCGGTTCAGCCTTCCGTCCGCCTTCAGGTTCAACAGCGCCTGCTTGATAGTGCGAAGGGGGACTGCTCCGTACATCGAGTATTCCGTCATCGGGAATGCCTCGACATAGAGCGGCTGCGCACCTGCGAGCACCACTCCGTAATGGTGCGACTTATGGCAATTGCGATCGACGATCACGATATCGCCCGGCGCCAGCAGCGCCTGAACCGCCATCTTGTTCGACGTCGACGTCCCGTTGGTCACGAAGAAGACGTGGTCGGCGCCGAACGCCCTTGCGGCCAGTTCCTGCGCCTTCTTGATATTGCCCGTCGGTTCCAACAGGCTGTCGAGGCCCCCGGTGGTCGCGCTGCTTTCGGCAAGAAACAGAGTCGGTCCGTAGAACTCGCCCATGTCCCGAATCCAGTCGGACTTGAAGATCGACTTGCCTCTGGCGATCGGCAGGGCATGAAAGGTGCCGACCGGTCGCTGCGCATACTTCTTGAGATTGTCGAAGAAGGGCGTCTCATATCGCGCTTGCACCCCCTCGAGGATCGCCAGATGAAGTTCCAGCAACTCCTCGACTGAATAGAAGATGCGGCGTGCGACGCTTGCATCGGCCTGGCCAGCCAATTCCTCGACGCGCCGATTTACCATCAGATACAGATCGAGTTCAGGACGAACACGCTTCAGAATCTTGGCCAGCCCGAGGGCCGACGCAGTGTTCGCTTCCTTGGAGTTGAGAGACGCTATCAAGGACCGCAACACCGGCGCATCCTGCCGCGAGCGCAAGGAAAATCCCTCGTTTATGACGATCGCTCCTACATTGGGATTGAGAATCGTCGCGCAGAATGCATCCTCGAGGCTTCCGACGAAAACCGGCTCGTAAATGAACGTGTCCAGCGGACGGCGAAGTTTACGCCATTCGGTGCAAAGCGCCAGCCAGCTCGACGCGGGAACCCCCGTGACGATCAGTGTCTCGAAATAGGGTCGGTGATGCTCCCGCGCGGTGAGCGACGACGGCACGATTTCCGGAACGCTGTCACGAACATCCTCACCCGGATCCCAGTCGCCCGCGTCCTGCCGAAACGACCTCGTCATCACAGCACGGACGATGCGGTTTACGAGATGCACCGTGGCAGCGGCTTCATCCGCTGCGGCGTTTTCCCGCAACGCCGATAAAAGCTGTCCACCAGGGTAAGCGAAATAGGCCTCGGTAATCGTCAGGTCTGCGAGTTCTTCTTCGAACCCAGCCCGATCAAGCGAACCGGCAAGCCATGCATCGGCAGAATCGGCGAGATCGCGCCATCGATCACCCCTGGCATTCGGCCCTGAGAAAAATTGGTCAATCCGGCTAGATTTATGCATCGGATCACGCGACATAATTACCTCCGCCGAAGAATATTCGCTGGAAAAGTAAGCCTGCCTGCCGAAACTCTACGTTGACCTGATATTAGAAATACCTACTCGCTAAATTAGTAGAAAGCTACGTTTTTTTTGTAAGGGTTAGACGTGTTTTCGGCCTGCCAGGCGTGCTGCGACGCACCAATCGACCAAAAGCCCTGAATAGCTGTCGTGAGCACGGTCGCGGAACCAACGACAAGGAGGTGCTGGACTCAAACCTCACCCAGCACTCTCGGTAAATAGTCAACGATCCGACAGGACATCACGCTCGGGTGCCCTCTCCGCTCGTAACATCCCCTAAACTACGTGTTCGATAGCGGCGGGATGGACAGATAGGCCATCGAAGTTTCCTCCCTCTGAAAGCTGACGCATCCGCTAGTCAGCTTACCCTGTCTGGCTATAGAACGTCAGTGCGATGCAATACATGCAATAGTAGCATTGGTATAAACCGCTACCGCCGCCGCTTGTCAGCGGTGCGCGTCGTTCAATTCCGATCCCGCGCGCGGGACTCGCCGCCCGCATTCGTCGCTCTCAGCAACGTCGGGAAAGACGTTAACCCTGTGCCGAACCGCCAAGCCCTTGCGTATCTGCGATCCGAGCAAGTGCTGCGTCCTCAGGCAATAGATAGACCCTTTCAATCATCCTATCGAGCAGATCCAGTTCCAGTCGCAACGCGGGCCTCCGGGTTTCCGGCAGGACCGCATCCAGGTTTTCGATCATAGCGCGAAGGCGTCGTGCGATTTGAAGATTCTCCGTCCCGTAGATCCTGATTTCGCGGCAGGTCAGTTGTACGAAATCCTCCCAATTGGGCGTCGGAAATACGACGCGGAGGCGCCCCTCGGCATCACGTATATAGTCGTTGCCGAGTTGGCGCCGGCCGACGCTGCGTAGGAGTCGATGGAGCTGATCGATTGCTAACACGGCTGTGGTCGGGTCGTTTATCGCCTTGGAAAGGGCTTTGGTGGCGATGTCGACAATCACCCTGAAGGCGAAGGTTGGGTCCTGCTCGATGGTCCGCTCCCGCCCGAAAGCGACGGTCCGGCGAAGCTCGTGGTCGGCGACCGTCGATGCACCGCCATGGAGGCGAAACAGCGGTTGGCGTTGCGACACGAAATCACCGATGCGCGCCCCGAGCTCGATGATGCCGTCTGCCCGCTTCGCTTGGGCCACCAGCGACTTCACGTCGACAGCAAGGACGATGGCGGAGGAAGAGCTATGGGCGACGATCCGCGCAGGCTCTCCAAGCGGATGGTGCGGCAGAGACCCTCCCTCGTCCTTCGATAGGGGAGCAGGGTAGACGAGGTTTAGCACCTCAAAGCCCTGCTCGGCAACGCGATGGATAATGCTGACAGGTCGAAGCAGGCGGGCCGAATAGTCAATGAAATAAAGAAAGGCGGCCAGCGATGCCACACCAAGAATGCCTGAAAACCAAACAATGAATGACGGAGCGGATGTGTTTACGCGACTTATTACGCCGATCGCAAAGAGAAGCGTGAAGATAAACAAGCCCACCGTGAAGCGGATGACATTGTCGCGCAGGAGCGTGGTGGCGATGATCCGGGGCGTAAGCTGCCCACTTGCGATCTGTATGGCCACAAGGAGCGAGCCAAAGGTGAAAACAATGAAAGATAGCGCCAAGCTGATGATGGCTTGCATCGCGGCGACCGTGCCTTCGGTACCGAGCGGCCAACGCGGGACCCACGTCGTCCACTCCTCAAGCACTAGCGCCGCGCGAAAGAGTATCTGCTGAAGAACAAGCGCGAAGAAGGGCACGATCCACAACGATGATCGCAGATAGCTCCTGAGTGCGTAAAGCTTGTTCCAGCTCATTTGATGCCGTTTCTTCGCGGATCTCACCCAGCGTTCCAATGCCCGGCAACGCTGTTATTTTCCGTATGCGAACGCCCCCCGCAAACGCCTTCAGGCGCCCGACCTGAAGGCACCGACGCGACGATCACGTTCCTCCCCTTCCGTCTCAGGAACAATACAGTCCTTTGGTGCAATCATCGCGCCGTACCTGCTGCGCCGAGATGTTCAGGACAAGCTGCGATCTTTATATTCCACGACCTGCAAAGCATCCTCTCTCGCCGGCAGTACGCCTCCGACACCGCATTGAGCAATCGTGGCCACCTCTCGGCACTGCAAATCGCAAGAACTCAAGGCCCGTCGAGCAGGGTCTGCACTCGCTCGCACGACGTTAAAAGGTCACACAGCGCAACAAACTCATTCGGGTCGTGTGGCGCAGCCGCCAGACCGAACCAGTCCGACGCGTCAGGTCTTGGCGCCCACACCAGTCGCTCTTCCAGAAGATAGACGCCGTAGACGACGTCAATGCCCTCACGAGTTCCCAAGTTCAGGCCCGGACGCATGCCGTAGGCAGTCAATGCCGCATTCAGCACGATCGCCACCTCAATCAGCGTGGCCCGATAGCCCGGCTGGCGTATGACCTCCGTCCCATGCACGCGCTCTAGCCAGGTCGCGCCCAGTTGGACCACGACCAGCGTGCGGTCCACGATCTGACGCAGATCCTTCTGCGTCATGATTTTCATGTACTTGGCGGGTTCCAGATGGATATCGACCGCTGCCGAAACCGCACCGCAACGACTGTGGCCGAGAACGACGATGGTGCGCAGGCTGTCCTTCAGATGGTGGACCGCATAGCTGAGGCTGCCCATCACATCGTCGCCCAACCCATTGCCGTCAGCCCGGACAACGAAGAGGTCATTCGGCCCTTCTGAAAAGATAAGCTCCACCGGAACACGCGCATCAGCGCAGCCTACGACTGCAGCAAACGGTTGCTGTTTGGGGGCTGCACTGTGCCGATGGGAAAGGCCGACATCACGCGGATCGACATCAATTCGCAATTTTGCCGGTTTGGAGAGAGCCGCCCGATCAAGGAGTTCGGCGAAGGCGCGGTTTCCGCCGTCTAGTCGTCGCCGGGCAGCGTTTGCATCCGACGGGAGCGGCCTATGGGCTGCGTCAAAGGCAAAGCGGTAAGTCACCTCGGCCAACCACGCTGGATCTTCCGGCGAAGGGATTTCAGGCAGTTTGCTTGCCATGCTGAAGTGTCCTCCCGACAGCGATCCGCTTGAGTGCTGGTACGTGACTTTCCCATCGCTACACTTCGCTATTGCGATTCATGTAGGCATCTCTGCTGCGAGCTTCGAAGGTTGCGCGACGCTCGCGTCTGCGACTATGCGACTAAACCTGCATGCGGGAGGGTTCTCTCCATCTTTCAACAGCTCTCCAAGGATCAGAGTGCTCGGTCAGCGTCTTCAATTTCCCCTCTCAAGCCATGAGAGCGCTTGCTCCGTTTCCCCGAGGGCGAAAACGCAGATTTTTGGGTGAACGAAATAACCAGCGAGGCCCGGAATGATTCTCAGACAGCTACTGTCTGTCACAACCGCAATGCGTTCGATGGTGCGATGGTGACCGGCGACAAACTTCAAGTGCGTGGTGATTGCTTCGAATGTCTCCCACCCGGGGAACGACTTCATCTTGATCATCAATCCAGCCACCTTGCCCGTTGAAGAGATCACACGTTCAAACTCTCTTGAAATCGCCTCGAAGTCCGCCCGCTCGAGGGGACCTTGCGGCGTGATGATCAGTATGCGTTTGTCGTCTAGGGTCTCAACGCCAATCATGGCCTCTCTCTATTCTTCCAGCACTCGTCGGCTCTCTCTATTCGGAAGCCACTGCCAACATAGTCTCGCCCTAAGGTGCGCGTAAAATCTCTCGCACTACGTCAGCCTCGATCTCGGCACCTACCGTTTCATACTCCTCGATCAGAACGCCATCGCGGCAATCCAGACTGTGGCGAAACCTTTCAAGTGTGGAACATGCCGTGTCATAGGCTTCAAAGATTTCACCGAACGGCCAACCCTCCTTGACGTTCTGAAGTTGGGTTCTCACAGCCGGAAGCTTCAGCATCAGCCTGATCCGACCACGCCGCGCCGCGTCCTGGTTCTCGTCCGGGTCGATACCATCGCGCGCTCCCCCACATTTTAGTTAGATGATGTCAAGGACTCGCGCGCGTGAGAAGTATGTTACGGTAGCCACTGTAGTATGGCACGGTCAGCCATGGGTCAGACGGGTCGCAAGGTGCACTGGGCGGCCAGAGAAGCCGACCGCCTCGTCGGGATCCCGCGGCGGTCTACGCGCTGCCTACTTCCGCGGGGTATTATTTCGTCCGTTCGATGTTGGCGTGCGCTGAATGAATCGATCCACCATTGTGCTTGGTCGGGAGGAACCGGGGACGCAGGAGACATACAAGGTTGGACCGCCTGTTCCACCGGCTCACGAGGTGCAGGAGCAGGTTGAGCACATTCTCGGTAGCGATGAATCCTGCTACCGCAGCGGGGACGAAACCACTTCGTAGTCAGCGAGACACTTGCTGGCCGCCGCGGTTAATCTGAAGGCGTTCACCATCGCACAAGCAGTTTTCGGGCGAGATGGGAACTTCGGCGCGCAAAAAGACCCATATGTTCGGATAGAGGCTGGGCGCATAAGAAGAGAACTGGAACACTACTATCTTGTAGCCGGATCCTCCGACCGTATTGCAAGCGGCAGGCGTGCGACGAGCGGCGCATCTCCATGATTAGCCTTTCAACAACTGACAGAAAAGGAAAGAGCGCAGCGGCCGGCTACGGCATCAATTGAGTGCCAGCCACAGGCGCGACAACGTCGTCTGCGAATGACACGTAGAGCGTGCTCGCAAGAACGGCGGAGAGGCCGCAAAGTAGAAGAAAGATCGCCCGATCTGTTTTCGTTTTTTTGTCTTTAGACAAGTTTGTGGCGGGTTGCCTGTCCGGAGCTTCCGGAAAGAGAGGAATGACTTTTGCTGAATGCATCAGGCTGCTCTCGTTTTAGTAATATAAAAGATAATGGGCACAATTGATGTATTGTCAATGCAGTATGTAACCTGGCGTTTTGCCGCCCACCTTTTCAAACAGTCGTGTTGGTTGCATGCTGGAAACGCCATTTAACTTTGAGGGAATATTCGTGGCCACAGGTACGGTGAAGTTCTTCAATGCGGACAAGGGATTCTGGTTCATCAGCCAGACGGAGGAGCTAAGGATGTGTTCGTTCACATCTCGCCCCTGCAGGGACGGCCAGAAAGTCTCCTTCAATACCGAACCGGATCGGATGGGTAAGGGCCCGAAAGCCATCGATATCGAATTGCTGTACGACGACCGTTCGGTCGCATGACCCGGCACCTGCCGCGAACATCGTCTGATTCGCGATGTGCTACTGGACGCACTTGCTCGAGTGGTGCTTTCAGCAAGGAGCCAGGCACTCAGACGCACCCTCCGCCTGAGGTTGAGGGACCAAATGGCTTCGGCGGGGCACTGGTTATCCGAAACCATCCGCTCGGGGCTTGAGGGTACGTCTGAGTCGGACCTCAAACCGATCAGAAGGCTTGACGTCACCCGCCCTGCGGCAGAGGGGTTGCGGTGCCGCAAGTCGTATCAAGTTGTATGCGGCTAATATTTGATGTCTCTGCCCGTCTGACGTCCCGTCTGCTTGGTATCTCGTTTGTCTTGACGGCACGCGGCATTGCTTTTGTCGTTAGCGGAGCGGCACGCCTGCTTCGTATCCCGTGCGCCTTGGCGGGTATCCTGGCGGACATCACGCGCAGCCTTGCGCTGTTGACCTTGCTCCGTCGCCCACGACATAGCTGGCAAACCCGCAAGGAACATCGCAGCCACCAAGGCGGCGAAGAGAGGCTTGAATCTTAACATTGTCCGTCCTCCTGTTGAAGAGCCACAATTGTGGTTGTGGTCTCAATGCCCTTGGTGGCGGCGTCAATGCCGCCACCGTCTCGCCAGCTGCTGCTACATCTTAGAGGCTGCCTCTATTGCGTCCACTAACGCAGAACTGACGCTGCACTATGGGCCGCGGTCTTCTCTGCACACCTCTGCGATCATCGCTTGGCGAGCCATGCCGAGACATGCAACTGTCATTGCCATTGCGATTGAAACAAGCCGTATCATGTTCGGCCTCCCAAACGGCCTCGCCCGTTCCAAGAGCGAGTGCTCTTGTATGTGGCGGTATTTTTGAAACCGCACCGGCCCGCGATCAGAATCGACCTCGGCAGGGCGCGATTTAGAAACACCTAATAATAGCATGATACGCTGCGGGATACGGGTATCTTTATAGAGTTTACGCGAGGCTACAGACTATTGCCTGACAAGAGCGCGTTCCGCTCCAGACAATGAAGCCGCTTTCCGCGCGTTCTCAAGCAAGATCTGCTTGACGAAAACCAATAGGAGACGGTCGCCCATGGGTCGATATCATTGAAAGGCTGGGGGAACATCCGGGACGCTGTGCACGCGGTTTTTCCACGATATCCGCTATTCCCGTACCTCATGCAAAGTCGGACTATTGAAGCCAAATGAGCAGCCTTCAGTTCCTCCGCTGGCCGTACAGCAGTAGCCTGTCGATGATAACCATTCGTGGATCAGCTGGCCGCCGGCCGCGTCAATCTGTATCACCGGGAGAACTAAACACCCGCGCGGTAACGTGGAAAGCGGTCGCCTATCCGCCGTGCTGCCTCGTCGGCGCTATGCTTTGAGCGCCCGCATCGTCTATTCGGACGACATCTCTGATGGTAAGGTGTAGCATGCGGTTTGGTCCAGTTCGGCTTCCAGGTATGCCGCGCCGCGGGCCATCGACTCGATGAAAAGCGTCTTTCGGGGGGAAGAGTCGTGGATTCAACCCAGCCTGCAGTTGTCATTGCCGGCCGCAATCCGTTGCGCCGCACGGCGTTCATAATGGTGCTCCTGGCGCTCGTCCTGTTTGTGCTGTCCGTCTTCATGGAGCGGCGTACACCGTCGACCTCGCAGGCGCAGGTTCAGGCCTATGTCGTCGGGATTGCGCCTGAGGTGGCCGGCCGGGTCGTCGAGGTCAATGTCGACGACAATGCGCTGGTCGAAGCGGGTCAGGTGCTGTTCCGCATCGATCCCAGCACCTATCAGATCGCCGTAACCCAAGCGGAGGCCAATCTGGCGCTTGTCGGCCAGACCCTCGGCGCTTCCACTGCGACTGTGGACGCCGCCCAGGCCAAGCTGGTGGAGATGGAGGCGGATCGGGACAACCAGCGCGACGAGTACGCGCGGGCTACCGAACTGGTCAAGCGGGGCGTGTTTTCAAAGGCAAGGTATGATGCGGCGAAATCCACTTACGAGCAAGCTGAGGCCTCGGTGACTGGTGCGCAGGCCGATCTCGCCAAGGCCAGGGAAGAACTCGGCCCGGCAGGCAACGAGAACCCGCAGTTCCGGGAAGCGCTAGCGGCGCTGGAGGCTGCCCAGCTAGACTTGGTTCGAACCGCCGTTCACGCACCATCGGGCGGCGTCGTCACGAACCTGCAGCTTTCCATCGGCAAGGTCGTCAGCGTCGGTCAGCCGGCCATGACATTCATCGATGTCGGGACGATCTGGATTGCCGCGGCCTTCAAGGAGAACAGCCTGGAGAATGTCGCTGTCGGCAATCGGGCCGAGCTGCTTTTCGATGCACTCCCCGGACGGCTCTTTCCTGCCAAGGTCGAAAGCGTCGGTCTCGGCGTATCTCAGCAGGGTGGCGGCGGGACTGACCCGAACACCGGTCTGCCGACGATCCGGACCGACACCGGCTGGGTCCAGGAGGCGCAGCGCTTTCCGGTTCGCCTGGTCATGGACGTAGAACGGCCAAAGGGCGTGCGATATGGCTCGCAGGCGACTGTCGTCATCTACACTGGCGATCATCCGATCACAAATGCCTGGGGCTGGCTGTGGATCCGCATCATATCGGTGCTCAGCTATGTCGGCTGACAACGACACCGCGCTTGCGGAGCAGCGTCGAAAGGGACTGCGGGTGGCATTTGTGGTCTCCGTGGGATTTACCTCCGCTGTCTCGCTCGGTGCCATCGTGCCGTTCCTCGTGCCTATTTTTGCCGCACAGTTCCTGTTGGGTAGCTCCGGTCCGATGCCGCTAGGCAAGACATTGGGGGCTGCCTTGCTGATCCTGTTCACGGGGATCGGCATGATGGTCTTGACGAATCTGTTTGGCGATCGCCCTTCAACATTCCTGATCCTGCTGGCGCTGATCTACTTCTTCTGTTTCGCGGCCCAGTCCGCCGGCACAGGCGGGCCCGCGATCTTTCTAGTGCAGGTCGTCGCAATTATGGTTCCCTTGATCGGAATCCTCAACAAGGACCTTGCGAATTCAATCCTGTCGATCCTGATAAGCGGCATTCTCGGCGGCACACTCCTGATGTGGCTCGCCCATGCGGTATTCCCGGAGCCCCCTTCGACGCGCCGCGTGCCGGCTCGAGCAGCAGCCGGACCTCCCTCCTATGGGCGAGCATTGGCGAACACAGCGATACTGCTGGGGGCGGTCGCGGTCTGCCTGATCAACGATCAACTGTCCGCAGCGCTAGTCATCCCCATTACAATCGCCTCACTGCTTGGCCAATTCGATGCCGCTGCGAGCAGCCGAATGGCAATCGGCCTTGTGGTCATCAATCTGTCAGGAGGGATCCTGGCATCCATCGCCTATTCCATCCTCATGCTACGTCCGAACCTGCTCTCGATCTTTCTCATCATCCTTGTGGTGACGTTGATCTTGGGCGGGCGCGCTGCGGGCCGGTCGCAAGATGCCAAGATGTACGCCGGCGCTCTCACGACATTCCTGATCCTGTTTGGCCTTGGCGTGTCACCGGTGCCCGGCAGCGCCGCTGAATCCTTCGCGACCCGCATTGTCTACGTCGGCGCGGCCCTGATCTACACGCTCCTGATGGCTGCAATCTTCTGGCCGCAATCGGAAACACGAGAAACTCATGCCAAATGACCCGCCTTGCCTCTTCAAAGGGTTCCACTTGCGGGCGTGTCCCACTTGGAACTCTTTTCTCGAGCCGTCCGGGCACCAACGACCCAAATAGCAGCATCAAAGCTGGAGGACGCACTCAGGTGACCGCCGCCGGCTGCTCCTCCTTAGTGCCGAGCCAAGCCTGCAACACGGTCCAGAGCACCGCCAGGGTCGTCGCACCGATGAACATGCCAGTAAAGCCCCAGGCTGCCAGGCCCCCGATCACTCCCATGAAAAGCACGAGCATCGGTAACTGCCCGCTGCGGGCGATC
The DNA here is from genome assembly GCF_014851595.1 of Rhizobium sp. RHZ01. Classification (NCBI taxonomy): domain Bacteria; kingdom Pseudomonadati; phylum Pseudomonadota; class Alphaproteobacteria; order Hyphomicrobiales; family Rhizobiaceae; genus Rhizobium; species Rhizobium sp. RHZ01. Next base: position 263,731 of record NZ_JACUZZ010000003.1, read on the forward strand.
AGCATAGGCTTCACGATATTGTCTGCTCCCATGAGCAGAATGATCCCCCATGCAGCGGTGAAAATGGCCCAGCCGGTTTGCCCCTCGGAACCCAGCCAGATCGCTACCGGCAGCCAAACCAGAAGCGGTCCAATCTGGATAACGGCCAGAAAAAAGGTCGCTGCGGCCAAGGCAACGGCTCCTGGAACGCCGGCGATTGCGAAGCCGATCCAAGCCAGCACTCCCTCTAGCAGAGCCGTTCCAATGACGCCGATTGCAACGCCGCTTATGGCCCTTCCCGCGGCATTCAGCAATTCTGGCCCCTTCGGTCCAACTATGCGGACCATGATGGCGGAGACAAACCACACCACCCAGGTGCGCGACGCATGAAGTACTGCGGCTATGATGACGCCCACGAAGATTTCAAGGACGGCCACCAGAAGGCCCGCACCCAGATTGATGAGCCAGCGGCCCGCGGCAGCAAGCTGGGTTTGGTAGCGCTGCATCAACACCAGGCCCTCGCGCTGCAGTTCCTGCCATGCCGCCAACATCTTTTTCCCAACGAGCGGAAGTCCCGCAATCCACTCGGGAAGATTGGGGATACCGCGAGTGCTGGCCGTGCTCAACCACGCCTCGGCAACACTCAGATAGTCGGCGACAGCGGAACAGAGATAGATCAACGGCACGACGATGATCGTCACGGCGACCACGCCGAACAACACGGCAGCGAGGCGACGCCTTCCGTTCAGCAGCTCGACTATTCGGTCAAACAGCCCCGCTGTCGCAATGGCAAGGATCACCGCGTAGGTGAGGACACCGACAAAGGCCAGCAGTACCCAGAAGCTCGCGACGATCAGCATGGACATAAGCAGCAAAGCCAAAGCTGCCTCTATGACCTTCTGGTGTCGACCGCCTTCAACATGCACTCCCTGCATGACAACACCTCCTGGCTTGGATCAGAAGTCGGCGAAGCCCTTTTTGCAAGGGATAGCCACTGATGGTTACGTACGTCGGTCCCGTGCACCGGGCCTCGTCTCGCACCGCAAGTCCTTGCTTCACGGTTGTGCGATGTTTTGATCCGCAGGCCGCCGGGAGGGAACCTCGTCCTATCCGGAACAGCAGCGCAATCGCCATGCCATGAATAAAGATCGTAGCAAGCCGTGACAATCTGAAGTAACATCCTTGCGCGTCCCCAGCACCAGACACAGCCCAGGTGTTTCCACCGCGAGCCGAACTCGCGCCAACGCTGCCATCGTATGAAGCCCGCCTCGCTAACTCCAGCCGCGCTGGAAAGGCAGAGGAGCGGACTACAACTCCGATGTGCCATTGCTAATCTGCCTCAGGACGCAACCTCAGACAAGTAACTTACCGTAATATCTACCCTGAACTGGTTGCTGCTGGCTTCCGACCCTTACCGCGATTGCCGATCGACTGGCGCTGGAGCCAAGTACGATAACGCCAGCCGTGAAACGACTGGAAAGCCGCCGGCTTTGTCGCGTCAGCACAGTGCTGCGGATGAACGACAGGTACAGGCGCATCTGAGCTCGAAGCGGACGAAAGCTGAGGCCTGGTTACGCGATTCCTATGATCCTCGTTAACTGCCTATCCCGACGACGTCGACCACGCCCGCGCCCGGAAAAATGGGGTCGTTTGTTACCTTCCTAAGTCGTTCGATGAGCAGCATCTGGTACTGTGTCTTCGTGCGGCCCTCCAATCTACAGAGCCGAAAGCTCCGGCGTTCTGCGCGTTCCCGAGCCCAAACAAGACGGCCCGGGCCTGCTGATCCGCTGTCTTGGAAGGGACAAAGCGAATCTCGGGTTGACGTGCAGCGGGGAGGACGGCAACCACCCCATCTTGTTCGACCCCTATACGGGCTTTGGCGTGCGCACAGCGCTTTACGAAGCGGCGAAGTCATCTTAACCCGACCGGTCAAGGGCTGGGTCGGCAAAATGGTGCCCAAGCTTGGGACCGTGACACCGACTCCCGAACTAGAACGAGCGCTGCAGACGGAAGAAACCCTTGGTTACCTCGTCAGCATCGTCGGGATCAGTGTAATCGGCCGTTGCCTTGGCATAGAGGTTGTCAGCGATCTGGTAGTCAATCGTGATGCCGACCGTCCACGCGTCGCCCAGGCCGTCGAACGAGTCGCCACTGAAGCTACCGAGATCAGGGACGTAATTGCCGAAGTACTGGGCCTCCGGGGTGATGGTCCACTTTTCGTTGGCCTTGTACGCGTATTCGGCAGCAACGGTCCATTCCGACTGGGAGTAGTAGGAGTTCGGACCAGATGCGTAAATCGCTGCCAGTCCAAGGGTCCCGGGGCCGATATCAGCAAAGAGCATTCCGCGCACTGCACCGTCTTCGTTGTCGGTGTCGTAGCTGCCGATGACCTGATAGCTGATTGCTCCGGCCTTGCCGCCGATGCCAAGGCCCACACCGAAATTGTTCGGGTTCTCACCGGGTTTGTAATAGCCGTCTTCCAGCTCGTCGACGGTGACGCCAGCGTAGAAGTCGCCGTTTTCATACTGGTAGCGGATGGAGTTGTGCAGGGTTTCAAAGCTCGACAGGACGTCCGGTTCGCCGGAAAGGTCGTCATCCCACCAGCTGTAAAACAGACCAGCGCGGAAGCCGGCGATGTCGATGTAGGCCGAGTCCAGGATCGAGGTCGTCTCGGGATTGTCACCGTTGTTTCGTATAACGATCAGGCCGGTGAGCGGACCATATTCGGTGTCGCTCTTGGCGGTGAACTGCACATGAGCGCGCGTGCGAGCGTTCCAGTCCGAGGTGCCTTTCTCATCCGGGCCGGCATAGACTTCGAAACGCAGGTAACCGCTGACCTTGAGGCAGGTTTCGGTGCCTATGATATAGAAGTAGCCGGTGCCATAGGCGTCGCAGACGCGGACGTATTCAACTGGCTCGGGTTCAGCGGCGACGATTGCGTCAGCAGCAAAGACCGGCGTGGACGCAGCAGCAAATGCTGCGGCGGAGGTCATCAAAGCCATCCGTATGTTCATTTGAAAATCCTTTCCTCGATGCACCCCGCCACCGGGATCGGGCATTCCGACAATTGCCGTGATAGTCATTTCACTCTCGGCTAAATCGATCAATTCGCCACGTGTTAAAATCGTTGCTTGCGACCGCCATTTTAGATGATTGTTGTTTTCATGTGACAAGCAAATTTGCTGATGTGAAGATCGCCCCAGTGGCGATGCGTCCCTTGCTCCAAGGGGTGCCACTTTTGGGTGCGACAGGGTCGAACCTGCAGACTACCCTCATCGACCGGGAGGTCCGTCTCAATGGCGGTGGCAACCGATACCATTGCTCCGGGTGTATCGAATTGGACGATCAGAACGCGAAGACTCCACTCTGTCCGAGATAGGCAATTGGGATCTTGCCCCCGCACGTCGTCGCCAATTGCAGTGCGGTCCGACAACGGCCGTGCCTGAGAGCCTGAAACGCGTAGGCGGAAGTGGGCCGCGAACTTGCTTCGTTCGATGACTCCTGACTTCGAAGGGGTTTCTATATATGCCTGCCGCCGCGTCGAAAGATTTCCACAGTATGACTGAAAGTCGCGCGTTTCCGACCGTCCATCCTGGAAGTCCGACTACCGTATACTACCTTCTTGAAGATGTAACATCCTTTGCCGGAGCAATCTCATCGAATACCATTCCAACTAACAGAACTCGAAGTCCGCATTTCGATGTGTCCAATGCCCGGCAGGCATACCACAGTGGGAGGAATGATAATGACGGAAGCGGGAATCTACGCAAAATTTGTCGATCTCAGCCCTTTTGAGATTAAGGACGAACTCATCAGACTGGCTCAGGCCGACAAATCGGGTCGTGCATATCTCAACGCCGGGCGAGGCAACCCCAACTGGATCGCAACCAAGGCGCGCGAAGCTTTCTTCCTTCTCGGTCAGTTCGCGCTGACCGAGGCCAAGCGTGTTTCCTTCGATGAGGAAGCGGGTCTCGCGGGAATGCCGCCCGTCGACGGATGCTACAAGCGGCTGAAGGCATGGGTAGAAAAACGCAAGGGCGATCCGGACACGCCCGGCGCTGAGACGCTCGACGCTGTGGTGGATTTTGCCATCAAGAAATTCGCCTTCGAGCCTGACAAGTTCGTCAACGAACTCACGGATTCGATCATCGGCGACCACTATCCGGTTCCCGACCGCGCGTTGGTGCACAACGAAGCGATCACTCATGAATATCTGATGTGGGCCATGTGCGCTGGCCACCGCCCGAACGCGAAATTCGACCTCTACCCGGTCGAAGGCGGTACCGCGGCCATGTGCTACATCTTCAAAGCACTCAAGAATGCTCGCCTTCTGAACTCCGCTGATACGATTGCGCTCGTCACGCCGATCTTCACGCCCTATCTCGAGATGCCGCATCTCGAAGACTATTCGCTGAAGCAGATCCATGTTTCGGCGGAGGCGGAAGACCGTTTCCAGTTGACCGAGGAAGACCTGAAGCCGCTCGCGGACAAGTCCGTCAAGGCGCTGTTCATCGTTAATCCAGGTAATCCCTCCGCGGTCGCGATCGATCCGGAAAGCATGGACCGGCTGGTCAAATTCGTCAAAACCAAGCGCCCCGATCTGATGATCCTGACCGATGACGTCTACGGCACCTTCGTGCCGAATTTCGAATCCGTCATGGGCCATCTGCCTCACAACACGATCGGCGTCTATTCCTATTCGAAGTATTTCGGATGCACGGGCTGGCGCCTCGGCGTCGTCGCCGTCGCCCAGGACAACATTTTCGACAAGATGATCCGAGAGATGCCTGCGGCGACGCAAAAGCTCCTCGACGCACGCTACAAGGCGCTGACGCCACATCCGAGCGATCTCAAGTTCATTGATCGCATCGTTGCCGACAGCCGCGATGTGGCGCTAAACCACACGGCCGGTCTGTCGCTACCACAGCAGGTGATGATGTCGCTGTTCGGCCTTGTCGAAATGATGGACGAGGAAAAAATCTATCAGAAGGCGTGCATGGCCATTTGCCAGCGCCGGTTCGACAAGCTGATGAACGGAATGGGGATCGAGTTCAAGGCTCGCCCCTATTTCGACCGCTACTACGGCATCATCGACTATGAATATTGGGCACGTAAGTACGTCGGCGACGAGGTGACGGACTGGGTGAAGGAGAACGTTCATCCGCTCGATATCGCCTTCAAGCTAGCCGAGGACCATGGCATCGTCGTCCTCAATGGATCCGGCTTCGATGCGCCCAACTGGTCGGTACGCGTATCCTTCGCCAATTTGCCGGACGAAGCCTACGATTCGATCGGCAGGGCCATCCGTGCGGTGGCGCGAGGCTATCTGCAGGCCTACCGCGCCGCCAAGGGCGAGACAGCTCAGCCGTAGGGCGGGACGCTATTCGATTTGTAGAAGACACAGCCGAAGAGATCCTACGCCGGAGATCGCCACCATGCTTCAATGGTTTGCCGCAACGCTTCAGAAATATCCCGAAATCGCCATCTTCCTGTCGCTTGCGATCGGCTATTTCGTTGGCAAGTTCACCTATAAGGGTCTCGGTCTCGGTGCCGTCACCTCGACCCTGCTCGCCGCCGTGGTCATCGGGCAGCTCGGCATCGTCATATCGCCAAACGTCAAATCGGTCTTCTTCCTGATGTTCCTGTTTGCGGTCGGCTACGGCGTTGGACCGCAGTTCGTGCGCGGTATCGCTTCCGACGGTCTGCCGCAGGCGATCTTTTCCGTGGTCGTCTGCATCTACTGCCTGATAGTTCCGGTGATCGTTGCAATGATCGCCGGCTACGATGTCGGCTCGGCCGCCGGCCTCTATGCCGGCTCGCAGACAATCTCTGCCTCCATGGGCCTTGCCACCGACGCGATAAACCGGCTCGGACTGGCGGCAGAACAGACCCAGGCGACGCTCAACGCGATGCCTATCGCATACGCGGTGACCTACATCTTCGGTACCGCCGGATCGGCGGTCATTCTGGCGTTGGTTGGCCCGCGGCTCCTCGGGATCGACCTCGTCGCCGCCTGCAAGGATTACGAGGCGCGCCACAGCGCCGCGGCGGAGTTCGGCGGAGCGGGATCGGCCTGGCACCGCTTCGAACTCAGGGCCTACCTTATCAAGCCGGAAGGCCGCGCCGTGGGCATGACCGCGAAGCAAGCCGAGGCGATGGTGCCGGACGCGCGCGTTTTCGTCGAGCGCATCCGCCGTGACGGCCGGATCGAGGAGGCGACCGCCGATACGGTACTCAGGGCCGGAGACGTCGTCGCCGTGGCCGGTCCGCGTGACGTGCTGGTCGAGGTGCTCGGCCAGGCCGCCGAGGAAGTAAACGATCCCGAGCTTCAGAATGTCCGCGCCGAGGGCGTCGACATCTACGTCACGTCCAAGGCGGTCGACGGCAAAACGCTGTCCGAACTCGCCAAGTCGCCTACGGTGCGCGGCGTCTTCCTGCGCAAGATCGTTCGCGGTGCGACCGCGACCGTGATCCCGATCCTGCCGGATACCAAGATCCATCGCGGCGACATTCTCACCCTCGTCGGGCGCCCGCAGGACATCACCGCGGCGACGAAAGACATCGGTTACCCCGATCGCGCCACCGACGTCGCCGACGTCGCCTTCATCGGCGCCGCGATCGTCCTCGGCGCGTTGGTCGGGGCGTTCGTCCTCAACGTCGGCGGTGTGCCCCTGACGCTGTCAACCGCCGGCGGCGCACTGATTTCCGGCCTTGTCTTCGGTTGGCTTCGCTCGGTGCATCCGACCTTCGGACGGATCCCGTCCTCGACCGTCTGGTTCATGAATTCGGTCGGCCTCAACGTCTTCATCGCCGTGGTCGGCATCAGCGCCGGCCCCGGCTTCGTCGCTGGGCTGAAGGAGCTTGGAGTAAGCCTGTTCCTCTGGGGTGTGGTTGCGACGTCCGTTCCGCTGTTCCTGGCGATGTACACCGGCAAATACCTGTTCAAGTTCGACCCAGCCATCCTGTTCGGTGCCTGCGCCGGAGCGCGTACCACCACGGCGGCGCTCGGCATGATCACGGACGCGGCAAAGAGCCAGGTTCCCGCGCTGGGCTACACCGTGACCTACGCCATCGGCAACACGCTGCTGACGATCTGGGGGATGGTCGTGGTCCTGTTGCTTGGCTAGTTTGCCGTAGGTAAGGTAGCGTGTCTTGCCGAGGTGACCGCTTGGGCCCAAGTGGTCACCATCGTCATCTCTGGGTCTGATATCAGTCCTGTGCACATGGAAGCAGCATTATTGACTAAAGCGCGTCGCCCGTTTTTTGATTCAGGTTCTCGAATCGGCCGATTTGTGATTCCTTCGTAGCTGGAAGGAGACCGGTCATGGGCAAATCACATCCGATCGAGTTGCGTTCCCGTGTTGTTGCGTTCGTTGAAGAGGGTAACACCCATCGCGAGGCGTCTCGGCATTTCCGTGTGTCGCCTCGGTTTGTGAATAACCTTGTTATCCTGAAGCGTGAAACGGGCTCTCTGTTGCCAAGACGACAGGGCCATGTCGGTGGCGGCAAGTTGAGCGACCATGGAACATGGTTCCGTGAACGTATGGCTGAGAAGGGTGATTTGACGCTTGACGAATTGTGCCTCGAGCTTGCAGAGCGCGGCGTCATTGTGCATCGCTCGAGCGTTGGACGCATGTTGCACCGGCTCGGTTTGAGCCATAAAAAAAAGCCTCATGGCAAGCGAGCAGCATCGCCCGGAAATCGCTCGGGCGAGAAGTCTATGGCTCGAAAGGCGCAAGCCATTCTTCGATAAGGCTCTGGCTCGCCTTACTTTTATCGATGAAACGTCAACGAACACGAAGCTGACAAAACGCTCCGGATGGTCGCCAAAGGGCCACCGTTACCGCAGTCATGCGCCTTTCGGATCCTGGAAGACGCAGACGTTCATCGCTGGCCTCAGATCGCATTCCATGGTCGCCCCATTGATCGTCAACGCACCAATGAATGCCGAGATATTCGAGACCTGGATCGAAACGCAACTCGTCCCAACTCTATCCAAGGGCGACGTCGTGATTGCCGACAATGTTCGCTTCCACAAAAGCGAAAAGGCCGAAAATCTCATCAGACAAAAAGGTGCCTGGCTGCTCTTTCTACCTGCGTACTCGCCCGATCTGAATCCGATCGAAATGGCCTTCTCGAAACTCAAGACGCTCCTACGAAAGAAAGCCGCAAGGAGTTTCGACGCAATATCAAATGCCCTGAGCGACATCTGTGCACTGTTCCCCGTCGAAGAATGTCGAAACTACTTCAGGGCCGCAGGGTATGAGGCGATTTAGACGCGACAAGCTTTAGGACGTCGAGCTACAGCCCCGCCAACGGTCAAGCAGTGCTTCGGCCGCACTCGAAGCATGACAGCATCCAGACCCGGCACCTCGATCCCCGTCCGACCGTCGACGCGTTCTTCATCCTTGCAGATATCTGTGACTTCCCATTCGTCTGGTACCGAGAACTCAATCGATCGAACTTCGCGGCTATGATTGATCAGGACGACAAACCGAAGTTCGGGCGAGAACGCGTGCTCCGTTACGGCAATTGCCGGATCGGCAACCTCTATCAAGCGCGACTTCCTGTTCGCCTTCGAGAACTGCGCATAGAGCCGCCAATAGGGATTGTCCTCACTAAACAAGGTTCCGGCAAATTCGACCTCAACTGGAAAAGCCAAAGCGTAAACATTACCCTTGCCGAGGCGATTGCTCCAGAAGACGGGATCGCCAGTATCGTCCCTCGTTGCAATGGCTTCGCCTGACGTCAATTTCACCCGTGTCTCGCCAGCTCCGAGTATTTCGATCTGATGGCCACCATCCAGGATCGTTGCGGACGCCGCCATCGGTGATTTAGACCGCGATACTATCTCGGCACCAAACGTTTCCACGAAATGGGGCACGATGCCGTCCTTGAAGGACACGTAAAGCGTCGCCCCTTCCCTGGCCCGCCGCAGCAGTTCGAGCCATACGCGCTTCGGTATGCAGTTGGGACCAGTCAACGAAGGCAGGATGTAGATGCCAGCTTCGGGAATCTCTTGATGAACGTGACAATAGGCGAGCTGCAACTTTGCTTGCTTGGCAAGGACAAACGATCCATAGGCGGCCGCCCAATCGTCCTGATTGTCCGACAGGATGCAGACAGCATCGATCGCTGCAGCAGGTAGCGTGCCATTTGGAACATGCCCCATCACCTTCTGGAATTTTGCGAACTCCTCCAAGACAGGTTTCGCCGTGTGGTCGGTCTTCACCAATCCGAGCTCGGTTTCGACGGCGAACCAATCATAGGGCGCATGACCGAGACCGGTTTGATCGTAGGCACACCACCATCCAAAGGCTCGGCAATCGTTCGCCCACAAGGACCACATGTTGACCCGAGCGAACTTCGCCGAAACTTCATCGCTGGCAATCATCGGACCCATTGTCCCGACTTCCTCGACGATACAGGGCTTGCCGCTGATATCGCGATAGAAGCTGGTTTCTGCGGTCGCGTGGAATGTCGTTCGGAAGTCATCGACGTGGCCGAGTTCGGCGTGGCGAACCCAGTACGGGTACGGATGCGTCGTCAGGATATCGGTCAACTCACCCTGATCTTCGATCAGCCACGGGTTCTTATGGCCTTTCAACCGCGAAGAAAGGGTATGCATGCCGGAGACGACCGACCGCGAAGGATCGGCGCGCTTGATGGCACTCGAAATGGCCGCGGTCCATGTATAGGCGACGTCCGGATTATCTGCGACGCCCATGCAATTGCATTCGTTTCCGAGATCCCATACCGCGATCGAACCCTCGTCCTTCAGGGCACTCACGAATTCTCGGACAAATCGTATCTGCCAGGCAATGCTCCTCGCGTCACTGATAGGATCCATGCCCTCCAGTGCCGGCGGAACAAACAGGCGGCCGCTCATCCATCCGGTAATCACACCGACAACGAGTTTGAGATCGTGCTTTTCGGCGAGAGCGCACATTTCCCGAAACCGGCCGATCATTGTCGAGGACAGTCCGGCCCGGCCAAGGGCATCGGTTCCAAGAGGCTCTTCGCGTAGCCGATATTCATAAGGGGCGGCGGAATGTGTTCGAAGCAGCTTGATCGGCTGAAAGTCGGGCCACAATGGGAAGACCCGCAACCAACGGACCCCATGCTTAACCAGGGCAGCCATGTCGGCATCAACGACGGACGGCTGCCAATCCTGCCACATGTTCGTCCCCGCATGGGATGCCCAGTAGTTGCATCCGAGTGCCAAGCCCCCCTGAGGAAAGAGCTTGATTGAATCATTCGCCAAACCGACCAAAACACATCTCCGAAATCGATTACGTAAGCGAATACACAAAATATCAAGACCCCACAAGTGCTGTAAAATCAGATATGTTTGACACTGTTCGTCGAGAGAATTAGGGGTAATCTCTATATCGTTTTCGGAGAGTTCCATGAGGAGCAATCGTGGTCGCGTTGATCGCCAGCCAAAACCAACGCTCAAAACGATCGCGCAGCTCACTGGGCTGACCCCTGCGACCGTCTCCCGTGCGCTCAACGATGCCGACGACATAAGCTCATCGACGAAAGAGCGCGTGAGGCTCGCGGCACGCCAGATAGGCTATCGCCCGGACCGCGCAGGGTTCAGACTTCGTACGGGCAAGTCACGCGTTATTGCCCTGGTGCTGAACATGGAAGATGAAATCCTTGGCATAGCCGGGCCGCTTGTAAACGGCGTCGCCGAGGTGCTCTCCCGTTCAGGCTATGGCATGGTGGTGGTGCCGGATAGCCCGCATGAGGACCCGTTGAAGGCCGTCGGAGAGGTTCTCGACAGCGGCATGGCCGATGGACTGATCATCACCCGTACCCAACCGATGGATCAGCGCGTTATCTTTTTGACGAACGAAGAGTTTCCGTTCGTCACCTTCGGTCGAACGCAGCTACGGAGTGTTCACGCCTCCGTCGATTTCGACAATGAGACCTTCGCTTATGAGAGCGTTCGACGGCTTGCGGACAACGGGCGGCGAAATATCGCGCTCCTGGCGCCACCGTCGCATCTGATGTTCTGCAAGCACATGTCGGACGGATTCCGCCGAGGCATCCGTGACTTTGGATGCGTGGAAGTACCGTTTGGCAACGTCGATCTCGACAGCCCCCTGGAGGATATTTTCAAGGAGGGGACACGCTGGCCATTCGAGAGCGGCTTGGTTGACGGCTTTGTCGCCGGCAGCGCAAGTACTGGTGTCGCTCTCCTTGCTGGACTCGAAAGCGTCGGAGCCCGGATCAAGGTCGATTTTGACATGGTTGCGAAAGAGCCGACGCGTTTCACCGAGTGGATCAGGCCCGAGATTATCGCCATAAACGAGGATATTCGTGCGGCCGGAAACGAATTGGCCCGCACTATCATTTCCGTAGCCAATGGCGTGGAACTGCCGAACCTGCAGTCACTCATTGCTCCGAAATTTCGTGACGCGTCGGTTTGATCCGACACCTTCGCTCCGGCCAATCCCTCTAGCCGGAGCCTATCTATGTGGGCTATTGCGCGCTCGGCGCCACCATCGGCGTTGGCCGATGAATTGTCATGCCCTAGTTGCCAAGCAGGCCGCGCGTGGCAAGGTTGCGCATGAGCGCGGCCGTCCCGAAGGTCCAGGGCGGGCATTCGGTCGACAAGGCCACCGTGTTGATCAGGCTGCCCAACTCAGCGTTCGAAATTGCTACCCTGTCGCCTATCTTGTGCGTAAAGCCCTGGCCGGGTGTATCGCGATCCTCGACCGGCGCAAAAAGGGTTCCCATGAACAGCATGAGCCCATCAGGATATTGATGGTGGCGACCAATCGTCTGGGCGACGAGATCGAGCGGATCGCGACTGATCTCCTTCATCGAACTGCTGCCATCAAGGACGAAACCGTCCCTGCCCTCGATCCGTAGTTCCAGTTCGGCGTTGCGCACGTCCGCGATCGAGTAAGTCTCGTCAAACAGGCGGATAAACGGCCCGATGGAGCAAGAGGCGTTGTTGTCCTTTGCCTTGCCGAGAAGAAGCGCCGAACGACCCTCGATATCGCGCAGGTTGACATCGTTGCCGAGTGTCGCCCCCTTCACGCGCCCCCGGCTGTCGACGGCCAGCACGATCTCGGGCTCGGGATTGTTCCAGTTCGACACCGGATGAAGTCCAACGGAGGCGCCCCAGCCGACGGAGGACAGCACCTGCGCCTTGGTAAAGACCTCTGCGTCTGGTCCGATACCCACTTCCAGATATTGCGACCAGAGGCCGACCTCGATCAATGCCTCCTTGACCTTTGCTGCTTCCTCCGATCCGGCACGCAGGTCGCGCAAGCTATCCCCGATAACCGCCGTCACGCGTTCGCGTATCGAGCGCGCCATGTCCGGGTTTCCGGCAGCTCTTTCTTCGATCACCCGCTCGAGCATCGATCTCGCGAAGGTGACACCGCACGCCTTCACCGCCTGCAGGTCACAGGGTGCAAGCATCGAAAATGGGGCATGGTCGGGTAGATCCGGGTCCATGATCGCTCCCAGCGACGCGACGATTTCGCCGGGCTGCGCGCGAACGAACGAGACCGGATCGTCTTTCTCCAGCAGGTCGCGCATCGTCGGCGCCTCGGCACAGGTGATATCGAACACCATTCCGTCGCGCACGACGACCACGGACGGACCGCCAAACTCGGAGCGGAATATCCGGCCAGCAAACGTGCCGCATTCGAACGAATTCAGTGCCATGAGGAACTCCAGTCCAAAGTCATCGAACTTGTGAGGGTTTTGCCGGGCTGAAGAACCGTCAGCCCGGGCATACCGGGAAGATTGTGCGCATCCACCGGATGAGAAACAGGCTCGAAACAGAAGAAATCCGCATCCGACCCGGGCGAATAGACGACAGTAACGTCGAGATTGTCAGATGCGCTCAAGCGAAAGGAGACGGCATCAGGGCCTTGTTCGACATCGCAGGAGCCCAGCCAGCCAGTGAACGCATTGTTGATCCACTCGGCCGGCAAAGGGGTCGGCGCCGAGAAATCCCAACAACCGTCCGCATCAATATCGACCAATGTCAGCGGCAGATGTCTTTCATTCTCCAGCCAGACTTTGTTCGCTGAAAACCGAACTGTTGTTCGTGCGCTTCGCGGAAACCAGGGATGAAACCCGATGCCGAAAGGCAAGGCCGTCGGTGATGTCGATGTCACCTCCAAACGCACGACAAGCCGGGTTTGCGACAAGACGAGCGTCTGCTTTGCATCATATCGGAACGGACCAATACTACCGTGAGGACAATGCAGCGTGATCGTCGATGTATCCCGCCCGGCGATCAGCCACTCCCGCATGAACGCATCTCCGTGAATCGGAAGCTCTTGACCGCCCAAATTGGGACTGACGGCGTGGAAGTGCTCGCCGAATACAAACCCTCCCTGCGATATCCGGTTGGAGAAGGGAACCAGAACATTACAGCCCAGAGCGAAAGGACCATCAGTGATCCGCCCGCTCCACGGCCGCAGGAGAGGCCGATACCTCCCCTCGGCGTCGCGAACATCAAGCCGCGCCAGACCGCCACCCAAGCTGGGAACAACGGCGACGCGGGCTTTGTCGTTCTCCAGAACGATCTCCTGCGGATGCAATTACCAGCCTCCGTCGATGGCAAAATTCTGGCCCGAGATCATATCGGACGCCGGCGACACCAGAAAGAGAACGAGGCTCGCGACATGGTCGGGCTCGATGCGCTTCTTCAGGCACTGACGGTCCAGAACCCAGTCGCTATATTGCTGCAGCCGATCCCCGAACACGCGCTCTTCTGCTTCGGAAACCACCGCGCCCGGCGAGACGGCATTGACGTTGATGCCATACGGACCGAGTTCACGGGCGAGCCCCTTGGTCAGACCGAGCATCGCGCCTTTCGACGCCACATAAGGCACATAGCCGTCCCACTGCCCGTTCATGGTGATTGACGTGAAATTGAGGATCTTTCCGCTTCGCTTCGGTTTCATGAACGGCGCGACTGCCCGCACCACCGCAAAAGCGGCGGATGAGTTGACCCGGATTTGATCCTCATATTCCTCCAGGCTAAACGCCTCGAACGGCCTGTTGATGATCAAGGCGGCGTTGTTTATAAGGATGTCGATGCCACCTAGGGCTTTGGCTTCCTCGCTGACAATTTCCTCCGTGACCTGCAGCTGGTTGAGATCGCAACCGAGGAACCGAACGCCGGCTCCAAGTTCTGCCGCTTTCTGCGCGCCGTCTTCGATGTCTGGCCGATCAAGAACGATCACGGAAGCGCCTTCGGCATGAAGCCGTAGCACCTGAGCCCTTCCCAGAGTTCCGAGGCCTCCTGTTATCAGGGCCGTCTTTCCTTCTAGCATTCCCATTGGCTTTTCCTCAGAGCACCGACTGAACTTCTTCGATCGTCGTGTCGCCGATCCGCTTGTCGAGCACGACTTGGCCACGGGCCATGGCGACAACCCGATCACAGCATTCGAAGACATGGTGCATGTTGTGACTGATGAAGATGCCGGTTACGTTCTGCTCTTTCAGGGAACGAACGAAACCGATGACCTTGTTGGTTTCCTTGACCGAAAGGTGATTGGTCGGCTCATCAAGGATCATCACCTTCGATTTGAAGTGCATGGCACGCGCAATGGCGACGCCCTGCCGCTGCCCGCCAGACAGCTCGCCGACAAGGGCATCCGGCGATCTCAGATGCAAATCCACATTGCTGATGGCCTTGACGCTCTCCTCACGCATCCTGCCCATGTCCATGACACCGACGCCTGCAATCGAAAACCGCATGGGCTCCCGACCGATGAAGAGGTTGCGCGCGATCGACATGGTCGGGACCATGGAGTTGTATTGATAGATGGTCTCGATGCCGAGCCGCATCGAGTCGCGAGGGCCAGAAATGGCGACCTTTTGGCCCTCCACGAAGATCTCGCCCTCGTCCTGTCGCTGGACGCCTGACAAGATGTTGATCAGGGTGGACTTTCCAGCACCGTTGTCGCCAATCAGCCCGACAGCTTCGTTCCGCGCGAAATCGATCGAAACACCTTTGACGGCATGAACACCCGAATACCATTTGTGCAGGTTTTTAACCGAAACGATGGGTTCGTTCATGGCTCACACCTCCACCTTGATTGCCTTGGCGCGCTTGCGCAGCCAAGAGTTTGCAATAACCGCGAAGATCGTCAGCGATCCGATAGCGAACTTGAACCAGTTGGCGTCGACCTGGCTAAGGATGAGGCCATTGTCGATGACGCGGATTAGCGCCACACCGATAATCCCTCCGAGAACAGCGCCGATGCCGCCTGTCAATGCAGTTCCGCCAATGACCGCAGCCGCGACAGCCTGCAATTCCATGCCTTCCCCGATGGATGGCAAGGGAGAGCCGAGGCGCAAGACCTGGATCAACCCAGCAAATCCACTCAGAACCGAGCATAGGATGAAGCAGGCAATTTTGACGCGCGCCGTGGGGATGCCCATCGCATTTGCTGCGGGAAGAAAGCCGCCAGTCGCACGCACCCAATTGCCGAAATTCGTGCGGCTCAGCAGCAAGGACACGAGGATTGCGACAGCGACGAACCAGATAAAGGACATACGGAAGAGCTCACCCGGTCCGACGAAACTGACAAATAGCCAGGTCGGTAGATCCGCCGACAGCAACGGCGGAAACCCACCGGAGACCACCACCGTTAGCGAGCGCGCCACAAACATCATTCCGAGCGTCGTGATAAAGCTCGGGATGGCGAACTGGATCGTGAGAAAGCCGTTCAGGAAGCCGATTGCGACGCACACTAGCAATCCCGCCGCCAGCGCCACGGAAAAGGGGACATCATGGGTCATTAGGACCGCGACCGTCATCGGCATCAACGCGAACACCGCGCCAACCGAGAGGTCGAACTCGCCACATATCATCAAGACGGTCACGCCGATGGCGACCAAGGCCATCTCGGGCAAGATTCCGAACACGCCTCGCAGGTTGCCGGCGGTAATGAATAGTCCTCCTGACCGGCTCTGAAACAGGAAGATCAAAACGACCAGCAGAAGGAGAGCGGCAAGCTCTGGCTTCTCCATATAAATCTTCAGAAGTCTTTTCATTAAGCAATCTCCAGAGTGGAAGGGGCTCATGAGTGATCCCCTTCCTGCCTTTGACTTAGCGCAGGCCCTTAGCGGACAGATCCATGATCATGCCTGCATCCGCCGGGCGCACGATGCCTTGGCCCGTATCGATGTTCGACGGCGCAAGACCCAGCTTCTTGGCGAGGTAAACTTCCATCACCGGCATGAAACCTTGCATGTATGGCTGCTGGTCGACCTCGGCCTGCACATAGCCGGCCTGCATCTGCTGGACCACTTCAGGAACGAGGTCGAAACCGCCGAGCAGAACCTTGCCGGGCGCAATGCCGCGATCCTTCAGAACTCGTGCGACCGATGCATGCCAGAAACCCGTGTCGAGATAGGCGGTGGTTTCGGGATGCGCGTTGAGGTAGGCGCCGACACGGTCTGCGGTCACAGCAAGGTCAGTTCCGCTGTCGATGCGGTCCCAAGAAATATCCCGCGCGGGGTTGGCAGCCTTATATTCTTCAAGAAAATCAATGACACCCCGCCCGCGCGCCTCCGACCAGTTCTGCCCAGGCGCGGAGACGCCAACCAGAACCTTGACCGGCCCATCCTTCGGAAAACTCTCGGAGATCGCCTTGCCGAGCGAATGACCGGCCGGCCGGAAGCCCTGGCCGACGAACGCCGCGCGTTTGTTACCGTCGGCCCCCTTACTGTCATCAACGTTGACGCCAATCACAACAACGCCGTCTTTGACCGCGCGATCAATCACGTCGTCGAGCGCCTTGTCGTCAACGATCGAGGTCAAGAGCGCGTCAGGCTTGCGAGCAAGTGCTGCTTCAATGTTCGACAGCTGCTGCTCGACCGATCCTTCGGTTTGCGTGAAGACCATCTGGCAGTTCGCGCCGATCTTCTCGCAGGCGTCGTCGAAGCCCTTCTTGACCGCCTGCCAGAAGGTATTTGATGCCGACGAATGGTGCGCAAAAACGATGTTCAGCGGTTCGGCCTGTGCGATGCTCGTAGTGGCTAAAAGGGCAAGCCCCCATGCACCGCAGATAATGCTCTTTCTCATGCCTTTTCCTCCCAGGTTTGCGTGTTACTTCAGTTACAAAGTCAGATGCTTACGGAGTTCGATATGCGGCGAGACACCGTGAATGCCTTATCGAGATCGGGATGCAGTTCCATGCCCAATCCGGCACCAGGCGGCACGGTGATCATTCCGTTTTTCACCTCGGGCAATGCCGTGACGAGATCGCGATACCAGGTTTTGTAGAAGGCCCGCACACTCTCCTGGACAAGCGCATTGGGCGCGTTGAGCGAAAGATGCGTCGAGGCGCAAAGCACGACGGGCCCGGTACAATCATGAGGCGCGACCGGCAGATGCCAGGCTTCCGCCATCGCAGCTATCTTCCTTGCTTCCGACAGTCCCCCGCACCAGCTGATGTCGAGCATCACAACGCCAGCCGCCCCGGTCTCCAACAGATCGCGGAAGGCCCAGCGCGAACCCAGCGTTTCCGATGCCGAAATCGGTGCGGGCGACACGGCCGCGTAGCGTCCGAGACTGGAGAGACTGTCCATCTTGATCGGATCTTCGTGCCAGAATGTCTGGTAGGGCGTCAGCGCCTTTGCGATCTGCATGGCAGGCAGCAGTTGCCACATCGAATGGAACTCGACCATGATGTCCATCCTGTCGCCCACGGCCGAACGAATTTTCTCGAACGGCTCCAGCGCCCGCCTGAGATCCGGTGAGGAAATGTACTGGCCGCGGGCCTTCTCCGCCGCGATATCGAAGGGCCATATCTTCATGGCCGTTATCCCTTCTTCAAGCAGGGAGTGGGCGAGTTCGTCGGCGTGAAGAAGGAAGCCATTCAGATCGTCGTAAGCGTTGGTCGCAGATGTCGCCAGATCGTAGTTAGCCGTCGTTTGGCCGGTTGCCTTCTTGATGTATTCCGTACCGGCGCAGGTATTGTAAGTGCGGATTTCGCGACGGCTGAATCCGCCCAACAGCTGTGCAATCGGCTGTCCGGTTGCCTTGCCAAAGATGTCCCACAGTGCAATGTCAAATGCCGAGTTGCCCCGCACCTCAGCCCCTGACGACCGAAATCCGAGATAACCGACGAGATCTGCGGCCAGGAGATCGATCTGCAGCGGGTCGCGTCCAATAACGCGTGGCGCTACGTATTCGTGAATGTAGGCTTCCACGGTCTCTGCACCGAAGAAAGTCTCCCCGAGACCGGTAATTCCTTCATCCGTATGGACCAGTACCCAGAGCAGGTTCTGGCGTTCCGCGACACGCACGGTCTCTAGTTTCGTGATTTTCATAAGATGCTTCCCTATGCGACGCCGGCTGCCAGCAACGCCTTCACGCTCTCTTCAAAATGCTGGGCCATCAATTGGCTTGCAGCCTGGGGGTCACCCGCAACAATCGCCTCGGCGATCGCGACATGCAGGTCGTTCATGGCATGCCGCTCATTGTCAGATGATCGACTGCGCCATCCGATTGGCCATGTCTGTCTCGAGACACCCTGAAATGCGCCGACAATCATCGCGAAGATCGGGTTCTTGGAGGCGCGAGCAATCTCAAGATGAAATGCCAGGTCGCTCTCCATGACCCGTTCCGCCGCATCGAAATTTGTACGCATCGCCTCGGCATGCTCAAGAATCGCACGGGCTTCATCATTGGAGCGGCGCAGCGCCGCGAGTGTTGCCGTCCGCACTTCAATGGTCCGGCGCACGTCATAGATTTGCTGGACATTGATTTGTGCGGTGTCAATGCCATGCTCGATCATCAGCGACATCGCACCATGATCCAGTTGCGCGACCATCGCTCGCTTGCCGACACGCAGGTCGATGAGCCTCATTGCTGCAAGCGACCGGAATGCCTCGCGCACCACTGTGCGCGATACGCTGAGCTCTTTAGACAACGCTCCTTCGCTTGGCAGGCGATCGCCCGGGCCCAGTTCGTTCATGCGGATATGAGCGGTGATCGCTCCAATCGCATTGCTGACCAGCCCCGCGTTTCCGACTACCTCCGAAACAGTCGCCATGATAACTCCGTTTAAAAGTTCAAAACCTGTATGACAGCTTTCATTGATTTATGCGTATTTTATGATTACCCTGTCTGTCAACAGTCAATATTCGGACCGGGGGTTTCTGTGGGAATAAATGTTGAGGTGGCTCTGACGGCGGCCAACATCGTGGGGGAGAGCGCAGTATGGGATGACCACAGGCAGCGCCTGCTGTGGGTCGATATTGTTGGACGAGCCATCCATGCCCTGACGCCGGCAACGGGTGAGTACCAAAGCTGGCCGACGCCTGACATGCCAACCTCGATCGGACTGAGGCAAGACGGCGGAGCGATTGTCGGCCTCGCCACCACGATTGCGCTTTGGGATTACGGAGACGTGTTCCGGACGGTTGCGACAGTAGAGCCCGGGACGACCGGCAATCGATTGAATGAAGGCGTCGTCGGTCCGGATGGCGCCTTTTGGGTCGGCACAATGCAGAACAACATCGCCGCTGACGGCACGCCATTGGCAATGAACGGCGAGAAGGGTCGGCTCTACCGTTACACCCCCGATGGCAGGGTGCTACCCTTGACGAACGATCTATTCGGCATCACCAACACCTTGGTCTGGCCGGGTGACGGTACCGTGCTGACGGCGGACACGCTTCAAAACACGATCTACTCTTATGAGATCGCCGGCTCTATGCTCCGCAACCGCGTTCCAGTATTTGCCGGCTTCGAGCGAGGCCTTCCAGATGGCTCGTGCCTAGACGACGAGGGGTTCATCTGGAATTGCCGCGTCGCCCGTGGTGGCTGCATCGTCCGCTTAGATCCAAAGGGACGCGTGGACCGGGTCGTTGACCTGCCGGTTTCCCAGCCAACAAGCTGCACTTTTGGCGGCCATGACCTTTCCACTCTTTTCGTCACTTCCGCCCGGTTTTCGATGACGGACGAAGAGGTAAGGGGAAATCCGCTCGAAGGCGCCCTGCTCGCCATTAACATGGGAAAGCGCGGCCGAAGGGCAAATCGCTTCGGGTAGATCCCATCGCCAGCGGCAAGATAGGTATAGGCTGCACGCACAATCGGGAATGAGGTATTACCCGCGCATCAGAACTCGATTGCCGGCGTACTTTAGTTCCGCCTCTGCAACCGATCGAACATTGGCAAGTTCTCCGGATGCCGCCTATTGTCCGGCAGCCTATGGTTACGCCACCTATGGAGAAGCGGTAGGAGCCCATGCGGCTCGTCTTTCACCTGCAGCCGTAACCTGCCAGCTCCCGGCCGCTCGGACATCGGCGTGCGGAACCACTTCCGGCGCTTTGTCGGCCTCTCTGAAATGCGGTAATCTCATTCGCTTTGCGAGCGATGGGTTCTTCTCCAGGTGTCGTTCTTCGAACGCGGTGCACCCCTCCGCCTTTTGCGCATTGTCGCCCAGCTTACAGCCAATGAGAAAGTCGCATGTGCTGGTCATGTCTACTTTCCAGGTCATGAATCGCAGCCGACTTCGAGCACCGCCGCATTGTCCTGGTGCTCTCGCAGCCCCTTGTAGGAGGCGTGCCGAAGCTTTCCATCATGCGTCCATGCTCGATACTCAACTTCGGCGATGAGGGTCGGCTGCACCCAGACAATGTCCTTCTGGCGGCCGTCGTACACGACTGGCGGCCGCCTTCTGACGATGCGGTCCAGCAGTTTCCGAAGCGCGGCCGCGCTATTTTCATTGAAACCCGTGCCAACGTTGCCAACATAAATCCACGCGTCCCCCTTTCGAGCAGCCAGCAGCAGACTGCCGATCCCTCCTCGCGCCACAGGCGATGGCTCGTATCCGACCACGATAAAGCTGTCGCGCTGGACGCATTTGATCTTGACCCAATCGCCAAGGCGACCTGATCGATAACTGCTGTCCTTGTGCTTGGCGATTATCCCTTCGAGCCCATGCCGGGATGCAGCGGCAAAAATCTCACGGCCATCACCATCAATGGTATCGGACAGGCGGATAGCGCCATCCTCGTTTCGCAAGAGTGACTCCAGAAAGTAGCGCCGCGCCGTCAGTTCCAAGCTGCGGATATCGTGACCGTCGAAATAAAGCAGATCAAAAGCCATCATCATCGCCTGGCCGGACCGAAGCTTGCCTCCTCGTCCCCCGAGCGAGTTCTGCAGCATTCCGAAGTGAGGGCGACCTTCGGGATCGAGGACTACCGCCTCCCCGTCGATGATGGCGCTCCCAACATCCAGTGCCTTAGCCGCCTGGTCAATGTGTGGGAAGCGATGCGTCCAGTCGTGTCCGCCACGCGTCAGGATGCGAACGTTACCCTTGTTGAGGTGGACCGCGATCCGATACCCATCCCACTTTACTTCATAGAACCATTCGTCGCCGACCGGCGGGCGCGGCTTCAAAAGCGCCAGGCACGGCTCGATCCGGTCGGGCATTGGGTCGAATGGCAGCTGAGGCTGCTTGGGGTCGCGCGGCTCTCGTGGACGGGAACGGATTGGCTGGTAGTCGGCCAGCAACGGCCGTTCACGAGGAGCCTTCACCATTAGCCAGCCTTTTTCATCTCGGCGATGTCGTCGGGAAGTACGAGCATGCCTGCCTCGTGGGCAGCATCGACGAACGCGGCCCTGGCTGTATCGGCATCGGTATAAAATTCCAAGGCCTCCACCGATCGCATCAGCGCACTGTGAAATTTCTCGCCGCCGCGATGATGCCATTTGCCGCTGAGCAGCATGGCCGCCAGTTGGTCGACGGTCTCCGCTTTTCGATATCGTCCCATGCCATCGATTTCGACCTGCAGGGGCTTAATAAACACGGGAAGATCGACGGCCATGGCGAAACTCCTTGACATATCTCCGCCCACTAAAATGCCAAGTGATTCGTTTGTCTAGGGGAGTGAAAATATATAAGTCCAGCGGAACAAAAGCGTCGCATGGGAGTTAACCTTTCCCCTGAAGGATAGCCGTTTCCATTTGGAAAACACTTCTCTGGGTCCACTCTGATGTGGCTTTTTGCGGGATTGCTCAACTCTTTATATCAGTCATCACTAAATCAAAGAGCGTTGTGTCGTTGCCCAGCGAGCAATGGTGCATCAATCTGCGCTGGATTCCCGTACCTCCCGGGCGCACCAACTGGCAGGTCCTTTTTGCGCTCAGTTCCCACAGTTGATCATCGCTCAGATCTTGGCTTCCAACCCCGCGTTAGACCGCTGCTCATGCATTTCTGAGCGGTATCGAGCTGGTCTCGAAGGAAGCGGCAGTCGTCGATCAGTGTGGCAATCGTGGCATGCAGATCGCCATCGTGCCACTCTATAGCTTGATCGACTGGACTAATTTCCTCGCGCACTTGCTTCATCGCAGACATGACATTTCCTTTGTCGTCTTCGGTTTCATCGGACAGGATTTGTTAAGGTCACCCGGCGTCACTGCTCGGCGAACATGCGCGTCATGCGGCGTGTACCAGCAAGGTGGATTAGATGAGTGATCCTGGTAAACTCAACTGGCATGGGCGGATCGATTTCCTCCGGTACTCCAAGTTCCAGCCGACGTTGGGATCGCAATGCGACCGGACAAATCACAAGCTTCGACTTCGAACTCGGCACACTCGCCAGCTTTCACTCTCATTAACTCCAGCATCCAGCGAGCCCTCCCCACACCAGGAACAGGAAGCTCTTCCGATGGCATAACGCTTACCCTCCATCGCGTGGCCGAGGCCGTTGGCTGACCGAAGTCCGTTGCCTCGCTCTGTCGGCGCCACCGCCGAATAATCAATCCCAGTGTGCCGGACTTTTCCGCCGCCAGTTGCAGCCGTCGGGACGCCGTCATCGGCAGTCGAACCAATTCAGCAACGACGGCTCCTAGTGCACCGTAGGAAAGGGCTTCCTCCATCGACGCGAGAACATCCTCCTCTCGATCCGCTTCGACGAATATTACCCGGTTCGGGTGAAGGCCGACCTGCGCCAGCGCAGGAAAGAAGAGATCCGGTCGGGTAAGGCACCAAATCACTTTCCCTTTCGTGCGAGCGGCGACCCCGGCTGCAAAAAGGGCTGCGGCTGCCCCATCCACGGCCCCCGCACCACCGCCCGCGAACTCGTGGATCGCTCCCAATGCCAGCCCCCCACCAGGCAGATGGCTATCAATTTCCGGCACACCAAATGGCAGGGCGCATTTCCGTCGCGATAGGGCGCCATCAAGATGAGAAATACGCTCGCGAAGCTCGGAAATAACGGGGTTTGCGCTCGCATGCGCCATCTGTAGCCTTCGTCAATTCATGGGTTCCATCTCGCTTTGGAAGCGATTATGTTCTACATGTGTTCCGGTAAGGCAGTCTAGTCAATAGGGCTATCTGCGGTCACCATGGGCAGCTCGGCTTTTCTAGGGGTGGCATGAAAATGATCCGCGAACGAATCCAATGCCGTAGCCGGTCGAAATTCAAGTTCGTACGATATCTAACGATGAGAAAAAATTCCTGCGACGAGAGAACCTCGCGGAAGTATCGCGGCTCAATCATACCTTGGTGTGCGGCGTCTGCGACCGGAGTATCGAACTCGGCCGCAAAGCTGGCAACACGTATCAGGCCACTGATCTTGCGCTAGCTTTCCACTTCCGACCCAACTTTAGGATCAACCCCTTCAGCTCTGGCTCTTGCACCAAGACGGCTGCTTCTCGCGGATGTCTCCAAATCAAATCGCGCTGGTCTTGCTCTGGAAACTTTAAGCGCTCCCGCCTGACCTCGAGCAGATAAACGCCGACGATCGAAGTTACGTGCTCGTTGTCCTTCAGGTACTTCGTATACGTGTAATGACCGAAGGTCTTCTTCCTGATCTTTCCCCGGACGCCGGCCTCTTCCCACGCTTCCCGCTCTGCGGCCTGGTACGCTTTCAAATTAGCGCACGGCCATCCCTTGGGAATGGTCCACCGCTTTGTTTGGCGGGTCGTGATCAGAAGTATGTCGATACCGCGGAGAGATTTCCGATAGCAAAGCGCCCCGACCTGCTCCGCCAGGTCGCCTGCAAAAACCCTGTGCGTGTAAGGCGTCAGCTTCGAGAAATGTCGATCCGGCTGGTCCATCGCGCGAACATGGAGCGAAGGCCGATACGCGGCAAGGCTTTCGAGTAAGTGGCCTCGCCCCTGCGGCCATGGCTAGGTAGGCAACGGCTCTCCCGTTTGTTCCTTTACCATGTATTCCGCATACCAGATTGGCCAACCTTCATCGTGTTGCCCGGTCAGTTTCTCGTGTTCACCATGGGCCTCTGACGCGCGCCGCAGCGCGGCCTCGAGTTCGGCGGAAGAAACGAAGGCTGCCCCGCCCGTGTCTATGCGACCCGGCAAGCGGCCGGTGACCTCCTGCAACAACCAGCCGTTCCCATCAGGATCATTGAACGAGGCGTAGGTCCTATAGGTGCGGCGCTCAGGGTCGCGGCCGCTTACTCTCCGGCTCCCGAAAAGGTACGGCTCGTCGGTACCAATCTTTTCTTCGCCTGCATGAAACACTTCGCTGATCCGTACACCGCGCGCCAGAAGTTCCTCGCGCGCCGCGCCGATGTCGGAGACGATCAGATATAGGCCCCGCGCAGAACCGGGCGCAGCCGAAGTGACGTTCTTTCCGAAGATGACCGAGCATCCCGAACCGGGCGGCGTGAACTGGATTACGCGCCACTCGCTACCAGCGGTGAAGTCGCCGTCTAGCCGCCAGCCAAGGCTCGCGTAGAAGCTCTTGGCCCGATCGACGTCGGCTACGGGGATTACGACCACTTCCAGCTTCATGTCGACGCCTCGATCGCGCGTGGGCCGGGGTGAATTTTCGCTGCGAACCTCGGTATTACCCATCTCGAGTCTCCTAGATTGTTTAGCTGCGAGATAAACGGCAGGTGGGGAGCGCTCACGGATGACGCGAGTTATCAAACTCTACAAACCTGCACTACGGCCGACATCAACGCGATTGCCCCTATGGTGCCCCCAGACCCGAAGTCGGATTTTAGTCGGCACGCCTCATCGAGACAACAATCCGGCAGTTGCGAGGATTTGCCGCCCATTTTCGCTGGCGTCTAAACGGAGGTTATGGCTCCGATTTCCTTGCAAGCACCAACGCTGCTTCGATGCCCGCCTCTAGTATGTCCTCAGCCAGAGACATATCCGAAACAGCGCGTGCGGTTTGCAGGGTCATCGTCATCGGCGCGACGAACTATCCGCACTTGATCGACGCCGTATTACTGCGCTCTGGCCGTCTCGAGCGCCATTTCGAAATCGGGCTTCCGGACGAGAAACCACGCGCGGATATCTTCCGGTTCTACCTTCGTGGACGCCTTTCCGACGAGGAGATCCGGACTGTGGCGTCGGATTCCGAGGCGGGTCTGGCACGGCACTACAACACGAAATGCAACATGTGACATGCCTCGGCAATACTATGGCCCGGCAAACAGTTACGACCCTACAATCTATCCTAGGATGCGGGCTGCGCCACGGCCTCGGCAATCGGAGCGGGTCGTCGTTCCAATTCAGGTGGAATCCGGAACCACAGGACATAAAGCGCCGGAAGGAAGATCAACGTCAGCGCCGCGGCAACGACCAGACCCCCCACCACGGTAAAGGCAAGCGGCGACCAGAACGGATCGCGGATGATCGGCAGCATGCCGAGGATCGTCGAACCGGCGGTCAGGAAAACCGGCCGCAGACGCTGCGCGGTGACGTCGATGACGCCCTGCCAACTCCTGCCTTCCTCCTCCATCCGTCTATCGATCTGGTCGATGAGCACCACCGAGTTTCGGGTGATCATGCCGATGAGAGCGATCATCCCGAGGACGGCGATGAAACCGACTGGCACGCGAGTGATAAGCATGATCAGCACGACGCCAATCAGCCCGAGCGGAACAACGCTGACGACCAGGATAAGGCGCTGCACGCTCTGCAGCTGAAACATCAGGACGATGAGGATGATGACAGCCATGACCGGCAGCATCGCTACGACTGCTGCGAGCCCGTCTTCCGCACCCTCAACGGAGCCACCCACCTCGATCAGATAATTGGGATTGTCGCGAATGAGTGCAGCGATCTGCGGCGTGGCGGCGTCGACGATGTCAGTCGCCAGCACGCCTTTTTCCGCGTCGGCCTGGACGGTGATCGTAGTCGAGCGGTCGTGCCGCCAGATCAACGGCTGCGTTGTCTGGTATTCCACTGTCGCGATGCTTGAAAGCGGCACGGTGTGATTGGGACCGACCGGTATCTGCAGCGAACGCAGCGTATTGATGTCGACGCGTTGATCCTCCGTCGCGCGTGCGACAACGTTGACCAGATAGATGGAATCGCGCACCTGCGTGATCGGCAAGCCCGAGGAGGTCGCAAACAGCGTCTGCGCGATAACGGACGAGTTCAACCCGACCAGCCTGGCGCGGTCTTGGTCGACGTTGATGACGACCTTCCGGATAGGTTCGTTCCAGTCGAGGTGCGGTTGAACAGCGCCTGGGACGGTATGGAGAACGTCAGCAACCTTCCAGGCGAGATCGCGCACACCGACGATATCAGGGCCGCTGACGCGATATTGAACGGGCCAGCCGACTGGTGGGCCCATTTCCAGCGGAGAGACACGGGCGATGATATCTGGGAACTGCTCGTCGAGGAGTTTTTGCAGCCTCTGCTGCAGGGCATCCCGCTGGGAAACGCTCTTGCTGATGACAACTGCCTGCGCGCGGAAGGGGGCCGGCGGATTGAGGTCCATCGAGAGATAGAAGCGGATCGGGTCGGAGCCGACGTAGAAGCTCCAGTTGGCAACCCCTTCGTCGGCGGCGAGGATTTCCTCCACCCGCTTTACCTGGGCGGCAGTCGCCTCTTGCGAGGCATCTTGTGGCAGGACGAGCGACAGAAGCAGTTCCGGACGATCTGACGATGGGAAAAATTGCCGGCGCATATACTGTGAGCCGAAAAGCGACGCGGCAAACAGGGCGACGGTCGCCAGAATGACGAGAACGCGCATGCGGACGCAGGCGCCGAGCAGCCTCTTGAAACCGCGGATAAGCTTGCTCTCGGTCTTTTCGCCGGCTTTCTCGCTCGGCTTCAGGACGGCAAGGCCAACGATCGGCGTCAGAAGCACCGCCACCAGCCAGGACACGATCAGGGAAAAGCCGATCACGAAGAACAGCGAGCGCGCGTATTCGCCCGAGGAACTCTGGGCGAAGCCAACCGGAATGAAGCCTGCAATGGTGACAAGCGTTCCCGCAAGCATCGGAAAGGCGGTGGATGTATAGGCGTACGCTGCCGCCTTCACGCGGTCCATTCCTTCCTCGAGCTTCGCCATGGTGATCTCAACCGTCACCATCGTGTCGTCGATCATCAACGTCAGCGCGATGATCAGCGCACCGAGCGAGACACGCTGCAATGCAATGCCGGTGATGTCCATGAAGAGGAAGGTCAGCGCCATCACCAGCGGGATCGAGACTGCGACGGCAAGGCCCGCTCGCACGCCGAGTGCCAGGAAACTGACACCAAGGACGATGACGACAGCCTGCGCCAGCGAAGTCGTGAAGCCGCGAATGGCGGTTTGCACCACTGTCGGCTGGCTCGCGACCCGCGTCAGATCAATGCCGATCGGCAGATCGTGCTCGAAACGATTCATGACGCTATCGATGTTTCGGCCAAGCTGCAGAATGTCGCCGCCGGAGGCCATCGAGACGGCAAGCCCGATCGCCGGCTTGCCATCGACGCGAAAGCGCGGTTGCGGCGGATCGACGGTGCCGCGCACGATATCGGCGATGTCGCCGAGGCGAACGAAGCCGGAGGCGGTCGGAATATTGAGCTCGCGCAGATCCTTTTCGCTGGCGAGACTGCCCGAAACCTCCAAGACCGTGCGATCGCGCTCGGTCGTCAGCTGGCCGGTGGGAAGAACGGCGTTCTGCGCCTGAATCGTCGAGATCACGCTCGGCATGCTGAGGCCGAGGCTGGCGAGCCGATTGGTCGAGAACTCGATGAAGATCGTCTCGTCCTGCGTGCCAATAAGCTGAACCTTGCCGATATCGTCGAGCTTGAGCAGGCGGTTGCGCGCCTCGTAGACCCAGTCACGCACCTCGCGGTCACCGAAGCCATCAGCAGTGAAACCGTAGATGATGCCAAAGGTATCGCCGAAATCGTCGTTGAAGAACGGCCCGCGGACGCCAGCCGGAAGCGTCGAGACGATGTCGCCGACCCTGGTTCGGGCCTGATACCAGGATTCGCCGACCTGGTCGGGCGGCGTTGCGTCGTCGAGCACCACGTAGATCACTGACTGGCCGGCGCTGGTCAGGCTCCTCAGGTGATCGAGATGCGGCACCTCCTCGAGTGTCCGCTCCAGCCGGTCCGTAATCTGGTCTGTAGTCTGCTCGATGGTGCCACCCGGCCACGCGGCAGACACGATCATCGTCTTGAAGGTGAATTCCGGGTCCTCGTCGCGGCCGAGATTGAAATAGGCGAGAATGCCGCCGACAGCGCTCAGAAATGCGAGGAAGACGATCAGGCTTTTGCGCTGAATGGCCCATTCGGAGAGATTGAATCCTCCGTTCATTGGACGCTTCCTTCAAGCAGGCGAACCGCCATGCCGGGACGCAGCTGCTGGACGCCGGCGACGACGACCTGATCGCCGCTCGACAGCCCCTTGCTCACGAGGAAATCCTGCGTATCGAATCGATGGACCTCTACCGGCACGAGCTTGGTGGTGTTGCTTGCCGGGTCAACCACCCAGACGGCCGGCTGGTTGTTCTGGTTGAACAGCGCCGTCATCGGCAGCCGCGCGACGGGCGCGCCTGCGATCTGGATCGTACCACGCACCGAACTGCCGAAACGGAACTCTTCAGGCGCGTTGTCCAGGCCGACGCGGACGGTGAAATTGCGCGTAACCGGATTGGCGGTCGGCGATATTTCCCTGACGGATCCACTCGCCGTCACATTTGGATTGCTTAACAACCGAACTTCGACGTGGGCATTGCTGTTGGCGGTCTGGATCGTCGCCTCCGGCACCTGGAACACCGCATCCCGCGGACCAACCTGCGCCACGCGGACGACCATCTGACCCCCGCCGACCACCTGGCCCACTTCGCCGCCAATGCCAGTGACGACGCCGGCACCATTGGCTTTCAGCGTACGGTTGTCGAGGTTGGTCTGGGCAATCCGCAACGCCGCCTCAGCGGCATCGACACCGGCCTGGGCAACATTGGCCTGCGCTATGGCCGCGTCTAACTGCTGACGGGTCGACGTCCGCGGGAAGAGTTGCTGCTGGCGATTGCGCTCGATCTCGGCGTTCTGGAAGGTCGACTGCGCGGAAAACAGATTGGCTTCCGCCTTGCGGAGCGCATCCTGGGCATCTTCGGAATCGAGCCGGGCGATCACCATTCCGACCTCCACGCGATCACCGACCTCGACGTCGCGCTCCCGGATTTCCCCGCCCTGGCGGAAGCCGAAGCTGGTCTCGACCCTTGGCTGGATCTCGCCAACCAGGGAGCCGAACGTATCCTCGGGATTGAACGAGACAGCCTGCGTCTTGACTGGCCGCGTCGGCAGCTCTTCCTTTTCCTCGCTTCTCTGGCAGCCGGAAAGGACAAGGGCGGTAAGCCCCGCGTAAACGAAAATCGCTTTGTGTCTCGACATCAAGGAACGCAACGGCATGGCGGCCTCTCACTTCTCGAACACACCCACAAGTTGGCGCGGCTTACACCGCGTCAGCGATCGGTAACCCGGGCGACCGGAGCACGCGTAAAAGGTCAGTAATCGACCGCGTCGCGGATGATCGGGCAGGTCATGCAATGCCCGCCGCCGCGCCCGCGTCCAAGTTCAGCACCGGTAATGGTGATGACTTCGATACCTTCCTTGCGAAGCAGCGTGTTCGTGTAGGTATTGCGGTCATAGGCATAGACGACGCCCGGGGAAGCGCAGACAAGGTTGGCGCCGCTATCCCACTGGGTGCGCTCGCGCATGTAGTCATTGCCCCCGGTCTGGACGACGCGCATCTTCTTCAAGCCGAGGGAGTCGCGGACCGTCTCGACGAAGCTGCCCTTGTCCTTGTGCAGCTCGACGCCGCCTTTGCCGTCCGGGCGGTAGGAGAAGGCATCGATCTTGTCGACGATGTCGGGATAGATCAGGACGCAATCACGGTCGGCGAACGTGAAGACCGTGTCGAGATGCATGGCCGCGCGCAGCTTCGGCATGGCCGCGACAATAACGCGTTCGGCTGCACCCTTTTCGAACAGCGCCTGGGCAACCTGGCTGATCGCCTGGCGCGAGGTCCGCTCGCTCATGCCGATTAGCACGTTGCCTTTGCCGATTGGCATGACGTCGCCGCCCTCGAGCGTGGCAAGCCCCCAATCCTTGGTCGGATCGCCCCACCAGACGTTCACCTTTCCGGCGAAATCCGGATGGAACTTGTAAATGGAGCTGGTGAGGATTGTCTCCTCGTGGCGGGCCGGCCAGTAAAGTGCGTTGAGCGTTACCCCGCCGTAGATCCAGCAGGTGGTGTCGCGGGTGTAGAGCGTGTTCGGTAGCGGCGGCAGCAGGTATTCGTTGACACCCGCCGCGTCGCGTATCAGCGCGAGCTGCTCACCACCGATCGATTCCGGAAATTCAAAGGTCGAGAGGCCGCCGATCAGCGTTTCGGCGAGCTCGCGGTTGGAAAGCCCCTCCAGATAGGAGCGAACCTCGTCAAGCAATCCGAGCCCGATCTGGTTCGGCGCGACCTGGTTATCGAGGATCCACTTCTTCGCTTCCGGGATGGCAACTGTTTCGGCGAGCAGATTGTGCATCTCAACGACTTCGACGCCGCGATCGCGCATCTTCGTCATGAAGTCGAAATGGTCGCGTTTGGCATTGTCGACCCAAAGCACGTCGTCAAAGAGAAGATCGTCGCAATTGCTCGGTGTCAGGCGCTGGTGAGCCCGGCCGGGCGCGCAGACCATCACCTTGCGAAGCTGGCCCACTTCCGAATGCACGCCGAAAGGGATGTCTGATGTCATGACGCTCCTGCCTTTCTGTTCAAGGTGTGATGATGCCCGTCAACAGGCCGTAGGCCCCGATCAGGCCGGCAATCAATGTAACGGCGAAGATGATGAGCTCGGTGGAGGTAAACAGCTGCAATTTCTGCTCACGCCGCGCCCAGACATAAAGAATGGTGCCAGGCACCAGGAGGACGGCGACGAGAAGCACATATTTGAGACCGGCGGCAATGAACATGAAGATCGTGTAGATGACGGCGATCCAGGCGAAAATCTGGTCGCGACCGCGCTCATTGGGCGTCGTTTCATAGCCCACGCCGCTGCGGGCAAGCAAAACGCCGTAGCCGGCGACGAGGAGATAGGGCAGAAGCGAGGTGACGCTCGTCATGTCGAGCATGAAATTGAAGGCGTCGCGTGACCAGTAGGTGGAGATGATGAACAGCGACACGACCAAGTTCGTCAACCACAACGCGTTGGCTGGTACGCGATTGGCATTCTGCGCGGCAAAGAGCCTCGGCATGTCGTCGGACTTGGCCGCGGCGAAGAGCACTTCGGCGCAGATCAGCGACCAGGCGAGATAAGCGCCCAACACCGAGACCAGAACGCCAATCGAGATGAATACGGCGCCCCAGTGCCCGACAACGGCTTCGAGAACCGCGGCCATTGAAGGTTGCTGGACCGCGGCAATCGCCGATTGCGGCATCACCGCATAGGGAAGCATGGTCACCGCCACCATCAGACCGGTGACGCCGACAAAGCCCAGTATGGTTGCGGCGCCGACATCGGAGCGTTTTTCGGCAAAGCGTGAATAGACGCTTGCGCCTTCGATGCCGATGAACACGAACACAGTGATCAACATGGTATCGCGGACCTGCGCGACCAGCGGCTTTGCCGGCATGTCCGCACCGCCAAAGAAGTTCTCGGAGAACTGCGTGTAGTTGAAAAAGAAGATCAGCAGCAGGATGAAGACGAGGATCGGCACGATCTTGGCGACGGTGACGACGGTGTTGATGAACGCTGCCTGCTCCACTCCCTTCAGGATCATGAAATGGAAGGCCCAGACGCCCAGCAGCGACACGATGATCGCAATCGCGCTGCTTCCGTCGCCGAAGATGCCCGGGAAAAAGCGCCCTAGCGTCGACCCGATGAGCACCCAGTAGAAGACGTTGCCGAGGCAACTTCCGAGCCAGTAACCGAAGGCCGAAAGGAAGCCCATGTAGTTGCCGAAACCAGCCTTGGCATAGGCGAACACGCCCGCGTCGATGTCCGGCCGTTTCTCGGCGAGAGCCTGAAACACGCGCGCGAGCATGTACATGCCGGTACCCGCGATTGCCCAGGCGATGATGGCTCCGAAAGGTCCTGTGGCGGCGCCGAAGCGACCCGGCAGGTTGAAAATGCCGGCCCCGACCATGGATCCGACAACCATGCCAGTGAGTGCCAAACGGGAAAATTTCTGCGTGGATTGAGATGCCATGTCGCCCTCTCATGCCAACTGATGTTGCTTTTTAAAGCTTATGCACGTCGTGTAATTATTTGCTCTGGAACGATAATTCGTTTCCCTGCGACTGTGATCCGTATGAAGTACCACGAATATGCGATGCTTGCAATTTTCTGCGACCACTGGCTGTAAATGAGCGACCACTCATCGCGTTGCGCGATCGACTAAATGCTAATACGTCCTGTCGCGATGCCGAGAATCGCGGCAACTGCGCCAACCGCCGCAACCATAAATATGGCGGTCTCTGCCGGAGTAAAGGTGCGCTTATCCTGCTCGCGTCTGGCCATGAAGTAGAGGATGGTTCCAGGTCCATAGATGGCGGCCGACAATAGCAGGTGCTTGGCGCCCGCGGCATAGATCAGCCCGGCGGTATAGAGAAGCGCGATACCGGCCCGCACGAAGTCGCCACGATGACCGGACGAATCCCGCTCGTATGTCTCGCCGGTCCAGGCGAGCTTGAAGCCGTAAGCCGCAACTAAGAGGTACGGGATCAGGATCATCGAGCTCGTCAGCTCCAGCGCCAGGGTGAAGGCGTATTGCGCAAAGAGAGTGAGGATCAGGAACACCTGGACCACAATGTTGGTGAGCCAGAGCGCGTTCGAAGGAACACCGCTTTCGTTCTCTTTGGAAAGAAAGCGCGGCATCGTGTCGAACTTCGATGCCGAATAGAGAATTTCGGCGGCGAGCAGCACCCAAGAAAGGTAGGCGCCGGCGACCGAGATTATCAGAGCGGCGCTGACGAACAGCCGACCCCATGGTCCGACCACCGCTTCGAGCACGCCGGCCATCGAAGGATTCCTGAGCGTTGCGAGATCCGCGCGCGGCATTATCCCGTAGGACAGGAGCGTAATCAGAACCATCAGCGAAAGCACGCCGAGAAAGCCGGTCAGCGTCGCGATACCGACATCGGCACGATTGCGTGCGTAACGCGAATAAACGCTCGCGCCCTCGATACCGACAAAGACGAAGACCGTGACCAGCATCGTCGCGCGCACCTGGCTGGCAATATCGGCGAAGGTCGGGTCACCGCCGCCCCAGAAATTGGCGGCGAACAGGTCGTATCTGAAACCCGCAATCACGAAGACGATGAAGAGCAAGATGGGAACAATCTTCGCAAACGTAACGATCGTGTTGATTACCGCGGCTTCGCGAATGCCGCGCAGGATGACGAAATGCATGCACCAGAGGAGGATCGAAGACGTTGCGACTGCGAGTATCGTGTTGCCATCGCCGAAGATCGGGAAGAACAGCCCAAGTGTCGATTTGATGAGCACAAAATAAGAAACATTGCCCAGGAGCGCCGCCGACCAGTAGCCAAGAGCCGAGAGGAAGCCGAGATAATTGCCGAAGCCGGCCTTGGCATAGGCATAGATGCCTGCGTCGAGATCGGGGCGGCGCCGCGACAGCGATTGGAAGACGAAGGCGAGCATCAGCATGCCGACGCCGGCGATCGTCCAGGCGATGATGGCACCGAACGGTCCGGTTGCGCGGCCGAAGGCCTGTGGCAAGGAAAATATCCCCGCGCCGACCATTGAGCCCACACACATCGCCATCAGGGTCCAAATCGAAAACTTTCCTTCAGAAGGGGAGGTCATGACACAAACCGAGTTGTTGGATGGGTGAAGTTTAGCGCGTCCTTTGACGCAAAGTGCTCAGCAAGAAATCCAGAAACTGCGCCTCCGGTCCCGTTTGCAGGATCACGCACGGGCCGCGCCTGTATTGGATGCCGATAATCAACCACGTACATAGGTCCCGAAAAGGTAAAGGACGATGATGTAACAGAGTATCTGCAGTGAGTAGGTCTGGCCATTGCCGGTATAGGCCTGGCGAACCCACTGCGCCGCTCCAATGACCGCCGCGCTAGTCCCGTTCCAGACGGCCCTGGCTAGGGGTTCGGTGACCGCTGCCAACGCCGGTTTATAAAAGCGATAGAAGGCGTCGATGCCCGTTCTCGAAAAGCGGCCGAGATTGCCCCGGTAAATAAGCCAGGCGACGAGAAAGATCGCAGCCGACAGCATAAGTGCGACCGTCATCGCTGGCAGTGGATTCCAGTGCGCATAAACCTCTTCGAGCGACATTCCCTGCCAGACGAGCCTTGAGGAAAATTGCGGGTCGATTGCTGCCGAAATCGGACCCATCACGAGTTTCGGGAAGAATGAGAGTGCCAGAATGGCGACCGCAAGCAGCGCTTGCGGCGCAAGCAGGCTGATCGGGGCTTCACGCAGATATAGCCGGTCTCCTTTCGGTTGGCTTAGGAAGATCGCGTAGGCGAAGCGGAACATGTAAAGCAGACCGAGCAAGGTCGCAGCCACCCCAAGCGCGGCCAGCCCGTACCACCCACGATCGATCATGGCACTGAGGAGCAGCCATTTGGCGCCGAAGCCGACGAGTGGCGGCAGTCCCGACATTGACAGCAGCGCGACGACGGCAAGCACGAACGTGAGCGGCATTGCCGTCATAAGTCCGCTGATCTCGTCGAAGCGGCGCGTGCCGGTTCGCAAAATGACGGCAGCTGCCACGAGAAAGAGAATGCCCTTGACCATCAGATGGTTGGCGATGAGATACATCGCCGTCACCCAGCCAAGATGGCTCATCATGGCGATGGCCGTCATGATATAGCCGAGCTGGCTCATGCTCGAATAAGCGAGCATGAGCTTTACGTCATCCTGCTTGAGCGCCATCGCTGCACCGCCAAGCGTGGTCAGAAGGCCGATCCAGGCCATCACATGTGCAAGCTCCAACCCCGTGTTTGCCCTTATCGCCAGATAGGTGACAAGAAACAGGCCGACGATCGCGACCTTGCTGACCACGGCCGACAGCATCGCCGACATGTCATCATCGGCTTCCGCATAGGTGCCGGGAAGCCAAACATGCAGGCCGATCGCGCCGGCCTTGATGAGAAAGCCAATCCCCAAGAGGGTGAATGCCATCGACGCCATGCTGGATGAAACGAGCGCGTCCAGGGAGATGGTGCCGCTCTCTGCAGCCGCAAGCCCGAAACCGGAAAGAATGCAGAAGGCCGAAATCAGGGAAAACATCAGGAAGGGCAAGGCATGCGGGTGCGCACTTCGCCCTTGCATGATGAGGAAATAGGTCGACAGTGTGATCAGTTCCCAGTTGAAGAAGAACTCGAGACTGGTGGGCGCCCAAAGCAGTCCGACTATCGCAAGCAGCAGGACCGTCATGAATGGATAGTAGCCGGGACGCTGATCGGTGCGATAAAGCCCCGCCATGGCAACGACGAGCCCGCCCCCAAGCAGAAGGGCGGCGAACAGCTGATTGAGCCCGGACATCAAAGAGACTTGTGCCATGCCGAGAAAGAACACGAGCGCGAGCATCAGCACGCATTTGATCCGGCCGGGAAGCCCGTCCACGCAGAAGACGACAAGACCAGCCAGGAGCGGCAGGAAAAGCTGGAGCGAGGCAACCCCGGCAAGGCGTGATGCGATCCAACCTCCCGCAGTCAGTAACATCACGCAGACAAGCGACGGCGCGAGTGCAGCGATCCTGGGCCAGGCTTCGGCAATCTCGGCCGACGCCCGTGTCGACTGCTTGAACCAGCGAAACATATAGGCAGCTTCGAGAAGCGACCCAGCCAGAATGAGGATCACCCAACCGTAGCGCTCGCCCGCGGCAAGCCGCACCACGAGTTCCCACTTTGCCCAGAAGCCGGGGAAAGGTGGCAGACCGGAGATTGCAACGAGCAACATGGCAAAGACGAGGAGCGTCAGCGGTCGGTTGGCAATGGCAGGCCATGCCGCGGTGCGTGGGAGCCCAACCGCACCGACCAGCCAGAACAGGCCGGCCTTCGCGAAAAGATGGTTGAAGAACAGCCCGCCGACCACAAGCGGCATCGCTGCGTCGGCGTCGAGTTCTCGCAGCAAGGCAAGCGACAGCATCAGCAGGCCCATCTGGGCAATCGACGAATAGCCGAGCAGGCGCTGCACCTTCGTCTGCGGCAGACCGGCGAGATTGGAGAAGAGAAAGGTCAGGCCACCCGCCCAGGCGATGAGGTCGTAATGGGTCGCAAACAGCGGCAACAGCTTGAACAGCGCAAAGAAGACGCCCGCCGACACGCCGCCGGAGATGAGGGCCGCAATCCCGGCGGGCGCGGTTTCGTAAACGTCAAGACCCCAGCCATTGGCGGGGAAGGGTTTCAGTTCGAGTATCAGCGCCGACAGGACAAAGAGAAGCGCCGTCGTGCCGATCGGGCCTGATATCAGCGCCCTGTGTTCGATCATGTCGTCGATGTTGAGGGTTCCGGTGACGTGGTAGAGCAGCACCGCGCCCAACAGGAAGCATGACGAGGCAAGCACCGTCGCCATGATATACTTGAAGCTTGCCGAAAGTGCCGCAGGGCTGCCCTCCATCCCAAGCAGGCCGTAGGTCGCGATCGACATGATTTCCAAAAAGACGAACTGGTTGAACAGATCGCGGGTCATCACCATGCCGTTGATGCCCATGACCAGTATGAGATAGAGCAGCAGTGCCGCATAGGAGTTACGCAGCCGGCCCCACAGCTGCCAGACGCCGAGCATTGCGGCGAGATTTACGCTGACGGCGAAAAACCCCTCCCAAAGCCCGAAGCGCAGATTAATGGAAAAGGGTGGGATCGCTCCGGCGGTATAGATCTCGTTTGTCGAGCCGCCACGGAGTAGCCACCACAATTGGACTACAGAGACCAGCGTCATACCGGCAAGGGCAGCGAAGAAGACGATGGCCGGGAGCGGCTTGGCAATGCGATAGACAAGCGGGATCAGAAAGCCGCCGCCAAGGCCGAGCAGGAAGATCGTCAGCGGTTGCAGCACGCCTCCTACCATTTCGATTCCGTCAGCGCATCGATGGAGAGAGTTTTCCTGGCATCATGGATACGGATCGCAAAGGCGAGCATCACGGCGGTCACGGAAAAGCCGATGACGATCGCCGTGACCACCAGCGCGGCGGGGATGGGATCAACCGAACGCACCGTTGCTTCGGAGATTGAAAGCGCCTTGTCGATGATCGGCGCCGTCCCCCCGGTTACATAGCCTGTCGCGACCATCACCAGATGCAGGCCGGTATTGATCAACGAAAAGCCGATGATGATGCGCAGTATGTTGCGATGGCCAAGCATCCCCCAGAAGCCGATGAGGACGAGCGCGAAGCCCGTGACCATGAGAATGTGCGACACCGGCAGCCCCATGTTTCCTCCTTCAGCTTCTGAAGCGATCGATGACGACGCTGAGCTCCGCCCCTACCTTGATACCCAACAGCGCCGAAATCACCGGGATCGCCCCGGCGCTGGCGAGCGAGCCAAACTCACCCTTGGGCAGGATGTGGCTGTCGAGAAACCCGCCTGCGAACCAGAGCCCGCAAATCCCGAGCAGGACGTAAATGACGCCCGCCAGCGATTCCGTTACGCTTAGAAAGCCTTGATGGAGGCCCGTGCCGGGGCGGGCGAGCACTAGCAGCATCACGCCCGACGCCACCACGGCCCCTCCCTGGAAGCCGCCGCCGGCCGAAAGGTGACCGTTCATGATAACATAGGCGCCGAACAGGAAGATCAGCGGCAGGATGATCTTCGCGCCGTTTTCCACGAGCTCGCTTGGTCGCGGGGCTTCGTTCGTGCGGTCTTGCGCCGGCGATCCGCCAAGCAGGATGCCAACGCTCGCAGCCACCATGAAAAGGACGGCCACTTCGCCGAGTGTATCGAAGCCGCGAAAGGTGATCAGGATGCCGGTGACGACGTTCGCTCCGCCGAGATCCTGTGGCACCGCGGTGAGATAGTGCCGGGCAAGCGGCGAGAGCGTCTGGCGTTCGCTATATCCGCCTGCGACGCCGGCGAAGATTAACGCGAAGACGAGGATGGCAAGAAGGCTGAAGACGCGTTTTGTCATGCCTTGCCCTCCTTGGCCGCCTCATCTGCATCGCGAAGCGCGTCCACAACCGTCGTCTCCGCCATCGGCGTGCGTACTGCATGGGCCGCGCGCGACAGCGCGTGCGACGACAGGGGGTTGGTTATCAGAACGAAAACGGCGACAATCAAGAGCTTGAGCGACCAATCGGGATGGTAGATGCCAAGCCCGGCGACGACAAGAATGTTGCCGAGCGTCGAGGCCTTGGTCCCCGCCTGGATGCGGGTGAAGACATCGGGCATGCGCAAAAGCCCGAGGCCGGCGGAAAAGAGAAAGAACGCGCCGACGAGGATGACGATGCTGCCGACTAGCTCCTGCACATCTCACTCCTTCTCACTACCGGCGTCTCCGCCGCCGGTTCTGCGAATGGCATAGAGAAAGATCAGCGTCGCGAGCCCGGAACCGATTGCTGCTTCTGCCATGGCGACATCGGGCGCGGCAAGCAGCACGTAGGAGACGGCCGCAAGCAGGCTCGCGAGCCCCGAACTCACCATCGCCGTCATGAGATTGGGAAGGCGCACAGCAAGAACCCCGCTGATCAGGATGCACCCGCACACCAGCATAACGAGAAGCTCCAGCATCGTGTCACGGCCCCTTTTCCAGGAAACGAGCGATAGCAAGCACGGCAAGGAAGCTGAGCAGCCCGTAGACGAGCGCCACATCGATATACACGAACCGGCCGGAAAGATGCGCATAAAGCGTCACCAGCGCGATCGAGACCACGGTCAGCATGTCGATTGCCACGACGCGGTCCATGAGGGTTTTGCCGATGATCAGACGCAGCGCCCCAAAAACGATGCTGAAGAAGATGAGAACGGCGGCAATGCGAACGATGAAATCAGCCAAACGCCGCCCCCAGGTGCTTTTCGAAGGGTCCGGCGATCATCGCGGCGGCTTGCTCCGGGTCTGTCGTCTTCACATCGAGCCAATGAACGAAAAGGGCGTCGTCCCTGATGTCCATGACCAGCGATCCGGGGGTCAGCGCGATCGCATTGGCAAGGGCAAGGCGACCGATCGGCGATTTCAGCCGCATCGGGATCCTCACGATGCCGGGGTGA
This sequence comes from Rhizobium sp. RHZ01, assembly GCF_014851595.1. NCBI lineage: Bacteria > Pseudomonadati > Pseudomonadota > Alphaproteobacteria > Hyphomicrobiales > Rhizobiaceae > Rhizobium > Rhizobium sp. RHZ01. The sequence goes on from NZ_JACUZZ010000003.1 coordinate 303,105, forward strand.
ATGTCGATGCGCGGCGAATAAACGTAGCGCAGCATGTTGACGTTCGCCTTCACCAGTTCGATGAAGAATACCGATGCAAAGGCAAGGAAATGGTATGCCGCGCCCGGTGTCAGCGCGGTCTGCTGCCATAGTCCATAGCGACGAGAAACGATCGCTGCGATGGAAAGGGAGATGACGGCGCCTGTCATCACGACCGGCAGAGCGAGTGAAGCGTTCACGATCAGCCAGAGCGCGAACAGCAAAACCCAAAGGCCGATCAACCCCTTGAGGGCTTCAGGCAAGCCGTGTTCGGTAGTTTCGCTCTCCGCCGGCATAGCATCGACCTTCGTCGCCACTGCTAGTAGCAATCAAGCAGGGTTACCCCTCGAAATCAAGGGGGGCCGCCCTCCCGTAGGCCGACACCGATCGAACGAAACCTGACATCGCCGACGAAGGTTGTGGCATTGCTTGCTCAAAATCTCGAAACCCGGGAAGCCCCAAGATGATCAGAGCCTCAACCAAATGTCATCGAAATCAAGCTTGAAATTTGCAGCAGAGCCGTTCGGACTTTCAAAGCTTTTCAAAGAAATCGTTCAAAGGCCGGATTGCGTAGAAGACAATTCGAAGACATTCGATCCTCGAAATTATCTTAATGCTCCGCTAACATTTCATAAGTTTAATCAGAGTTAGAAGCCGGGAAGTAACTTGGCGGCAAGACGCTCTCTGGCGAATTGCTGCCTGTCTTGCCGTTAGCAGCCACTTTTCTCCCCGACAGCTTCATTGAAGCAATCAATGATCGACGAGTGGTGATCAAGATGTTTGCCAGGCTATTGGTACTAAGCCGTTATATCATGATCCTGCCAGTGGTCGTGACGTTGATTGGAGCCATATCGCTGATAGTTTACGAGACTGCGGTCATGGCTCTAAGTATCCGCGATACAGTGGAGAACATTGCTATCTCGACGCAAGCAGTCAAAATGTTTGCGATCGGAGTGGTCGAGGGCATTGATGTCTTCCTAATCGCCGTAGCCGCCTACATTATCAGTCTCGGCCTTTATACGCTTTTCATTGACGAGAATTTGGAGCGCCCCCGATGGCTCATGCTGAAAGATCTCGAAGACCTGAAAGCAAATTTGGTCAGCGTGGTGATTGCCGTGCTTGCGGTACTGTTTCTTCGAGAGGCTGTTGCGTGGGATGGGTCGCAAAGAATTGTCTATTTGGGCGTGGCGACAGCCCTTATCATCTTTGCGCTAGCTTTCTACCTTTCTAAGCACAAAGGCTCCCCGCCATGATGCGTGGTCGTTCGTCGGCAGGCCGCTTCTTCGTCAAGCCGGCCGGCGGCTGAGGACGGAAAGTTCTGGCCTGCGCACCATTGCCGGCCCGGCAAATTGCCTGGACAGCACGAATAGCATCTATTGCGCCGGAGCCGTTTCCTCTATCCGCTCGCTTCCGCCGAGCGCCCACCGGGTGACTGGGCGAGCGAGAAGGACGAGGACGATCCCGAAGCCGGCGCTGATCAGGAAGATGCGGGTGAACGCGTCCGGAAGTCCGGCGGCATGTTCGGTGTCCATACCTGCGGCCAGCAATCCCGCCATCAGGTTGCCGAGCGACGCGGCGACAAACCAGAACCCCATGATCTGGCTGGTGAAGCGCTCTGGCGCAAGGCGGGAGAAGGTTGAAAGCCCGACCGGACTGAGCATCAGTTCGCCGACTGTGTGCAGCAGGTAGGTACAGACGAGGAAGAGCCCGGTAACCTTTACGCCCGTTGCCGCTGTGTGCGCCGCCGGCACTAGGATCAGGTAGCCCAGGCCCATCGCGACGAGCGCCAGTCCAAACTTCACGAAAACGGGAATGGTCCAGCGTTTCTCGGCATAGATCCAGAACGCCGCAAAAGCCGGGGTCAGCAGGATGATGAAGAGGGAGTTCAAGTTCTGGAACCATGAGGCAGGCACCGTGAAACCGCCAAGTTGGCGCTGTGTGAGGTCGTTTGCGAAGAGGTTGAGCGAGGAGCCGGCCTGTTCAAAACCGGACCAGAAGAGCGCGGCGGCCACGAAAAGGAGCGCAAGGACGATCATGCGCCGTTTCTCCGAGCCACTCAGGTCCCCTGCCAAATAGATGTTGAGGAAGAAGCCGATGGCCACAGTCACGATGATCAGGCCCATGGCCTGTGCCAGCCCTTGCGCGCTGGTCAGATTGATCTGACCGGTTAGCGCTGCTGCGGCGACCAGGACGACGACGAGGCCACCGATAGCACCCGTGAAGAGGTGGTCACGACGGCCGGTCGCCGCGTCGGGGTGATGGTGCACGGCGGGCGCCCCACCTTTGTCGCGAAGCGAGGTGCGGCTCGCCCGCAGGAAGTTGATCAACCCCAAGAACATGGCAACGGCAGCCGCGCCGAAACCCCAATGCCAGCCCCAGTTCTCGCCGAGATAGCCGGCAATAAGTCCTCCGAGGATCGCGCCGATGTTGATGCCCATGTAGAAGAACGAGAACCCTGCGTCGCGGCCGCCGATATCGTTCTTGTCATAGAGTTGGCCGACCATGGTCGAGATGTTTGGCTTGAGAAGCCCGGTGCCGATCGCGATGCAGAGGAGGCCGAGGAAGAACACGATTGCAGCGGAGCCGGAGACCGCGAGCAGGACATGCCCGATCATGATGACGACACCGCCAACGACGATCGCGCGCTTGCAACCCCAGAAGCGGTCGGCGATCCAACCGCCTGGCAGCGCCAATATGTAGGCCGACGCGGTATACAGGCCATAGATCGCTGCGGCGTCGGCCGTGGCGAGACCCAGGCCGCTGTTTTCGACCCGATCCACGAGGTAAAGGATGAGGATCGCCCGCATGCCGTAGTAGCTGAAGCGCTCCCACATCTCGACGAGAAAAAGCGCAACCAGTCCTGGTGGATACTTGACAGACGTCGTCATCGGCTCCCCCCGACTTTTTCATCTGCGCTAGTATAGCGCGAATCACCGCGGAAAGCGCGCGCTACCTACCTCGCGCTATGGCGAGGAGAGCGTCCAATACCCGCGAATGCTCGTAAGTCCTTTGCCGCAACATTGGAGTCGGCAGCATATTGGATGAATTTGATTTCAGCTTTGAGCGATCACAAAGGCGATATCAGGTTGGGACAAGGCGTGGCAAAACCGGACTTAGGGCGGCGCAGTAACGGAGTGTGCAACCTCGCTAAGGCGATGGGGTGGATTGCAAGGGCGGTGCATTGAGCCGGCCGCGTGCCTGCTGCGAGGAGGTTTTTTGTATCAATGCTGCTTGGCGCGAGCACGCCCACACTCTGGAAACGAATTTGCTTCATGCTTCTTCCCTAATATTTGCTATATAGATACGCGATTGATACTCGTGGTTGGCGCACCATTATCCTCCGTAGGAAATCTTGCTCGAGCAAACATAGTTGGTGGAAGAAACGCGATCATGTTACGCTCATTGCTCCTAGTCATCTGCGTGACCATTGCAGGAGGCTCCCTTTCAGCGTGCGCTCCTCATACCGAGCCCATCGATGTTAACAGCAATGCCGCGCTCAGCACGAAGTCAGCAAATAGGAGCCCAGGCCCTAGGCGCGTCAAAGGCACGACTGACTGCAAGGCAAAGCCCAATTACGCAGGGATGCTCCGTACACTCTGCTATTGACCGCTTAGAGCCTCTTTCAACGGACTTGGGCGGCCGAGCCAGCGGGGACACTGGCATGGCCATCTAACGTCGAACACGAGAAGTTGCTGCTCGTCGTGACGCGTGCGGCTTGAGACGAAGCGGACCTCGCAATCAAGGGTTATCGAGCACGCGTCACAGTTCCTCGGCTTCGAGCGATGACCAATCCGCGAAGATTTCGACGCGAGCACGTTGCGGCCTTGAAATCGATTCGTCAAAGGCCGGCATTGGTGACAGAAAGAAGAAGGCAACTGCAGTACCGACAAGGCCACTACCGCAAAAATCAAGCAAGGGAAATCTGTCGATCCGCCATATCGATTGTTGATTGCCGGTGCGCGACGATGACTCGAGTAATCCTCAAGGCCCCGACTGCGTTGTTTATCGTCGCTTCATTCTTGGAATCTAGATGACTGGTTGCTTCATCGAGAAAGAGGATCGAAGGCCGCCGGTACAAAGCCCGCGCCAGAAACAATCGTTGTATTTGGCCGCGCGACAGAGCACTCCCCATATCCCCCACGAGTGTCTCGAAGCCCATGGGCATCTTAAGGATGTCTTCGTCAATGGCTGCGATTCTGGCACACTCCTCAACCCATTTGTCATCGAACTGCGGATCAAACACAGCAATGTTCTCTGCAATTGACCCCGCAAACAACCGGTCCTCCTGCAACACGCAGGCTATCTGACTCCGGTAGTAACTTAGACCCATCTGCCGGATATCTTGCCCGCCGAGGCTGACGGTTCCGCTCGTCGGCGTGATCAACCCTGCCATGATTCTCAGGACGGTTGTCTTTCCGGAACCGGACGCACCGGTTATCGCCAAACTCTCTCCCGGTGAAACAGAGAGGCTCAACCCGTTTAAGACGAAGGGTTCGCTGTCGCCGTAGCGGAAACATATGTCTGTCGCGCACAATGCTCCAAGCCTCACTGGATTCACGAGAGTGGCAAAGTCACGGCGGGTCATTTCTTCTGGTTCAGCCAGGGCAATGTCGGCTACACGCTCCGTGTGGAGGTTCAACATTCGCAGTTTGATCACAAACCCAATTAAGCTTTGAGATCGCACGATGAACATCCCTTTGTATGAAATGAACGCGATTAGCATGCCGGTCGTCATATTGCCGCCGATCACCGCTCTGGCACCCATCCAGAGCGTCACGATGCCTTCCACACCTGCCACAAAGGTCGCAACTGTTCCAAAAAGTAGATCCAACTTCTTGATCCGGAGTCCAGCATTGATGGTGTCAACAAGCAGGTTGAGCCAGGCGTTTTGGCGGCGCTCGCAAATACCCAACGCCTTGATGCTTGCAATGCCGCGTATCGTCTCCATGAAGTGTGTGTCTTCTTTGGCGTTATGGACGATTGCCGCCTCATTCGCCTCCCTGTAGGGGACGTATGCGAGAAGTCGAAGGATCAGATCGAGACCGAGGCTAACGAGCGCGACAGCTGCAAGCTGACCGCCGAAGAGTACCATCATCGCCGCTGAAGCGAAGATGACGATGACGTCAAGCATGGTGACAACGAGTTCGGCGGTTAGTGTCGTTTGAATTGGGGTGAGCGACCCAAACCGCGAAACGATATCCCCTATGTGCCGCTTTTCGAAGAAATCCAACGGCAGTCGCAACAAATGATCGAAAAGGCCAATTTGCCAATGAACACTCAGCGATGTACCTAGCATCAAGCTGGCCCATGACTGGGCAACGCTGACCATCGTTTGGACGAAGAGGAACAATCCGAGCCCAATGGCAATAAGGCTGAGGAGGTCGAGGTCGCCCGCTACGATGGCCTGATCCACAATGATCTGCGTCCCTATTGGTATTATCAGCCCTAAGATTTCCAGAGCGAGGGACAGGGTCACAATTTGAACAAGTGCTCGCTTCAGTCCGACTATACGACGAAACAGACAAATAAGAGGGAGCCGCTGACGCTTGCTTTGCCTTTCAAAATCGCTCCCGGGCCAGGCTTCTAGGGCAACTCCAGTGAAGCTGCTTGAAAATTCGCTTAGCGGCACACGTCTGCGGCCTCGGGCGGGATCGACGATCGTAGCGTGGTTTGTTGCAACACGCTCGAGCACCACGAAATGCCGGAGATCCCAATGCAATACGCAAGGCAGTCGCAGATTGCGCAATTCATGTAGGTCGAGCCGAAGCGCCCGAGTTGTCAATCCTAACGAAGAAGCAATTCGAACCATACTGTCCAGCGTGATGCCCTTCAAGGAAGCGCTGAATCGCCGGCGAAGGCTTGCAAGATCAACCTCGTATCCGTGATGTCTGGCCACCATTGCCAGGCATGCCAGACCACATTCCGCGACCTCCGTTTGCAGGATGACAGGGATCGTCCGTCCGAAACCGAAGGACAAGCGACGCAATACGCTCATTTCGTTCGGTCTTCGAAAACGTCGGCGGCACGGCCGCGCAAGCTGTACAAGGGCTCTAAAACCCATTTCCACAATGGCCGACGGTCAAGAAGAATATCGGTTTCAACCTGCATCCCCGCCTGAAGGGGTCGGGCTTGGCCGTAAGCCGTAACGAATTGGGTCTTCGGTACGACGGTCACACGATATGAACCGGCCATGGACGGATCTCCGGCAAGCGCCAACTCCGCATCGCCCGGCTGAATGGTCACCCGCGATACCTTTGTCACCGATCCCGTATACTGGCCGAACCTCTCATAGGGAAAGGCGGCGTAGCGAAGCAACACTTGGGCCCCCACTTTCACAAAGCCGATCGCACTGCTGGGAACGGAAAAATAGATCTCCTGCTTTGATCCCGACGGCAAGAGGAACAGAAGCGGTGCACCCGCGAGCACAAACTGTCCTCGTTGGGCGAGTATAGCTGTGACTACACCTTCGCGTGGCGCGTACACGAAAACGCGTCGCCTCGCCTCGCCCTGCGCGATTTGAATTTCGATGTCGGACAATCGACATTTCAGATCGCTAATGAGTGACGCGGTGCGCGCTGGCCTGCTTGCCAGTCTAGCGTGGACTTCAATCAGTCGCTGATCCAACTGCGTACGCTGCCGTTGCAACGTGGCCAGGCTGGCTCTGGTTTGCATGAAATCCTGTTGGCGAGTTTCGAATTCCCTTTGAACTGTGATGCCCTGCCCCGCCAAAAGACGATGCTTCTTCATCAGGGTTCGCAGGACATCCACGTAATCGGAGGTGCCATTAATCTGGTTTCCGATCACCTCCACTTCGCGAACCAGAGCTTGTTCTTGATCTTCGAGCTCTCTTTTTTCGATCTCATCGAGATCGTTGCGACGGTGTATCTCTGCAAGAATTTCCTGGCGCTGAATCTCCAGTTGTGACAGCACTATCGCCCCTGTTTCCCCCAAACTGGTCCAGCTATCAAACCCGAGCGTAGAAAGCGTCGCACCCTGACGCACGGCGACACCTTCCGCGACGCCGATGTTTATCACGCTACCGGCCTGCGGAGCGACGACTCGCACAACGCCGGCGCTCGGCGTCACAATGCCCACAACACGGACTCTGCGCGTGTATTCGCCGAAGATTATGAGGAGCGCCACCAGGCAGATGGCTATCGTTGCCATGCTCGCCACCATCAAGATCGGAAGGGGCTGCAATAATTTCGGCCTACCCAACCAGTTGACGCGCTGTGCGGCGATGACTTCGGGGCGAAGAAAAGAGGACGCAGTTATTTGCGATAAAGGATGACCCGAGTTTTCTGGCGGCGAGTTGACCATCATCGACGTCATTTTAGAATAGCGACGCGCAACCTGTCGCACATGAACTCAACAGAATAGCCCGTTGGCGAAGCACTCCAAAAGGGCAATGACAATGCAATGACCGCTCTCGTCGTACCTCGCACTAGGAGCGTAGTTTGAATTTACGGACGCACGAGTACGCCTTCCAGGTATTTCGACATCTCATCGACGGAAAAGGCACCGGAATAGCGCTTTGCGTTGATAAAGAACGTGGGCGTCCCATGCACGTCAAAAAGTTGCTCAGCTTTCTTTCGCCCGTCAATGATTTGATCCAACAAGGTCTGGTTTGATAGGCATTTGAGAAACGCAACTTCAGACAATCCTGCAAGTCTTGAAATGCGCAAAAGAGCTGCCTTAGCATTTGCGCCCCGAGCCCATTCATTCTGCTGCTCGAAAAGCGCATCAAGCAACGGCTGCCGAGCTTTCGCCGGAACGCATCGCCCCAACATGGCGGCGCCAGCTGATGCCGTATCGAGCGGAAAGTCCCGCATAACGAAATTTGCCTTACCGGTGTCGATAAATCTCTCCCGCAGCGCTGGAAAAACCTGCGTGGCGAACGCTGCACAGTGTGGACATCCCATCGACGCATACTCAACTATGGACACGGGCGCATTCGCGTTGCCGATGATTACATCGTCAAGGGGCTCGTTGCTTACTAGAACCGCCTGTCGCGTGAATTCGCTGGATTGTGGCGCTCGCGAAAGCAACCAAAGCCAAGCGCCACCTGCCAAGAGTATAACGAATGACAAGAGAATTAGGCGCCGAACGCTCATGATTGATTGTTTATACAACTAATACCTCGTTTTCGGCACCTAAGTCTCGTGCTGCAATGCGGTCTGCTACGAGGTCGGCGCCCCCCCTGGCGCGCAACGATCCTTTCCGTTAGAGCCTGTGGAAGGACGCCCATTCAGGCCCTTGCCATCAGATCCAAATACTCCGCCGGTCGGGGACCTGCTGGAACTCTTCGAAGTCGACTTCCCAGGGTTGCCACTTCCACCACCCCTGCCCCCGCTGATGAGACTTAGTTCGTGACTGTTCAGTTCGCGCATTCGATCTACCTCCTAGCGTTAAGCTTTTCAGACAGGCAACACTACTTATAAGGGCCTATCTTGAGGATGCTATCCGTAGATGTACCTAGGAAATATCATCGGCTTTGGCTTTTACTTATCGATTTCAAACGGACAAATGTCATATGCCCATTAGGGTTAGCCACCAGATTCCGGATGCCCCACCCGCTCGACGTCTCCCAGATCGACAATGCCTCCACGGACATTCATTTCCTGGAGGTGGTCGACGGAGCGGTTGTGGTCGTCGGCCGTTCGTATTTGGCCGTCGTCACCCGATATGGCGACACTGGCCATCGACTTCTGCCTCACCTGGAAAAGCCATCGGTCTTGTCGGTCGCGCTTTGTCTTACCCAGGCCATCCGCGAAAAATGGCTTGCGGCGCGAAATCTCAGTCACCCCTGGCCAATGTTCGGCCGGCCGCGTCTGTTCGCGGATCTGGAGCGCTGCGTGCCGTTGGCCATTGTCAATCACAACCTTCAGGAAAACCCCAAGATGCTGAAGTGCCGTTCATCGAATGGCAATACAACACTGCGGCTCCGACTACTTGCGGCGACGAACCCAGCGGGTGCTGTTGTCGTTTCTGCCGGGTACGGCAATTGTCGCCATAAGGGATCAGCATGTTTGCCTTGCACTATTATTCACCGTGGCTCGGCACCGTCGTTTCACAGCCCTACCGGCTTCGCAAAGCTGGAGGTCAGATACAATCCCCGCGACACTAGTCGTAGGTGGATTTAACAGATCGCCCAAAATGCCAAGCCACAGGCGTCCCGGGATGCGGCGATTTCTCGCCGCACCCAACGCATCTGGCTTTAAGCTTTGATGAAGGCCAGCAGATCGGCGTTCAGGACATCGGCGTTAACCGTCAGCATCCCGTGCGAAAAGCCTGGATAGGTTTTGAGCGAACCGTTTTTCAAAAGCTTGGTCGACTTGAGTGCCGAATCCGCGATCGGCACAATCTGATCGTCCTCACCGTGTAGGACAAGCGTCGGCACGGTGATTTCCTTCAGGTCTTCCGTTTGATCGGTTTCGGAGAACGCTTTGATGCCATCATAGTGGGCCTTGGCGCCGCCCATCATGCCCTGACGCCACCAATTCTGTATCACGCCTTCCTGGATCTTCGCACCGTCGCGGTTGAAGCCATAGAATGGGCCGGCCGGAACATCGCGGAAGAACTGCGCGCGGTTGGCGGCAAGTGCCGAACGGAAGCCGTCAAAAACTTCGATCGGCAGGCCCTCGGGGTTCGAGGCCGTCTTGACCATGAGCGGTGGAACGGCGGAGACGAGAACCGCCTTGGCGACCCTGCCGGCCTTTTGACCATGCTTGGCGACATAGCGAGCGACTTCACCGCCGCCTGTCGAGTGACCGATATGCACGACATTCCTTAGGTTCAGGTGCTCGACGACGGCAAACGCATCGGAGGCGTAATGGTCCATGTCGTGACCTTCGGAGACCTGGGCCGAACGGCCGTGACCGCGGCGGTCATGGGCGACGACGCGATATCCATTGGCGAGGAAGTACAACATCTGTGCGTCCCAATCGTCGGACGACAGCGGCCAGCCGTGGTGGAACATGATCGGCTGTGCGTCCTTCGGACCCCAGTCCTTGTAGAAGATCTCAACGCCGTCCTTAGTGGTTACAGTGCTCATGTTTTTGCTTCCTTCAGTGGAGTGCTTCGTGGATGCAGCGTTGGCTGCAACGCTGAAAGAGGTTGGAATTGCAAGGGACGCAGCGGCGGCAGCTCCAGTGACGAGGGCAGCGCGGCGTGTAACAGGGAAGAGGTTATCGGTCATTTCGGCTCCGGTTTCCGTCGGGTGTGGTGCGCGACGGGTGTCTGATGGACGGATATTGTCGAAGAACATGGCCATCAACAATTGCATCAATAATTCAGATTTAATTGCGCATATTGAAATTATCGGCGGGCAACTACTCCCGCCACCAATGACGAGAATCAGGCAGCCCCCGGACGGTTGATCGTCAGGAAATGTCGGACGACTGGTCTTTCCGAGCCTGAATGATACGTCAGAACCTTGCTCTGCAGGTCCGCATCCGCTTGCGACACACGCTTGTGCTGGCGCAGATGCTCGGCCCAGGACTCCACCATGAACCATTCGACAATCTTTTGAGGATCGGCCGAATCCTCGGTGATGCCCCAGCCGTAGGCGCCATCGCGGCGACGTTCCTCGGAGAGTTCGTCGATTGCACGAAGGAAGGCAGTGCGGTGATGTTTTTCCACCTGGTACTCGATGAGGATCAGGACTGGGCCACGGTCATGGGCGACCGGTTCTGCGACCAGCGGTTCTGGCCAATGGTTTGAGGCCACGAGATCAGCATCGCCGGCCGGCAGTTTGATGCGATGCATGATGATACCAGCGACCAACAGGCCCGCAGCGCCGATCAGCAGTGTACCGGGTACGCCGGCAACCTCACCGACTGTGCCCCAGCCGATGCTGCCAGCCGTCATCGCGCCGTTGAAGACGGTCAGATAGACGGCAAGGCCACGGCCTCGCACCCAGTTGGGCAGGATTGCCTGGGCCGCGCCGTTGAGAGTCGTCAGCGCGGTGATCCATGCGCCCCCGAGGAAAAGCAGGACGATGATGGCGACCCATTGCGGCGGGGCGAGCGAGAGCGCTGCCATAACGAGAGCCGTAATGACTGCGGCGCCGAGAAGCAGTCGATCGGCGTCGAAGCGTTCACGCAACTTCGGCATGACGAGCGCACCGCCGATGGCACCGGCACCGACCGCACCAAGCAGAATTCCGTAGAAGCCGGCATCTCCGCCAAGCAATTGCCTGGCGACGAGCGGCAGTAGTGCCCAGACGGCGCTGGCGAAGGCGAAGAAGATTGCCGCGCGCAGAAGCACGACATGCAGCGGACGGCTGGCGCGGGTATAACGAAGACCGGCACGGAAGGCGCCAAGGAAGCCCTCGGCGAGCGCGTCATCGGCATTCTTTGCTCGTGGCCACCAGACGAGGGCAGCGATGACAACGAAATAGCTTGCGACATCGGCGCCATAAGTAATGCCGGCCCCAAAAGCTGCCAGAAGCAGGCCACCAGCAGCAGGTCCTATCGAGCGGGCAATGTTAATGCCGAGCGAATTGAGGGCGACGGCGCTCTTTACATCCTCCCGCTTTACCAGTTCCGGCACGATCGCCTGCCAGGTGGGGCCCATCAGCGCAGCACCAATGCCGCCGAGGAAGGTAAGTCCGATCAGGGCGCTGACAGAAAGCATTCCGGTGTGTGCCAGAACCATCAGCGTGATGCTGACTGAGGCGAGCAGGAATTGCACGGCGATCAGGAACTTGCGGCGATCGAGGATGTCGGTCAGCACGCCGGCCGGAATGGCGAGAAGGAAGATCGGCAATGTGCCGGCCGCCTGAACCAGCGCCACGGCAGCTGGCGAGGCCGAGAGGTCCGTCATCAGCCAGGAGCTTGCGACATCGCGCATGAAACTGCCTGTGTTGCCAAGCACCGTGGCTGTCCAAAGAACTGCGAAGACAGGTTGAGCGAGTGGGGCGAAACTGCCCCCTGAGGACCGTGCGGGGCTCATTTGGCTGCTCCTTTGGTGAGATCAACGGCGGCGACGAGAACGAAGGCGCCAGTCAGGCCCAGATGTTCGAAGAAGGCATTCGTTGCCATCATCCGCTCCATGCCAGGGGCGAGTTCCCAGAAACGCAGCGCCACGAGGGTTGCGAGAAGTGTAAACCCCGACAATGCCAACGCCCCTGCCCAACGCAGCAGGCCCGAGACCACCATTGCGGAAGCGGTGAGCTCAAAGGTGATCACAGCCACGGCAAAGAAAGGCGCCGGATGCAGGCCGAAATGGTCCATCTCGGCGATCGCACCATTGAAATCTGCGATCTTGAAAAGCGGTCCCTGGATATAGGCCGCGCAAAGCGCCAGAAGCGCAACCGTGCGCGTGGTGGGAGCGGTGACGACTGCTGCGAGCGCGCTCCGCTCTTTTTTGAATGATGCTTTGTCAGTCATGTCTGCTCCTTTGAATGTGGCCGGTCGTAAGAAACGGCGCTCTGTATGGCTGTTGGAGCGATATTGGCTGGAATTATTGCCGCCAACAATTGCATCAATAATTTCGTATTAATTGCGAAATTTGCAATTAAGTGGAAGGTGGGAACGGGGCAGCGGTGATACGCTGCCCGCGCTAGACGCCTGTGGTCGTGACGGGTCTTAGACGGCCCAGCAGGAGCAACCAAGCGCGCCAAAGAAGCCCTTCAGGTCGGCGATCGGCAGTTTCGAAGTCCAGGCGCCGGCATGGTCATGGCCGTGGACACCGCAGTCGTTGGCGCAGCCGCACGAAGCGATCGCGGTGCGGCGCAGCGAGTGGCGACCAGCGCCTTCCGGTTCGCCCCAGGCGGCATAACCGCCAAACTTTCTGACCGGCGACCAGTCGGGCATGGCTGGAGGCACGTCGCTTTCGTCGAGCGCCTTGAAGTCGCCGGCGCCATAGACGACCTTGCCGCCGACCATGGTGAGATCCGATGTCAGGAAGGAGATCTCGTCCTCGGCGCAGGAGAAGAAGTCCTTGTCTGGCACGACGAGATCGGCGAACTGGCCCTTCTCGATGCGACCCTTCTTGCCTTCCTCGTTGGAGAACCAGGTCACCTTTTCCGTCCACATCCTGAGGGCCGTTTCGCGGTCTAGGCAGTTGGCACGTGGATAAAGCTGCATGCCGCCGACTGTCTTGCCGGTGACCATCCAGGCAAGCGAAACCCAGGGGTTATAGGAGGCGACGCGCGTTGCATCGGTGCCGGCCGAGACGTTGACGCCTTTGTCGAGCATGCGGCGGATCGGCGGGGTGGCTTCAGCGACGCCGTGGCCATAGCGCTCCACGAAATATTCACCCTGAAAGGCCATGCGATGCTGGGTGGCAATGCCGCCGCCAAATGCCGCGATGCGGTCGATGGAGCGCTCCGAGATCGTTTCGGCATGGTCGAAGAACCAGTTCAGGCCTTCGAGCGGAATATCCTTGTCGACCTTCTCGAAGACGTCGAGCGCGCGCGAGATGGTTTCGTCATAAGTGGCGTGCAGACGCCAGGGCCAGCGGTTCTGAGCCAGCACCCGAACGACCTCTTCGAGCTCGCCTTCCATTTCCGGTGCCATCTCAGGTCGCGGCTGGCGAAAATCCTCGAAATCGGCTGCCGAAAAGACCAGCATCTCGCCGGCGCCGTTGTGGCGGAAATAATCATTGCCCTGCTTGTATTTGACCGAGGACGTCCAGTTGAGGAAGTCCTCCTTTTCCTGCTTGGGCTTCTGGGTGAAGAGGTTGTAGGCGAGGCGGACAGTGAGCTGGTTTTCGTCCGACAGTTTCTGGATGACTTCGTAGTCATCGGGATAGTTCTGGAAACCGCCGCCAGCATCGATGACGCCGGTAATGCCGAGCCGGTTCAGTTCACGCATGAAGTGGCGGGTAGAATTGACCTGGTAATCGAAGGGCAGTTTCGGGCCCTTGGCCAGCGTCGCATAGAGAATGCCGGCGTTCGGCTTGGCGAGAAGCATGCCGGTCGGGTTACCATTGGCGTCGCGGGTAATTTCGCCGCCTGGCGGGTTCGGTGTGTCCTTTGTGTAGCCGACGGCACGAAGGGCTGCACCATTCAGCAGTGCCCGGTCATAGAGATGCAGCAGGAAGACAGGCGTGTCGGGCGCAACCGCATTGATCTCCTCGATCGTGGGCAGGCGCTTTTCGACGAACTGGTGTTCGGTAAAGCCGCCGACAACGCGCACCCATTGCGGGGCGGGTGTCACGGCCACCTGGCGCTTCAGCATGTCCATGGCATCGGCAAGCGAGCGAACGCCATCCCAGCGCAGTTCCATGTTGAAGTTCAGGCCGCCACGCACGACGTGGGTGTGGTTATCGATCAGGCCCGGCAGGACACGCTTGCCCTTGAGGTCGACGATCCTGGTGTCGGGGCCGGCGAAAGCCATGATTTCGGCATCGGTGCCAACCTCCAGAAAGGTACCGTCCTTGATCGCGACGGCAGTGGCATTCGGTTTCGAACGGTCGAGCGTGGTGATCAAACCGTGGTGGAGGATGAGGTCGGCGAACATGAGATATGCTCCTGGCTTCACTATTAAGATTGATTTCAACGCTTTGCGCCGGGGCAACTGGGCATCGGCGGCCCCATCGCAAGCGAATCTCCTCTTGCGGCCTCAGCTATCAGACTTCGTCTGAGCTTGGCGAGACACGACGATGTCATTGCGGACGTCGCCTTTCGGCATATGGCCGAACATGTGCGGCTTGATCTGGTTGATCCACGACACTGCCGCGGGCTCCTTGGCGATCAGCGTTCTTGCGAAGGGAATGAGCTGTTCGCCAACCAGAATGCCAAGCAGGCCGACCAGCGCAACCACCGGCGGAGCCGGAGAGCGGACATTGAGCAGGCTGTAGACAATGCCGACCAGAAGACCGGCGCCCAGGGAAAAGAGATAGAGTTTCATTGGAGCGTCCTCGACGATGGAGGCGCCGCTTCGGCAAGACATCCTTTCATGCTGCCGAAGCGGGCCGAATGGGTTGGATGGCGGACTTACTTGGCCGGGTTCGGGCCGATGCGCTTGCCGTGGGTGACGCGTTCGTCTACGTCGTGGACCATCGTGTAGGCATAGTCGATGCCCATGCCGTAGGCGCCGGAATGCTCCTTGGCCAGCGAGGTGACCGCGTCATAGGTCTCGCGGTGAGCCCAGTCGCGCTGCCATTCGAGCAAAACCTGCTGCCAGGTCACCGGAACCACCCCGGCCTGGACCATTCGGTCCATCGCGTATTTGTGGGCCTCGGAAGACGTGCCGCCGGAAGCGTCGGCGACCATGTAGATCTCGTAGTCGGGCATGTCGTGCATCGCAGACAGCGCGAAGGTGGTGTTGCAGACTTCTGTCCAAAGGCCGGAAACGACGATCTTCTTGCGTCCTTCGGCGGCGTTCTTGGCCAACGCATCGCGAACGTTCTGGTCATCCCAGGAGTTCATGGAGGTACGTTCGAGGATGTCGTTTTCCGGGAAGACGGCGAGGAGTTCAGGGAAGGTGTGGCCGGAAAAGGACAGCGTCTCGACAGTGGTGATGGTCGTCGGGATGTTGAAGATCTTGGCAGCCTTGGCGAGGCCGACAACATTGTTCTTCAGTACCTGGCGATCCATCGACTGGACGCCGAACGCCATCTGCGGCTGCTGGTCGATGAAGATGAGCTGGCTGTTCTTCGGGGTCAGGACTTCGAGCTTCTTGGACATTTCAGGTTCCTCTTCCGTCTGCTTGAACCGCTGATGCGGCGGGTTGAACTGTGAAGCACTTTTCTGGTCGGCGCGGAGTGGCTTTCAGAGTGCTCTTGGGTGGCCGGAGCCGGTTAATCGGTGTTAGCGGCCCATCTCTTTTAGTTCGTCTTGGCTGCTGAAATGGAACCTAGATCGGTTTGGTGTGCGGCGGAATTGCAATATTAATTCCGATTGAATTGCTCCATATGCAATAATCTACGCGATGAAAGCCCTTTCCAGATCGCGGGCGCTCACCGAAAAAACCTAGTTTTAATGGGGTGACAAATCGCTCAATTGTCGAGGCGGGTCTTGTCTAAAAGTCAGGTCGATTGGACGAAATGCACGTGCGGTCGATCAAAACCTGGAAATCGCCGCTGCCCCAGGCGTGGTCCTCAGCAACTGCGCCGCCAGCTTCCAGGCGTCGTGCCGACAAGATTGGTGAAAACACGAGTGAAATGGCTCTGGTCGGCAAAGCCGCATGAGATTGCGACTTCCGAAAGCGGTATATCGGGCGTGCGCAAGAGCAATCGAGCACGCGAAACCCGTTCGTTGAGAAGCCACCGGTAAGGCGTCATGCCCGTCGTCTCGCGGAAGGCTTGAATGAAGTAGCCGCGCGAAAGGTTGCATGCCCTGGCGACGTCGAGGACAGATATCTCCCCATCGAGGTTGTCGAGGAGAAGGCTCTTGGCCCGCTTCTCCTGAACACGCGACAGCATTCTGGAGCGGATCGCCAAGGGGGTCGATCTATTGCCATAGCGCTGCACGAGATAGCTGCCGATTGCGGTGGCCATCTGGTCGACAAATAATTGCGGTGCTTTTTCGGGGCTTTCCAGCGCGGGTATCAGCACGCGGGCAAGGTTGGAAAGCACGACATCCTTCGACGCCGTTTCCGCAGTGAGCGAATTCACTCCGGCTAGCTCGGCCTCCTCTGCTATCCGTTCGAGCGAAGTCGGTGAGATTTGAAGGAGCAGAAAGTCGAAAGCGCCGCCAAGGTCAGCCTTGTAATGGTCGGACATGTCTCGGATGTAGATCGCGTCCCGATCGAAGGCATGATTGGTCGCGTGGTGCTCATGGAAGACACGCCGGGTATGCCTTCCGGTGGTGGATAAGCCCACGACAAAACCGCGATTGCTGGCCTCGGCCTCGATCTGCTGCAGATGGCCGTCGCGACTACCCTTGCGGAAAAAGACGATATCGGCCCCCACAATCGACTGGTCCTTGTAGAGCTTGTCGAACGGGCAGCCAAAACTGTCCGTTGGCTTTGACTGGGCGGGTTTGATGTGATCGATAGAGATGGGTCCCAAGTCAGCAACCTTCCGTTCGAAGCATTCGGCACGGCATCTCGATGCCGTGGCTCACGACGGAATCGCCTGGTGAGCCGAAAGTTCGTTTACGGGCGGCGCCTTGCCTCTTCAAGACAGGTTTGCGGCAATCCGCAGAACACAAAATCGTGTAACGCCGCAGGGGGTTAGTCCTGCGGCGCTTGTAATTGTCGGTGTCTGCCAAGGGCTCCCTCAGGCAGCCAGCGGCTGGAGATTGGCTTCGATCCTATCGCGGAACGGCTCGTAGCGGGTCGGCAATTTCAGCACTTCGCCGAGATGCGCGGTGTCCTCATCACGATTAAAGCCAGGTTCATTGGTGGCAATCTCGAACAAGACCCCACCCGGCGTACGAAAATAGATGGCCCAGAAGTAATCGCGGTCGATGACAGGGGTTACCTGATAGCCCGTATCCATTAGCGCCTTGCGCACTTCGATCTGCTTTTGGCGATTTTCGACGGCAAACGCTATATGATGGACCGATCCGGCGCCCTGGCGAGCAAAGGGCGTTTCTGGCAAGGCGGCGAGATCGATTGTGTCGGCACCATTACCGTCGGGCATGATAAAGCGGGTAACATCCCCTTCCTTTTCGGCGCGCTCGTAGCCCATGAAGCTCAGCAGTTCTTCCGTCGCAGCCGTGTCACGCAAGTTGAGGCGCGCCCCGGAAAAACCTCGGATCGCAGCCTCGTGCGAGACATCGCCGCCAGTCCAGGCCGGCCTGGCGTCATCGGCAGTCTCGATGAGCGCAAAGCCGTCGCCGTCCGGGCCGTTGAAGCGCAGACGCCTGGCGCCGAAGACCGTGTCTTCCTGCAGGCCGCCAACATTCTGTGCGGCAAGGCGCTCACGCCAGAAGGCAAGCGAGCCCTTCGGTACGGAGAACTGGGTTTCGCCAACTTCGCCGACACCGGCCCTGCCGCGCATCATGTGCTCGAAGGGGAAGTAAGTCATGACTGTTCCGGCCGAACCGTTCTCATCGCCATAATAGAGGTGGTAAACACTCGGGTCGTCGAAATTCACGGTCTGCTTGACGCGGCGAAGGCCGAGCGTGTCGGTGAAGAATTGGTTGTTCTGGCGGGCATCCGACGCCATCGATGTGACGTGATGCAGTCCCGTGATATCCTTGATCATGTTCCTGGCCTTTCTCTCGGGCGTTGTCTGTTTGATGCCCAAGATGTATGTCGGTTGATCAGTCCCCGGAATTGCAATATTCCTTTCGATTGAATTGCTATTTTTGAAATAATCGAGATGAACGACTATAAAGCCCTGAAAACATTCCTCTTGGCGGCCGAGAAGCGAAACTTCGCCCAGGTCGCACGCGAACTCGACATGACCCCCGCGGCGGTGACGCGAACGATTGCCGCACTGGAGGCCGATCTCGGCCTCCAACTTTTCGTGCGTACCACGCGGCAGGTGTCGCTGACGACTGACGGTGCTGTGTTTGCCGCCCAGATACAGCCGGCGATGGCGATGCTGGAAGATGCGCGCAAGGAGGTGATGAATGCTCACAAGGCCGATGAAGGGCGGTTGCGGATCAGCGCGCCGACCTGGTTCGGCAAAGCTGTGCTGCCGCCGATACTGTCGGGCTTCAGGGAGCGTTATCCAAGGATAAGCTTCGAGATTTCGCTGTCGGACGGGCTCGTGAATATCGTCGATGACGACTATGACCTGGCAATCCGCATATCCTCCCAACCGTCCGACAAGTTCACCATCTGGCGCAAGATTCGCGTCGTTCCTCGTATTCTGGTGGCAGCGCCGGGAAGCCGGTACGTGACCATGCAGCACCCGGGCGAGCTGACGCCAGACGATTGCCTTGCCTATAGCGGCGAGAGCCGAAGAGAGACCTGGGTGCTTTCGGACGGCGGATCGAGTATGACGATCTCGGCGGGGCGCTCCTTCAGTTCCAACAATGGTGAAGTGCTGGCCGACATGGCTGCCGATGGAACCGGTGTCGCGATGCTGCCCGGATTTAATATTGCCGAGCATCTGCGAAGCGGCCGCCTTGTGCACGTGTTCCAGGGCTGGGCGCCGCCCGACCTGTGGCTAACCCTCTATTACCCGCCCTATCAGGCGCTGCCACCGCGCATTGCTACCTTTTCCAAATTCTTCGAGGAGCAAGTGGCCTCGCAAATGACGCTGCTCGGCTAGTATCGAATTTGGAGTTTCAAGGTATGATTGACGACGGGGGAGGCTCTTAGGAGCGCTGACCTGGAGTCATTGAACGTGGCTCGGCATCATTGACTGCTCTTGAGGAGAGGCGCTCTGATGGATCCGGCGCAACCTCTCGGTTGTGCTTCTCCAATAGACGCAAAAAGCTCTTGCGCTTTTTCTTTCCCTGAAGAAGGTCGATGTCGCTGACCAGCTTCGCACCGCCATCGCGCCGTTCCAAGGTTATCTTGCGGCTATGGAAGGCCTCCAGTTCGGCGCGGTGCGCAACGCTGACGATGGTGGCGTTCGGCAACTCGTCGATCAGCATCTCCATCATCTTGTCCTGGCTCTTCGCGTCGAGTGCCGAGGTCGCTTCATCCAGAACGATGATGTCGGGATCGTGCAGCAGAAGTCGCGCGAACGCGAGCCGTTGCTTTTCCCCGCCCGAAAGCGTCTGGTCCCATGGTGCCTCCTCCCCGATCTTGTCGTTCAGATAGTCGAGTCCTGATTTCTCCAGCGCACCCTTGATTTCGTCGAGCGTCCAGTCCTCGGCGCCACGCGGATAGGCGACCGCCCTGCGTAGCGTCCCGGATGGGATGTATGGCCGTTGCGGCAGCATGAAAAGCTGTCGGTCGGCATGGAAATTGACACTGCCGTGCCCCCACGGCCAGAGCCCGGCTATCGCCCTCACCAGCGTGCTCTTTCCCGATCCCGACTCTCCAGCAACGAGCACCCGTTCACCTGGCTCGATGGTCACCTGTGTCTCCTTGACGACGGCAGTGCCGTCGTCGAGCGATACGGCCAGATCATTCAGGCTGAGCACCACCTCACCTTCGGTTTCTCCGCGCTTGATGCGCCCCAAGGCTTCGCTCTGTTCGGCACGTTCAAGTCCGTCAAGAGACATCATCAGCGATGCGATGCGCCGTGCACAGGCGTTCCAATCCGCAAGGCGCGGGTAGTTGTCGACCAGCCATCCAAACGCGCTCTGCACGATGGCGAAGGCGGACGCCGCCTGCATGACTTCGCCAAGCGTCATGCTGCCATCCAGAAATTTCGGAGCGCAAAGCAGAACCGGTACGACCGGCGCAAACAGGCTCGATCCCTGCGACACGAGGGTCGTGCGCATATGCTGGCGTGCAAGAAGCGCCCATTGGCCGAGCACTTTGATGAAAGTCCTGTCGAGGTCGTTTCGCTCCTCCTCCTCGCCTCCGAGCAGTGCAATACTCTCCCCATTCTCCCTTACGTGCGTCAGAGTATAGCGAAACTCGGCCTCCGCCTGGTTCTTGGCCTCGGAGACCTGAACAAAGTTGCGGCCGATGAGGGCCATCGAACTGGAGGTTATCCCGGCGTAGATCACCGCAGTAACGACGAGGAAACCGGGAATGGTGATAGTCGAACCTGCAACAGTGAGGGTCAGCGCCCCACCGATCGTCCAGAGCACCATGATGAAGGTCGAGGCCGACAGAAATGCAGCGATGACGCCCGCGACGAAATCGACGGGAGCTTCAGTAGCGATCCGTAGATCCTCCGCAATACGCGCCTCCGGATTGCTGTGGTCGCCGCCGATGAGGTTCAATTGATAGTAGCGGCCATTTGCGAGCCACCGCCCGATCACCGACGTCGTAAGCCACGAGCGCCAACGGCGTTGGATCATCATCCGGACGGCGACCTGCGCCGTGACGAGGCCAACACTGCCAATCACGAGCGGCAGGAAGACTACGCTTAGAAAATAGACGGCGCTTGCGTTGCGCTGTTCTATCGCGTCGAAGATGGAGCGGTTCCAGACGTTTATGCCGTACTGGAAGCCGACGTTACCACCAATGAGGATCAACAGCCCGATCGAGCATGGCCATGCCAGCTTGTCGCCTCGGCGTCCCCAATAACGCATCGCGCTGATCCAGAAGCGCTTGAGCAGATATTTCTTCCGCGCCCTTTCGACCTCCTCGGGCGTCCACTTGGGGTCTGGCTCAACAATCTCCGGCGGCGGCTCAACCTCGGTGTTGGTTGGCTCGTCTGCGCGGATGTCGCCATTGGAGGGATTGGTCCGATCGACCGATTTCGAATTCACATTTCTGTCCACCATCACGCGATAACGGACTGAGAACAGAAAGGTTTCTTTGGCCTTCAATCCATGTGGCTGGATAAAGCCGCTTTCATTTATGATCGCGGCGCTTGGATTTAGCCGCGATCCTGCAGGGTCCGCGTATATTTGAAATCAGGAACAGGAACCGTGCAGGAAAACCAATTGGGCCGCATGGCCACCCTGCTTGAATGCTGGACGCTCGAGACCTAGATTGGCTAAATGCTTGACCATTCGTCTCAACCGTTGTCGCCATCAAACATTCCCATGGATGCGCTAAGCGAAGTCCTGCAAGACTTTCGCTTGAGCGGGGTCAACTATGGCCGCTGCGAACTCAGACATCCGTGGAGCATCGCCTTTCCACAAAAACAACTGCTTCGTTTTCATTTTGTCAGCCAGGGTCCGTGCTGGATCCACACGGAAACCCAAGGATGGCAGGAGTTGAACGATGGCGATCTGGTCCTTCTGCCGCAAGGCATCGAACATCGATTGGCCAGCGCACCAGATGTTGAGGGCGACTCGCTTAAAGGCTGTCAGATAACGAAGGTTGGAAGCAACGTTTGCGAAGTGGTCCGCGAAGGAACGGGTGCGACGAGCACCCTCTTCTGCGGCTCCATGGCTTTGGGTGCGCATGCGCTTAACCCCTTGATCGCTCTGATGCCACCGATCATCAAGGGCTGCGATGTGGCCGGCAATGACGCTGTCGTTGGCCCCCTGCTGGTAGCTATGTCGGCGGAGGCGACGCAGCCCCAAATGGGGAGTGCGACTGTCTTGTCGCGAATGGCGGACCTGCTCGCAGCGAGGCTTATTCGCTGCTGGGTCAATTGCAGCGGAGCATCGACGACGGGCTGGCTCGCCGCCATCCGCGATCCTCACATCGGTCGTGTTTTGGCAGCCATGCATCGAGACCCCGGCCATAACTGGACCCTTGAAAGCCTCGCCGGCGTGGCGGGCCAGTCGCGCTCGATCTTTGCCGAGCGCTTCAGCGCTATTTTGGGAGAGGGCGCAGCACACTATCTCGCCCGTCTGCGCATGCAGCTTGCGCGCGAGTTGTTGGGGCAAAGCGGTTTGTCCGTTGCCGAGGTTGCTTCCCGCTTAGGCTATGAGTCTGAGGCATCTTTCGCTCGCGCCTTCAAGCGTATCACGAGGGTCTCACCGGGCGTTGTGCGCCGCACCAATTCCGGACGAATTGACATGGATTTCGGATTTTAAGGTACATATCATCCCGAACAGTTCGTTTATGACATCTCCAACCTAAGGAGATGCACGGGATGACGGACACAACATCGCAACTTGACGTAGCAGCAATTGGCCTGGATACCGCCGAGCCGTCCACGTGGAGCGCGGCAACCTGGTTTGCCGTACTTTCGATGGCGGCCACCAGCTTTGCGCTGGTATCGGCTGAGTTCCTGCCGGCGGGTCTGTTGACGCCATTGGCGCACGATCTCGGAATCACCGAAGGAACAGCTGGCCAAGTCGTCACCGCCACCGCTTCGGTCGGTGCGGTCACCGCTCTTTTGAGCAATGTGCTCATCGGCAGATTGAACCGCAAGACGGTGCTGGTCAGTCTCAGTGCATTGGCGATCGGCTCCAATATACTTGCAGCGTTAGCGACCGATTTTTGGCTGTTGTTGTTGGGCCGGGCTGGATTGGGCATCGCACTTAGCGGTTTCTGGGCCCTCTCAGTTGCCGTCGTGGCGAGGCTGGTCGGCGCCAATGCGACGGGCCGGGGCATGGCTATCGTCACCCTCGGCGTGTCGCTCGCGACAATAGCTGCACCATCGTTGGGTGCCTTGATCAGCGACTGGCTGGGATGGCGCACCGCCATGGCCATGACAGCGGGGCTTGCCGCGCTTGCAATGCTTCTTCAGGCACTTAGCTTGCCAACACTGCCTGCAAGTACGAGCAACAGTCTCGCTGATGTTTTCAGGCTGACACGGCGGCGTGGAATTCAACTGGGCATGCTTGCTATCCTTTTGCTCATGACGGGCCATTTTGCTGGTTCGGTTTACGTGCGTCCCTTCCTTGAACAGGTGACGCTCCTTGAAACCAGGTCGATCGCCCTGGCGCTGCTTGGGTTTGGCATTGCCTCCGTCATTGGTAATGTCGCTGGTGGCAGAATGGCCGACGCCAGTATCCGCCTGGCGCTCGCTGTCACGGCAGCGTTAATGGCGTTTGCTGCACTTTCTTTGGTACTCTGGGGCGCTCATAGCGGTATTGCGTTCGCCCTCGTCACGCTTTGGGGCTTCGCCTTCGGCATGGCGCCGGTGGTGCTGCCCACCAATCTTTCCCGCGGGGCACCCGACGCTCTGGAGGCGGCAGGCAGCCTGATGGTCGTCTCGTTTCAGATCGCCATCAGTATCGGCGCGGTTTTCGGCGGCTATATCGTCGACCACTATGGCGCTGTTGGACCCTTGACCCTTACCGCGGTCCTCGCTGCGTCGACGGTCGCCTTGGTGTCGACGCAGCCCCGCAGTTGATCCTTACTTCCGCGTTGAGAAGCAAGGCAATCGGACCGAAGTTGCTGTGAGAGAGTGGCGCTCTTGCCTCGCTCTGGATATGAGGCCGCCCGGCGATCGTCGGCGGCCTTTGTGGTTGCAGCGCCGAACGAGCGAATTCATACAAGGAATGCAGAGGGTGCAGCAGGATAGCATCGTCAACTTGGGGCTTGTCGGGTGCTCAGTTTTGACGAATGTGCTGCCGCATGAGATCCTTCAGCCGTTCGGTCTCACCGGCAGCGATCGCATCAACCATCAAGTGGTGCTCCCGGCCCGACTGTTCGACGCGGGCACGCGTGCGCCATTGGGAGACCGGCGCGGACGAGGTTCTCTGGCGGATCTCGGTGATGAGATCGACGAGTTCCAGATTGCCGCCGAGCACCAGCAGCTGGCGGTGAAAGGCAAGATTTGCTTCATAGAGCTCCAGCATCGTGCCGTTCAGCGCCATTTGATCGAAGAAGTGCTCGGCAAGCTTCCTGAGAGTGCTGACATCCTCTGTCGAGCCGTTCTGGATGATTGTTCCAGCCATAGCCGTTTCGAGAATGACGCGTATTTCGCTGACTTCCCGCGCCCGGCGGCCGTCCGGCTCATAGACGTGATAGCCGCGGTTCTGCACGTGCTCGACTAGCCGTTTCTGCGCCAGGCGATCGAGCGCACGGCGCACTTCGGGGCGGGTACAATTGTATCGACGTTCGAGGTCAATCTGCTTCAACCACGTCCCAGCAGGCAGAATGCCAGCCAGGATGTCCTGCAGGATGAAGTCTGTCACGTCGCGCGTGCCGGGCGCTTCCGCCTTTTCTTCCATCACGACATCTGCCATGCGATCTCCGCGGTCGATGCAGGAGTAGATCGCACAGTGATCAGCGATCTCGAACGAAGCAAACACAATGCGTCAATTGATCTGCTTGATCGCCTTGCAAGGGCTCTCAAGGTGGACGTTGCGATCTTTTTCACCTCGCCTGATCCGGCCGATCCTAGGCCGGAGCCATTGAAGCCCGGTCGCAAATCGCACAAGTAATGTTGGAAAAACCTAATCGGTCGCCTTGACGAGAAGCGAACCCACAAAACGGCATGGTTTCTACACTGGTTACAGCAAGTTAGAAACGACTGTAAGTGCGCTGCGCCAAACGTCGACAAACTAAGGTTGGGAGTTCATCGCGCTGTTGAGATCATTCAAGCCGATCATCAGCATCATGGAATCAGATGGCGAAGGCAGAAAGCCCACCGCCTCATAGAAGGCTCGCGTGTCATCGGAAATCGCATGCACCAGCACGCCGCGGATGCCGAGGATCTCTACGGCATTGAGCGAGCGCAAGCCTGCGTCGCGCACCAATGCTCTGCCGATCCCGCGCCCCTGATTGGACGGATCGGTGGCGAGGCGACCAAGCACGGCAACCGGAATTGGATCTGGCATGTTGCGCCGAAACCGGCCGGGCACTTCCGGCTGCTTCACTGCGCCGGAAGCGAGTGCGTAACAGGCGATGACGCGATTTTCTTCACACACGACAAAGGGGCGCGATGCGCCACTTGCCTGATTGGCGCGGGCGCGGTGAGGCAGCCAGTCATCCAGTTCAAAGACGCCGGAATTGAATTCTGCCAGCTCGTGGTGATGGGCCAGTGGTATCGGTGCGCTGAGGGTCACGCCTCATCCCACGGCGCTTTGGTCGACATGGTGCGTTTCAGACGCTCACTGGGCTGCGTGGGCGCATCCAGTCGCGAAAGGTATTCGGCATAGATTTCGGGGCTGACCGTGAAGATAGTACGGTCGAGCAGCACTTCCTCTGCGCGGCGTTCAGAGGCCTCCAGCATGAAATCCGTGCGCGTCTTGCCAAGTAATTCAGCAGCGCGGTCTATCAAGTTGCGGGTCGCAGGCTTGATCCGCATATTCAGCGGCACGCTGGCGTCCGGGCTTTTACTCCTATGCGGGGTGGTGGGCATAGACATCTCCTGTTTCCACCGACCATATAGCGGAACGACGTCATCTTTACACGTTTCGTGTCGCGCTGTTTCGACACCTCAACTTCATTGCCGGTCTTGAACGGATCCGAACCGACGCACCGCCAATAAGGGCCGATCTAGCTGGTCGGCAGGGAGTCTGGCCATTCCTGCATGCCATGAAGGACGCGAAGAATGCGTACGGTTGTTTCACTCACGGTGTACGCCGCTACATACGGCGTCCCGTTGATCACAAGTTCGCGCGTGCCAGGAATTCTGCCAATGCGACCGCTTGCAGGAAAATCGATCAGGCGGCGAGTTACGGCCACAATCCGTTCATCGATCAAGACGGCAGCTGAAGGATTATCTGTCTCGATATATGTGAATATGGCATCGCGATCAGATAACGCGAACGCAGACCAAGTAAGCTTCACGATTTGCGCGCGCTCGCCCTAAGTCGGGCTGCCGCTCGACGTTCCGCAAAATGGGCATCAACCTCATTATCTGAGATGTCCGGTCGGGTATCGTTCAGCGCCTCAAGCACCCTAGTGCGAAACCAAGCGTCATGCGCCTCGCTACTCGAAAGGAGTTCGAGGGGCAGCGCGCCCTCGTTTGCCGTGCGGGTCAGCAGGATACGGACTGCGTCCGATACCGTAAGGCCCATGCTCTCAAGCACGGCGGAGGCACGATCCCGAATTTCGGCATCAATGCGCGTTTGGACAAGTGCATTTGCAGCCATAGCTTTCTCCACGTCTGAAGAGAAGGTAATGCATTTGAATGACAAATCAACAAGAAGTTTCGAACCATCATCAATCGCTTGCGGCAATTTTGTGCTCTTGAAAGGATCCGAACCGTCGCCACCTGATTTGGCTAAGCTACTGGATTATTGGAAAATCTGCCACATAAGCCGCTGTTGTGGAATAATCGCTACGACTATGCGGGCTGCAGGAAGACCGGCCCCGGTATTTTATCGAGCCGGCACATAGTTTGCCGCAACCGTTTTAGCGCTGGATGAGCTTTGAGCCGAATGGCGGCACATCTCGATTAGCCTCGAGGCGGCCTTGCTGCTGTGCCGCTCCTTGTGTCTCAGGAGTCGGAACTCGCGAATCGGCCGGCAGAAGTTGATTTCGATGAGCTTGCCGGCTTCGATGTGCTGTTGGGCAGCAAGGCGGGAAACGGCGGCGGCACATATGCTGTCTTTCAGCGCCGACAAGATCGCCTCGTTGGAGGGAAGCACCATCGCGACATTCAGATCATCGGAATTGACACCGATCTTGGCCAGCGCATGCTCGAATACCGAGCGGGTTCCAGAACCAACCTCGCGCATCACCCAGCGGGCGGTCGTGAGATCGCTGGCGGCAAGCGTCTTGGCGTCAGCCCAGGGGTGGGTTGCCGCCACAACGACCACCAGTTCGTCCTGGTCGATCACCGATGCGGCAAGCGCCGGCTCATCGAGATCGCCCTCGACGAAGCCGACATCGGCCTCGCCATTGATGACGGCGTCGGCCACTGTACGGGTGTTGCCGATGGTGAGGTTGAGGTCGATGCCGGGGTGAGAGGCATGAAACCGCATGAGACGGGAGGGCAGCCAGTAGCTTGCGATCGTCTGGCTGGCGAAGACGCTGAGCGTTCCCCGCTGCATCCCGCCGAGTTCGCTGAGTACGAGTTCGGTTGCGCGCGCTCTCGCCAGCAGCGTTTTCGACTCGGAGAGAAAAATCCGGCCGCTCTCCGTCAGCTCGATGCGCCGGCCGACTCGGTGAAAAAGCTCGACGCCATAACGGTGCTCCAGGTTCTTGATGGCCGTGCTGACGGCGGATGGCGTAAGATTGATCGAGGCGGCGGCCTTGGTGAGATGCTCGCGCTCCGCCACCGCGACAAAAATTGCAAGCTGTTCAAAGGTCATGGGAAATCATTCTACTTTCTCGAATAAAATGTAGAAGAATATTCGATGGAAGTCGACGCAATTAGCTGAAAAATCTGAAGGGCAATCTCTGAATTCCAGGTGCCCCGATGACCCTCCAGAACTATTTCAAACATAGCAGCCAGATCGTTCCTGGCCTGCTCGTCTGTATTGGCGTTGCTGCCGCTGCTGATCTGTTCGAGCGGCTCGAACTTGCGGTGTTCGGCGTCGGTCCATTGGAAGCGCTCGTCTTTGCGATCGTTATCGGGATCGTCACGCGAACGGCTTTGCCCAGCAGGAAATCCTGGCAGCCTGGTATCAGCTTCAGCTCCAAGACATTGCTCGAGATCGCCATCGTGCTCCTTGGCGCGTCCCTGAGTTTCGGGACGCTGTGGAGTGCCGGTGCGACACTTGTTGTCTGTGTCGTGGCGATCGTGGTCATCTCGATCTGCGTCAGCTTCCTCGTCGCTCGATTGTGCGGCCTGTCGGACCGACTTGCCATGCTGATCGCCTGCGGCAATTCGATATGCGGCAACTCCGCCGTCGTCGCCGTAGCGCCGGTCATCGACGCGGATTCCGATGAGGTTGCTGCCGCGCTCGCCTTCACCGCGGTCCTGGGCGTTGCCTCCTTGCTCATTTTGCCGCTGATTTATGTCTATGCGGGCATGACGGCGAGACAATATGGTGCGCTGGCCGGCCTGACCGTCTATGCGGTGCCGCAGGTCCTCGCTGCGGCCGCTCCTGCGGGGTTGGTCGCCGTGCAGACCGGAACAGTGATCAAGCTCCTGCGCGTCTTGATGTTGGGGCCGGTCATCTTCGTTCTCGGCCTTCTCCGGACGGACCACAGAGACTGCGCGCAGGCGCAGCGCGGTCTTGTTCCCTGGTTCATCATCGGCTTCATCGTCGTCGTGATCGCCCGTTCGATGGGGCTCATTCCCACCGCCCTCATCCCGATCCTCCTGACGATCTCGGGCGGCCTAACGGTCGTTGCGATGGCCGCCCTCGGCCTCTCGGTCAATATGCGGACGGTGGCCAGCAAAGGGAAACGAGTGCTTTTCGCGGCATCGGCTTCGCTGCTATTACTGACGACCATGAGCTACTATTGCGTTGTCCTCGTCCTCGCGAAGTGAAAGTGCACAAGAGTCGGAGGCAGAACGGCGTTGTCAGGTAAGGGTTTGAAGCGCGCTTTCGCCATGGGGCGTGGCTCAACCACTGGTCCGGTCACGGCCCTCAATGCGCGATCGCCCTGAGGCGATTCAGATGGGCGGCGATGGCTGAATGTTGCAAACGGGCGGCATGAAGAGATTTCGGACTATTTGGGCGAAGCAAACTATCATCGCTGAAGCCGAAGATTCTAACGTTCGACGAAAGCAACATTGTTCGTCGGCCGTGAAGAACACGGAAGCTGCTGATTAGACATAGGAATCGAAGGATCTGCAGATCTTCTAATTGCCGGAAACAGCCACCGAACGGGCTGTTTCCTTGCAAAATCAGTTTGAGGTTTCCCTGGTTGGCGAAGCGTGATTCACTGGGTTTATCGCGGTGAATCGGAGAGCCAGGAATGGGTAAACCACGCGAACGGCGCCAAACGGGTGAACAGGATTTATTCCGATCCCGGCTCGACCAGATCATCAACATGAAGCA